>JBCAXP010000068.1:0-14759 GCA_038533995.1 Pseudomonadota bacterium
GTGGACGTGACGTGACGAGGAACAGCGATCGCAAAACATAAGAACTGTATGGATGGCAGCGAATGAATCCGCGCTCAGCGCGGAACAACAGACTCTCTAGAACGACTTCAAAAGTGCTCAAACAAAGCCCAGAACACAATCGTCGACAGGATGAGAATCATCAGCACAATCGTGCGGTGAAACTCCTCGCGGGAGCCCTTCATAAAGGCGTACGCAATCAGGCCGAGTACGGCGATGGCCAGCATGATGTTCTGGCCAAGGTGCACCACGGGTTCGCTCTGGACCAGCCACCACACCACGCTCAGCCCCAGGAAAGAGCCAAGATAAATGGCCCACTCGCGGCTGATGATGCCGCCGATCTTGCTCTTGAGAAGTTCGGGGTCGGAGGGCTCGGCGTGGCCCATGAGATATTTTTGGCCGTAAAGAAACGTTATCAGCCCCAGGATCATGCCGATGCCGGCCGCACCGAAGCCGTATTTCCAGCCGTAGGTTTCACCCAGCCAGCCGCAGATCAGCGTGGCCAGGAACGAGCCGATGTTGATGCCCATGTAGAAGATGGTGAAGCCGCTGTCACGGCGCTCGTCGTTCTCGTGGTAGAGCCGCCCGACAATCGTGGAAATGTTCGGCTTCAGGAAGCACACGCCCATGATGATGAAGGCGAGCGCGAGGTAGAACACATTGAGTGCTGCAGTGTCGCGGATGGTGACGTCTTCGGCGAGCACGGAGCCGGCGGCGAGCACCGTGCCGTTGGCGAGGGTCAGCGAATCGTTCAGCACGGTACCTGCTGCGTAGAACATGGCCTGGTGCCCTTCGACCGCCATCAGGATGTGGCCGATTGAAAGCATAATGCCGCCGAACACTACCGCCTTTCGGAAACCGAGATAGCGGTCGGCAAGCAGCCCGCCGATGACCGGCATGGCGTACACGAGGCCGGCGTAGGAACCGAGCACGTCAAAGCCGGCTTCGTCAGTAAACAGGTGGTACTTCGTGAGGTACAGCAAGAGCAGGTACTTCATGCCGTAGAACGAGAACCGCTCCCACAGCTCGGTGGCGAAGCATACGTACAGGCCCTTGGGATGCCCCAGGAACTCGTCCTGCCCCGCCGTGGCGGCCGGCGTTGTTACGGCAACGGTGTCTTGCATAATTGTCTCGCTTTTCTGCAGATAGCGGCGTTTCGGTGGCAGCGGAGCCGGCTGTTATTGCGTGCGTTTCGTGCGGTCGTGAGAGGACCACCCGGTGTGACTGGGCCGACGCTGCCGGTGGTACCGGCTGAATGGGTCTTGATGTTTACGAGTTTCGCACTGTGAGTCAAATCTATTGCGGTGCCGCATGAGTTGTGCACCGTTTTGGCCAGGCGTCGTTTTCGCACAACATCTGTGCGCATGGCGGCTGATTCGATGCGTTTCGTGATAAAGTTAGGTGTTGATTTAGCTTTGCCGACAGCGTCCCGACACCCCGGCGGCCCACAGATGTATTTTCTGCGCAACAACGACGCTTGTTGAGCAGAATTCGTAGTATTTGGAGGCATCGATGACCCCACATCCGCGAGGCTGGCTGACCCTCTGCGTCGGCATGCTCTTGACGGTTTCCGGCTGCGCGCCGGCCGCCGACCCTGCAACCGGCACGGCGCAGGCGGCGAAAGAGCCGGCGCCGACGCTGGCGCAGGCGCCCGAGCCGCCGCCCACGAGCCACGGTGTGGGGCTGGAAAAAGCAGCGGCGATGCAGAAGGCGAGGGCGCGGCCGGAGAAGATCTTCGACATGCCCTACCTGCAGCGAGACCTCGACAACGGGCTGCGGGTCATCATTGTGAAGACCGACTACCCGGACATCGTGTCGCTGCAAATTCCGGTGCAGACCGGTTCGCGCAATGAGATCGAACCGGGCAAGAGCGGTTTCGCTCACTTCTTCGAGCACATGATGTTCCGCGGCACGGAGAAATACCCGCCGGCTGAGTACCAGCAGATTCTGACCAACGCCGGCGCTGACCAGAACGCGTACACCACCGACGACTACACGAACTACCACATCACGTTTACCAAGGGTGATCTCGAGAAGATGCTCGAGATCGAAGCTGACCGCTTCATGAACCTTTCGTACACTGAGGACCAGTTCCGGACCGAGGCGCTCGCGGTCAAGGGCGAGTACCTCAAGAACTTCTCCAACCCGGTGAACAAGATGCTGGAGCGCATTCGCGATCTGGCTTACACGACGCACACGTACAAGCACACGACGATGGGCTTTCTCGCTGACATCGAGGACATGCCCAATCAGCTCGAGTACTCGAAGGTGTTTTTCTCTCGTTGGTACCGGCCGGAGAAGGCCGCGATTATCCTGGTCGGCGATCTGGACCCGGATGCCACCATGGACATGGTGGAGCAATACTGGGGGCCTTGGGAGCCTGGCACGTACACCGCCGATATTCCGGCCGAGCCACCCCAGGAAGCGCCCAAGTACGAGCACCTCCAGTGGGAGTCACCCACCCAGCCGTGGCTGGTCATGGCGTTTCACGGGCCGCGCATGAATCCCTCCAACCGCGGCATGCAGGCGATGGACCTGCTGTCAGAGCTGTACTTCGCGGAAAATTCCGAGCTTTACCAGAAGCTCGTGATCGTCGATCAGTCCGTCGACCAGTTCTTTACCTACTTCCCCGACCGCAAGGATCCGGGCCTGCTGTTCATCTTCGCGCGGCTCACCGATGCCGAGCACGGCCTGGCGGTACGCGACGCGATCAACGACACCCTCGTGCAAGCTCGCACCGAGCTGATCGACAAGCGCAAGCTGACAAACACCAAGTCCCGTCAGCGCTACCGTTTTACGGCCCAGATGGACAATTCCGAAGGCATCGCCGCGGTGCTTGCCTCGTACGTGCAGTTCCGCCGCGACCCGGAAATCATCAACGAGGTGTACGCCCAGTACGACACGTTGTCGCCGGAAGACCTGCAGGATTTCGCCAACCGGGTCTTCATCGACCGGCGTCGCACCATGCTGTCAATGTCCAGTGAGGAGAGCTTTGCCGGCATCGATGAGATGGAACCGCTGGACGCCCGCGTAACCGCGATCAACAACGCGCCGCCGGTGGACATCTCGGTGGTGCAGATGCGCTCGACGTCCTCGCCGCTGGTGGACGTGGGCTTCATCTTCAAGGCGGGTGCCGCCTTTGACCCGCCGGGCAAAAAGGGCCTGGCCATGCTGACGGCCGCGATGCTCTCGGACGGCGGCTCGAAGTCGCGCTCAATCCAGGAGATCAACGACGCGCTCTATCCCATGGCGGCCGGTTTTGACAGCCAGGTTGACAAGGAGATCGTGCGCCTGGCGGGGACCGTGCATAAGGACAACCTGGCGAACTGGTTCGAACTCGCCGGCGACCAGCTGCTAAACCCGGGCTGGCGCGAGGAAGACTTCGAGCGGCTAAAGACGCGGCTGTCGAACGCCATTCGCACCGACCTTGTTGGCAACAATGACGAAGAGCTCGGCAAGGAAGTGCTCTACGAGATGATTTACGGGCCTGAGCACCCGTACGGCACCTACAACCTGGGTGCTACCGATGATATCGCTGCCCTCACGCTCGAAGACGTACAGGCGTTTTACCAGCAGTACTACGTGGCCGAAAACGTCAAAGTCGGGCTGGCCGGCGGCTACCCCGAGGACTTTGCCGGCACGGTTACGAAGGCGCTCTCCGGGCTGCCGTCGGGCGAGGCGCCTGCGCTGGAGCTGCCGGAACCGCCCGCGGTCGAAGGCTACAGCGCGCTTATCGTGGAGAAGGAGACGCCGGCCGTTGCCGTGTCGTTCGGTTTTCCCATCGACGTGAAGCGCGGCGACCCGGACTGGGTTGCGCTGTGGCTGGCGCGTTCGTGGCTCGGTGAGCACCGCAATTCCAGCGGACGGCTGTACAACCGGATTCGCGAAGACCGCGGCATGAACTACGGCGATTACGCCTACATCGAGTACTTCCCGCGGGGCATGTACCAGTTTCACCCGGATACCAACCTGTCGCGTCAGCAACAGATCTTCCAGGTGTGGATTCGTCCCTTGCGCAACAACAACGACGCGCACTTCGCGACCCGCGTCGCGCTGCATGAGCTGCAGGCACTGGTCGAGACCGGCCTGACGCAGGAGGCGTTTGAGTCGACGCGCAACTACCTCGACAAGTTTGTCAGCCTGCTCGCAAAGACGCAGTCACGCCAGCTCGGCTACATGCTCGACAGCAACTACTACCAGACGCCGGGCTTCACCACGTACGTGCGCGACGGCCTGAAGTCGCTGACGCTCGAGGACGTGAACGCGGCCATCAGTCGCCATCTGCAAATCGACAACATCAAGTTTGTGTTCATCGCAAAAGACGCCGCCGATCTTAAGCAGCGGCTTGTAAGCGATACGCCGTCGCCCATCGAGTACAACACGCCGAAGCCGGAACTGGCGGAGGAGGACGCGACGATTGCAGCGCGCGAGCTGGGCCTTGAGGCCGGTGCGGTTGCGGTGGTGCCGGGCGAGGCGATCTTTAAGTAGGCCCCGGAGACGCAGCAGGCCCGGGGAAGAAAGCAAGCGTACGCAGGCAAGTCTCAGGGCTGCTTGGCTTCGACCTCATGTTCGGAGGTGGGGGCAAACACTCGCGCCATGATGACGCCAATCTCGAAAAGAAGATAAATCGGCAGCGCCAGCAGGGTTTGCGAGATCACATCGGGCGGCGTGAGCAGCATGCCGGCAACGAAAGCACCCAGCAAAATGTACGCGCGGTGCTTACCCATTTTCTCCGGCGTGGTCACGCCCGTCCACACCAGTAGCACCGTGGCTACGGGCACCTCGAACGCGATGCCAAACGCAAAGAACATCACGAGAATGAAGTTCAGGTAGTTGTTGATGTCAGTCATTACCGCGACGCCGTCCGGCGCGGTGGCAGTGAAAAAACCGAACATCAACGGAAACACCACGAAGTAGGCAAACGCTACGCCGAGATAGAACAGCAGCACGCTGGACGTCAGCAGCGGCATTACAAGGCGCCTTTCGTGGTTGTAAAGCCCGGGTGCTATGAACGCCCACGCCTGGTGCAGAATCACCGGCACTGAGATAAAAATCGCAAGCACCAGGGCGAGCTTGAAGGGAGTAAGAAACGGCGAGGCCACCTCGGTGGCAATCATGGATGTGCCCGCCGGCATCTGCTCAATCAGCGGATCGGCGACAATGCTAAAGAGCTTGTTCGCGAACGGCATGAGCACCAGGAAAACACCCAGTACAACTGCCACGATACGCAGCAGCCGGGTACGCAATTCCAGCAAGTGGGAAATCAGCGTTTGCGGTTCGTCGTTGAGTTCGGCGCCTTTGCCGGCGCGTTTTTCATCGCTCATCGGTGGACTGCTGGACAGACGCTTGGTCGTCTGCCTTCTGGGTGACGCTCTGGGCGTCGGCGCCAGGTTTGGTTGCGGGGCTGGCCGCCGGTTTCGCCGGCGGGACTATCGTGTTTTTCTCGTCGAACTCGGAGAGCGATACCTCGCGCTCCAGCTCGTACTGCATGTTCCGAGCCATGCTTCGGGCGCGCCCGAACCATCGGCCGGCCGTTCGCACAACCTGCGACAGGCGCTCCGGTCCGAGTACCAGCAGTCCCAGCGTCAGGACCGCCAGCAGTTCCCAGAAGCCAATATCAAACATGGGTTGATGCGCCGTTGGCGGGTGCTAGCCGGCGCTGTCGGTTTTCTGTGCGGTTTCCGACTGTGACGGGGCTTTAAGCTCGTCTTCTGACTGGCTAAGCTGGGCTGGCTCTTTTTCCGCCTCGTCCATGGCCTTGCGGAAGCCCTTCACCGCGCCGCCGAGATCACCGCCGATGCTGCGCAGCCGCTTCGTGCCGAAGATCAGCGCAACGATCACCAGGATGATCAACAGTTCCTTGATGCCAAAACTCATTTAATGCCCTCCGGGCCGTGCCCATAGGTTAGTGCGGTGGGTCCGCCATTATACCTTGACCGCCATGTGGCGGCAGTGTTCGGCAGACCCTTACGTCTGCAGCCAGAAGGTTACTGGCCCGTTGTTTACAAGTTCAACCGCCATGTCGGCTCCGAATTCCCCGGTCTCGACGTTTGGGACGTGGCCCCGTACGTGCCTGACGAGGGCGTCGAAGAGCTCCGCGCCCCTGTCAGGCGGCGCGGCGGAGCCAAAAGAGGGCCTGCGCCCCTTGCGGGTGTCCGCGGCAAGGGTGAATTGCGGTACCAGCAGTATGGAGCCGCCGGTTTGCCTGACGTCGAGGTTCATGCGGCCGGCGTCGTCGCCGAATACGCGGTAGGAGCAGATGCGCTCCGCCAGGCGCACAGCCTGGTCCTCCGTATCGCCCTTTTGCACCCCGGCCAGCACCAGTAAGCCGGCATCGATGCTGCCGATGCAGCGCTCGTCTACAGTGACGCTGGCTCGCGTAACGCGTTGAATCAATCCGATCATGGGCACCAGTCTGCCAGTAGAGGGGTGGGGCGGTAAACGGCGGTGGTTCGCCCTGGTAACGCTGAGCGACGGTTCTTCGGCTGGAAATGTCACTGGGTGTCGAAAAGTGGGGCCAATTGACTACAAATTCCCACATTGTTCGAAATTTAATTATGGTGGGGCAGAATTGTCCACGATCTCCCACATTTCGCCCCACTACGCCTTCTCAGCGCCCGGAAAAATTGCCGAGACTCGTGCAGAACGCTCATGCGATCATGGCGTCCGCGGCCCGCGAGATGGCCGCGATAACCTGGTCGGGGGAACCATGAAAAGACGGTCTAAGAAGGCACGTGCCATAAAGCGCCGCGAGTTCGTGACGGGGCTGGGCGCCGGAGCGGTAGCGGCTGGCGTGGCTGGCTGCGCGCCGCAGGGCGGCAGCGTGGAGTGTGAAGGCGCGGGCTCCGGAGAACGCCTCAACTGGAAAATGGTGACCACGTGGCCAGCCAATCTCCCCGGCCTCGGTACCAGCGCGACCTACCTTGCCGACAAGATAACCAAGCTGAGCGGCGGACGGCTCACGGTCAAGGTGTACGCCGCAGGCGAACTGGTGCCGGCCTTTGAAATTTTCGATGCGGTTTCCCAGGGTACTGCAGAACTGGGTCATGGTGCGGGGTACTACTGGACGGGCAAGTCGGAGGCGGCGCAGTTTTTCACGGCCGTGCCGTTCGGCATGAACTCCGCCGAAATGAACGGCTGGCTGTATTACGGCGGTGGCCTGGACCTGTGGCGCGAGGTGTATGCGCCGTTCAATCTTGTGCCGTTTCCTGCAGGCAATACAAGCGTGCAAACCGGCGGCTGGTTCAACCGCGAAATCAACACGGTGGAAGATCTGCGTGGCTTGAAAATGCGAATTCCCGGACTCGGCGGCAAGGTGCTGCGCCGCGCTGGTGGCCTGCCGGTAAGCCTGCCGGGCGGCGAAATTTTTACCGCGCTTCAAACCGGCAGCATTGATGCAACCGAATGGGTTGGGCCGGCCAACGATCTCGCGCTCGGCTTTCACAAGGCCGCTCGCTACTACTACAACCCGGGCTGGCACGAGCCGGGCCCTGTGCTCGAGTGCATGGTCAACAAGGACGCCTTCGAAGCGTTGCCAGACGACCTGCAGGAAATCGTTGCCACGGCCGCCGAGGCCACCAACAACCAGATGCCGGCCGACTACATGGCACTAAACGCTCGCGCCCTCGAGAGCCTGGTTAACGAACACAACGTTGAGCTCAGGCGGTTTCCCAGTGAAGTCATGGACCGCTTGCGAGAACTGTCGCAGGAGGTCATCGACGAACTGGTGGCCTCGGATGAGATGGTGGCCAGGGTGTACTCGTCTTACAGCGAGTTCCAGGAAAGGGCTGCCAAGTGGAGCGCTATCTCTGACTACGCGTACTACGTCGCGCGGGATTCCGCGTAGGGTCTGTGGGAGCGGCTCCCACTAGTCGCCGTAGACCACGCTCGGCAGCCACGTGGCAAGTTCCGGTACGAGCGCGAGAATCACGAGCATCAGGATCTGGATGGCAACAAACGGCATGACGCCCCGGTAGATGTCGATCGTGCGCACCGACTCCGGGGCGACGCCGCGCAGGTAAAACAGCGAGAAGCCAAACGGCGGCGTGAGGAAGGACGTCTGCAGGTTGATCGCGATCAGGATCCCCAGCCAGACCGGATCAAGGCCCATGCCGAGCAGCACCGGCCCTACGATGGGTACCACCACAAACGTGATTTCGATGAAGTCCAGCACGAAGCCAAGCAAGAACATCACCAGCATCACTACAAACACAGTGCCGAATACGCCCCCGGGCAGATTTTCCAGCACGTGGCGCACGGCGTCGTCGCCGCCGTAGCCGCGAAAAACGAGCGAAAAGATTGACGCGCCAATCAGGATGAGAAAAACCATTGCACTGACGCGCGTGGTTGCGCGCATCACGTCGCGGAGCCGGTTAATGCCTAGCTGATCGCGCTGCCAGGCCAGAAGAATAGCGCCCAGAGCGCCCACGGCGGCGGCCTCGGTAGGCGTTGCGACGCCGGCAATAATCGAGCCGAGCACCGCGAGGATGAGCGCAAGTGGCGGTATCAGCACGCGCACTACGCGGCCGGCGAGTTCACGGCTGGACAGCGCGGCGCGCTCGGCCGCCGGCATCGGCGGCATCGCGTCCGGCCGCAGCAGCGCCGTACCCATCAGATAAGCCATGTACATCAGCACGAGCAACAGGCCGGGAATCAGCGCGCCAACAAACAGGTCGCCCACCGACACGGTGTCTGGAGAGAAATTACCGCTGGCTACCTGCGCCTGCTGGTAGGCCGATGACATCACGTCGCCTAGCAGTACGAGCACAATGGACGGCGGAATAATCTGGCCCAGCGTGCCACTGGCGCAGATGGCACCGGTAGACACCGCCGGGTCGTAACCTCGCCGTAACATCGTCGGCAGTGACAGCAGGCCCATCGTCACGACGGTCGCGCCCACAATGCCCGTGCTGGCCGCGAGCAGCATGCCGACCAGCGTTACCGCGAGCCCCAGCCCGCCGCGCATGCCGCCAAACAGCAGGCTCATCGTTTCGAGCAGGCTCTCGGCAATACGGGCGCGTTCCAGCATCACGCCCATAAAAACAAACAGCGGCACGGCGACCAGGATTTCGTTGGTCATGATGCCGCCGAAGATGCGATTTGGCATCGCCGTCAAGAACGCTGCGTCGAACGTGCCCGTTAGCATGCCAATGCCGGCGAACAAAAGCGCGGTGCCGGCGAGGCTGAACGCCACCGGGTAACCGGCGAGCAGCACCGCCACCACCGTGGCGAACATCAGGCCTGCTACGACGCCCATGGAACGTGCCATGGAAATTGTGTGGAAAGTGCGATCATGAATGGCGCTGAAGCATACCACCGGCCTTCACGGGGATACATCAGCGGGCGCCGGCTGCGTCGGCAAGGCGTACGGTACACTTGCCACTTCGACCCACTCTTAAGCTCACCCACCCAGGACGCTCTACGATGCCGGAATGGCTGACACTCAACGCCACCACGCTGTGGTGGCTTGGCGGTCTGTCGCTCGTGTCGTTCTTCGGCACGCTGATTCTCGTGCCCGTGCTGGTCGTCAATATGCCGGCAGACTACTTCGTGCGCGAGCACCGGCGAGATAACCCGGTGCCAACGCAACATCCGGTTGTGCGTCTGTTGCTCATCATCGGCAAAAACCTGCTCGGCGTGATCCTGCTGGCCGGCGGACTGGTCATGCTGTTTACCCCGGGCCAGGGGCTGCTGACCATCGCCATGGGGATCGTGTTGATGGACTTTCCGGGTAAGTTCGCGCTGGAACGGCGAGTGACCCGCAACCGGACGGTCACCCGCTCCATGAACTGGATTCGCCGCCGGTGGAACAAGCCACCGCTGGAACTGCCGCCGGCGAGCGACGGGCCCGACAGCGTGCCGCGGTCGCCCGAATAAAACACGCACGGCGCCAAAGGGCGTCGGAAGCCCACCTCGTGTGCTATATATAAGGTACGGCGCGAGATGACGACGTGGCTGCACCGCCACGTTACATAACGATAACGCATCCGCCAAAACGACAAAAAAACGCTCCGAAAAAAAAGGACACGCAGTTAGACGCATCGGGCGGGTTCAGTCGTTAGAAGAAGACCAACTTAAGGAGACTTTTATGAAACGCCGCCAATTCGGGTCCTGGTCGAGGCCCCTTGCTGTCTTTTTCACCACCGCAGCGTGCACCATCCTTGCCGCTGCGAATGCCAGCGTTACGCTGCCGGGTACCGGTGCCCAGGGTTATGCCGCGCCCGCTTCCCAGGCCCAGCCTGCTGCTAATGGCGCCTTGCACCTGCGGGCGAATGCCGGCCCGGCGGCGTCTGCAAGTATCGGCGAGACCGTGACGCTGGACGCGGGCGGCTCGATCAACCGCAAGGGCGAGCCCCTGGCTTACCGGTGGACCTTGCATGCCCCTGCCGGCAGTGGCGCAAGCCTGTCGGATCCGGCAGCGGTGCGGCCAAGCTTCACGGTCGATCTGCTGGGCGACTACGTGGCGGAACTCGTGGTTGCCGATGGCGACGTTGAATCCGCGCCGGCCTCGGTGCTCGTGAGTACCGCGAACACCGCGCCGGTGGCACAGGCCGGCACGCCGAAGCGCGCAGGCCTGGGGGAAACCGTTCTTCTCGATGCCACGGCGTCGAGCGACGTGAATGGTGATGCGCTCTCGTACCGTTGGTCAGTGGAGAGCGCGCCGGAAGGCAGTGCCGCACTGCTCGACAACGCAGGTGGCGCGATAGCGGCGTTCACGCCGGACGTGGCCGGCGACTATGCGCTAAGTCTGATCGTTAATGATGGTCGTGTTGATGGCACTCCCGCTACGGTTTACGTCAGCACGGCAGATGGTATGCCCGCGGCCGACGCCGGTGCGGACTGGCGAGTAAGCGCCGGCGCCGCGGTAACGCTGGACGGTGGCGAGTCGGCGGATCCTGAAAACAGGGCGCTCGCGTACTCCTGGAGCGTTCTGAATGCGCCTGAAGGCAGTGGCGCGCGGCTGTCGAAGGCCAACGGCGTCAAGCCGGTGCTGTACACCGATGCGCCAGGTACCTACGTGGTACAACTCCTGGTGTCGGACGGAGCCAACTCGGCCGCTGATACGGTCGTTGTCGAGGCAGTGCCGGCCGTGCTGCCGGCTACCGGTACCGGTCCGATGCCACGCGGCGGTGACGATACGGATGGCGACGGCATACCCGATACGCTCGACAACTGCCCGGATCAGCCAAACCCGACGCAGCTCGACACCAACGGTGACGGCTTCGGCAATATCTGTGACCCGGATCTTGATAACGACGGGTTCATTACCAACTTCGGCGACCTGGCGCTGCTCAAGAAGTCTTTCTTCTCCACGCCCGCATCACCGCCGTGTCCGCCGGACCCGCTGACGGGCCCGGACGGCTGCTGGAACCCGGATGCTGACTTCGATGGCGACAATGCCGTGAGCTTCTCCGACCTCGGCATTATGAAGTCGTTCTTCTTCGGTCCGCCGGGTCCGCTTGCGATTACCTTTATCAACCCGGCCGGTGGTGACTGGCACGACCCGGGCAACTGGTCACCGCCCGTTGTGCCCACGACGATTCACACGGTGCGCATCGATCTCGATCCCGGCGTGGAAGTGGTCTACAGCGCGGGCTCAAGCGAAATCTCCGGTCTGCGCGCCACGAGCCCAGTGCGAATCACCGGCGGCGAGCTCAGCATCACCAAGGCGGCGGTGTTTGGCGGCGGCCTGGTTATTGACGGCAACGCCACTCTGGCCAACGCGAACATTCTTCCGCCTACCGTAATGCCGGCACCCGGCATTGAAATTACGGAGTTCCGCTCGGTTCGGTTTGAGGGCGTGTCGCTCGGCGCCGATCTCGAGATGGCGCGGGGCGTGCAGCTGACCGTAGAGGATGACCTCATTCTCGACGGCGCCACGATCAACATGAACAGTGACAACAACTTCACCGCGGTCATCTTCACCGGCGCCGACGGCGAAGAATCGCAGTTCGGCGGCGTTGGCGAAGTGGTCTTTGGCGGCACCGCGACAGTCGACAATCGCAACCGTGTTCGCGTTAGCGGATTTGGCCACAATCTGCGCATCGCGGAGGGAATCACCGTTCGCAGCGATACCTCCGGCGGCGAGGTGCGCCATGACAGCAACAACGGCACCATCACCGTGCTGGGCGATGTCATATCGAACCTCGCGACGCGCAGCGTGTCACTGTTCGGTTTTCCGCTGATGGTGGAAGGCACGCTGGACGTTTCCAACGGCGGGCGGCTGCAGGGCAATTTCGGCGGCACCGGCTCGACGATTGCCGCCGGCGCTACGGTAGCGGCGAACGCCGGCGAGCTTGAGCTCTTCGGTGATGTACTCAACGAGGCGAACATTTCCATCACGGATGGCACGCTGGATATTGGCAATGTGGTGGCCGACAACTGGGACAACGACGGCACCATTACGCTGACCAACAGTGTCCTGGAAGCCGGCGGTTCGTTCACGGCAGACGCGGTAGGAACGATCACTGGTACCGGCACCACCATCATCAACGGCGCCCTGGACAACACTGGCAACACGCTCGATGTCGCTACGGTCTTTCCGGGCAACGTGCTGCTCAATACCGGTGGTTCGATTATCGGTGGCACCATCGACACAACGCCGCTGGCGCTAACCGAGTTCAATTCCTTCGGACTGGACGGAGTAACGCTCAGTGCAGACCTGACGCTCGAGCGCGGCTCGACGATGACGGTTACCAACGACCTGACCCTCGATGAAGCAACGGTCGACATGCTCAGCGACAATAACTTCACTTCGCTGGTGTTCAGCGGAGCAGACGGCGACGTGGCCCTGTTCGATGGTATCGGTACCGTGCAGTTCAGCGGCACCGCAACGGTCGACAATCGCAATCGCCTGCGAGTATCTGGACTTGGGCATGGCCTGACTATAGGCCCTGGCATAACGATTGACAGCAACGAGGTTGGCGGTGAGGTTCGCCACGACAACAACAACGGGCCCGTGACGATCCAGGGTACCGTGATTTCCGACGTTGCCAATCGCCTGGTCGCGCTGTTCGGTTTCCCATTGACCATCGAAGGTTCGCTGCTGGTGTCCAACGACGCGCGAATGCAGGCCAACTTTGGCGGGACTGGCTCAACGATTGCCTCAGGTGCCACGCTTTCGGTGAATACCGGTGAACTGGAGCTGTTCGGTGACTTCACAAACAACGCCACCATCACCATTACGGACGGCACGCTGGACATCGGCAACGCCAGTGGCGACAACTGGAACAACGACGGCGCCATCGTTTTAGATAACGGTGTGCTGGAGCTGGGCGGCAGCTTTGTTGCCGACAACGTGGGCAACGTGTCGGGCACTGGCACCGTGATTCTGAACGGTGCACTCGACAACACAGCCCAGACGCTGGACCTTGCCGGCCTCCTGCCGGGCACGGTGCAGCTCGGCACCGGCGGCTCGATCATCGGCGGTACTGTGCTCGGAACGTCGCTGACACTGCCCGAATTCCTGAGCTTCACGCTGGACGGCACGGAGCTTGCGACGGACCTGCTGATTGAGCGCGGCTCTACGGTCACTGTGCAAAACGGCCTTGCGCTCGACAACAGCACGATCACCATGTCGAGTGACAACAATTTCACGTCGCTGGTCTTCAGCGGCGCCAACGGCGACGTCTCGATGTTCGACGGCACCGGTGAGGTGGTCTACACCGGCACCGCAACCGTCGACAACCGAAACCGTATCCGGGTGTCTGGCAGCGGACACGGCCTGACCGTGGCGCCTGGCATTACGGTGCGTACCGACACCGTCGGTGGTGAGATTCGCCATGACAGCAACAACGGGCCAATCACCCTGCAGGGCGTGATCGATTCAGACGCAGCTTCGCGCTTGCTGGCGGTGTTCGGCTTTCCGCTCACGGTGGAGGGCTCACTGCTGGTGACCAACGATGCCCGCCTCCAGGCAAACTTCGGCGGCATGGGCTCTGTGCTTGACGCAGGCGCGACCGTTACCGTGAACACCGGTGAGCTGGAGCTGTTCGGTGACATGCTCAACGACGCCACGATCAACGTGACCGACGGTACTGTCGATATTGGCAATGCCAGCGGCGACGAATGGGACAACAACGGCACGATCGCGCTGACGAACAGCACAATCGAACTGGGTGGTTCCTTCGCGTCGGCTGACGTCGGTACCGTTACCGGCACGGGTACGTCGATTATCAACGGTGCGCTGGACAACACCGGCCAGGTGCTGGACATTGGTTCCCTGCTGCCCGGCGATATCCTGCTGCAAAACGGGGGTTCGATCATCGGCGGTGAGCTAACCACGACGCCGATATCGCTATTTGAATTCGACACGTTCGCTTTTGACGGCGTAACGCTGAGCACCGACCTGCTTCTCGAGCGGGGTTCAACGCTCAACGTCAGCAACGACCTGACGCTCGATAACTCCACGGTGATGATGAGCTCTGACAACAACTTCACCTCACTCGTGTTCGTCGGTGTGAACGGAGAAACCTCGACCTTTGGCGGCACTGGTATCGTCGAGTTGACGGGAACGTCGACGGTCGACAATCGCAACCGCATCCGGGTTAGCGGAAGTGGTCACGCGCTGACCATAGAGTCGGGCATCACCGTTCGCACCGATACCACCGGTGGCGAGATTCGCCATGACAGCAACAATGGTCCGATTACGTTGCAGGGTCCGATTGAAGCCAATGTCGCAGGGCGTTCGCTGTCACTCTTCGGCTTCCCGCTCACCGTCGAGGATGCGTTGACCGTGAGCA
>JBCAXP010000069.1:0-14521 GCA_038533995.1 Pseudomonadota bacterium
GCCGCGCTGTTCGGCGACAGCGGCGAAGGCAATGCGCTGGGCATGGAGCATGCGCTGTGCGCGCCACTGGTCCAGGGGGGCTCGTTTGTCGGCGTGCTGATACTGGCGCGCCGGTCAGGCAGGGCGTTTTCGCGCGAGGAACAGCGCATTGCCGGGTTGCTCGTGAACCAGGCGCTGCATGCCTTTCAGAATGCACGGCTGTACTCGGAGATTGAGCGACAGGCCATCACCGATGATCTCACCGGCTTGTACAACCGCGGACACTTCCTCGACCTGGCGCGCCGCGAGTTCAGCCGCAGCGTGCGCTATGACAGTGAACTGTCACTCATTCTCCTCGATGCGGATCACTTCAAGAGCATCAATGATCTTCATGGTCACCAGGCAGGCGACGAGGTGCTGCGGGCGCTGGCTGAGATCTGCGACAGCGCGACGCGCAGCTTCGATATCGTCGGGCGCTACGGTGGGGAGGAATTCGTGATTGTGCTGCCGGAAACCCCCATCGACGTCGCGACGACCGTGGCGCGGCGCATTCGAAGCGGCGTCGACCAGGCGCTGAAGGTTGGCGAGCAGCTGGAGGTGCGCCTCACGATTAGCGCAGGGGTCGCCAGCCGCACCGCCCGCACGCCGGACCTGCTCAGTCTGATCAACACCGCAGACCAGGCGCTATACGCCGCGAAGCGTGACGGAAGAAACCAGGTCAAGATCGCACAGGCAGACGACAGCAAAGGATCTGTGTCGCAGCTCGACCGCGCCTGAGCGCCGCCTCGGTGGTCGTCAGGGCGCTGTGCCCTCGAGTACCAGTCTGCGTGACCCGTCCGGGCTTGCTTCGCCTAGCAGTTCCAGCACGTTTACCAGTTCTCGCGGCGTTCCCGGGCGCGGCGTCACCGCTACGTCCAGCAGGTATTTGCGACCCTCGGAAAACGAGATGCTGCCGTTGACGGCCAGCAGTCCGTCAACATCCGTGATGGCGGCAATCAGCGGTTCGGTGGTCGTGCCGTCGAAGGACACTTCGTAGCTGCCTACTTCACGCCTGCTGGGTTGCATTGCGCTCAAGGACACGATGTCCACGGTGCCTTCGGCGTCAACGGGCCAGCCATCCTCCAGCGTCAGGCTGGTGATGTCCAGGCCGACGGTGCCGGCGTAGAGGTTCGGGTCCATGAGTCCGGGCAGGCGTTGCAGCGGCACCACGCCGGAAAGGTCTGACAGGAAAACGCGATTACCGAGGCCGCGCGCCACGGTCGCTTCGAGCTGGCTGCCGTCGATCGTGGTGCTCAGGTTCACGCCAACGCGGCCTTTCACCAGCGATAGCGGAGCAAAGCTCCACGTGGTGGCGCCGAGTGACAGGTCGTCCGCCCTGACCAGTGACGCCTCGCCCGACCAGATGGTGCCGCTGGGCTGCGAAACCTGCACGCTGTCAGGCGTGAACCAGGACACCGCGGCGGCCGCTGGAAAGCGGGCAAGCAGAAAGACGCCGTACGCAACGACGCCCAACAGAACGAGGCGCTTGACAGACATAAACTCTATCGCTTCAGCGTGAGGCTGACGTCAACGAGGCCAGGGCCGCCTGAACGTTCGATGGTGCCTGATTCGACCTCGATGCCGTGGCGGGTGCCGAGGCTCGACAGCCACGGTACGATGGAATCGAAGGGCGCATCCTCGAACCTGACCTTGATGCTGGATCCGTCCGCGCCTGCCTGGTTTTGATTGAGCTTGTTGCCAAGGCCGGCGCTGCGTGCCGTCTGGTCGACGATAACGACCAGGGGGCGAGAGCTGGGTTGGGCGCGAGTATTCCGGCCGGCTTGTCCCATTGCGACGATTTGCTGTGCGCCTCGTTGCACGTAGGCAAGGTCGACGCGTTTTGCCTCGATGCTCTCTTCCAGCGACGCGGTGCTCGCATAGAGCGGCTCGATCACCAGCAGGAACACCAGCACGAGCGCAAGAAACGAACCGGCGCCGATGAGCAGCATCCGTTCGCGCGCGTCAAGTTCCATGAACCAGTCTTTCATCGTGCCTGCCCCATGATGTCGAGAGCGCCGTTGCCGGCCTGACGTGAACTTCCATTGTGCTGCGTCGGGTTCATTGCCGCCTCACTGAAATACGACCTTCCACCACGTCACCGCGGGGCGGCGCGCCCTCAATCTTGGCGGCAAAGCCGGCGGATTCCAGGCCTGCACGCACCCGGTCGAGGGTGTCAACGTCTGGCGCGGTAATCTTGAGCTCGAGCTGGCTGCGCCCGTAGCGCACGTTTTGCAACTGCGCCGCGGGTACCTGGCGAACGGCAGCGGCGGTCGAAACGATCATTTCCAGGAACTCCGTGTCACCGCCTTCGCTGCCGCTGTTCATAGCGGACAGCTCATTGCGAATCTGGGCAACCGGATCGACGATGCGGCCATCGGGAAACGCTTGCCGGTAGGCAGCAACGATTTGCTCGTCAAGCTGTTGGTCGGTGGCCTTGAGCTGGAAAAGCCGTGCTGCCTCGCCGCCCAGCATGATCACCGTCAGCGCGGCGAGCAGTATGCCAACACCAAGCCATGGTTTGAGTAACCGCGAGTGGCTCCGCGACGGCGCAAACGCGCCTTGCAAGAGGTTAATCGGACTGCCGGCCGTGGCGCTGGCGGCGAGCTTCGGAAAGGCACCTGACTGCAGGCCGTGCACCTGGCAGTGACCGAAGCGCCGCTCGATAGAGTCGACCAGTTCGGGGTAGCGCTCCCGGTCGTTCTGACTGATAAACAGGCTCGCGTCCAGCGGTGCGGCAGGTTCCGCCTCTTCATCGTCGCCGTCGGAGACGGGCGGTTCACCGAGGCCCACCGCTTCGGCAACGGCGTCGAAGCTGTGCGTCTCAAAGACGGCAACGGAGTCATCCGGCTGGCGCAGGTAGGTGTGGTCGCCATCGACGACAAGGGTGGGGCCGGCTGCGCCGTTCTTCGGCAGTAGTGCCGTATCCGGCACCATGGCGGCCGGACTGAGACCGGCTTCGCTCAGCGACTCGAGCCAGTGTTCGATTTGCTCGCGGCGCGCGACCGCGACCGGCACACGGCCGTCGTCGTCCCGCTTGCCGACGGCAAAGTGCAGCGTGTCGACGTCGTCGGCAAGCTGGTCCTCGAGGGCAAACGGCACCACCTGAAGCATCTTGGTGGCGTTCTTCACCGGCACGCTTGCGCGCGTCAGCAACACGTCGGACGCCGGCACGATGGCCACGACGCGGCGGTGCTCGGCGCCGGCGGCGGCTTCGCTCAAGGCACCAGTGCCCCCGCTGCCAGCGACGGCGCCGGCGCTGTCCACGACGATCCACGACGCCTCATCGGGCGCGGCATCGTGCAAACGGACTATGAGGTTTTCCGCCATCTAAAGACTTTCTCTACTTATTGGGCTCTACTTATTGGGCTCTACTTACTGGGAGCCGAAAGTGCGCAGGCGAGTGGCGACGCCGCCGGTGTCGTCGCGCTCCAGCAGACTGTACATGGTGAGCTGAACAGTGCCAAGCGTCACCCGGGCGGTCGAGCGGAAATAGCGGGTGCGGTCGGACAGCGCGATTTGCGGGTCCACCCGACCGGAGAACTCGTCGATGCCTTCAAAGGGCTGCTCGACGCGGGCCTGCACGATGCCCTCCGCCTCAAGCTGGGTGATCTCGTCCGACAGCGCGTTCAGCACCAGCGGCGTGGCGGTGTTGATATTGATTGCGCTGCCGACCGGCAGGGCCGTTACGTGTGGGGCAAGCAGATCGAAAATTGGCTTTTCCATGCCGACAATCGACAGCAGTTCCGACGTGCTGGTGATCGGGCTGTTGGGCGGCCGGTACCCTGGCGTCTGGCCGGTGTAAACATCATCTTCAGCGCCGTCGGGGAAGGCCGGCTCACTGTCGATGTCGAGCCAGTCCGCCACTCGCGTGGCAAGGGTCGGTTCGACTTCCAGCGCGACGAGCATGCGTTCAAACATCTCCAGCTGCACCGGATTGACTTCGCCGCCCGGGGTGATCAGGTTGTTGATGTTGAAGCGTCCCTGCAGGTCTTCGAGCGACCCTTCGATTTGTCCGCCGGGAACGGGAATGGGCGCAATGTCGGTGGCCCAGATCTCGCCGGGAAAATCGATTTCCGACTCTTCCCGATCCGTCTTCAGGATGTCCGCCGCCCAGGCCTCGCCGCCAAGCGCGTACTGGACGGCCTGGTCCATCGCAATCAGATTGGTGCCGCGGCGCATCTGCAGCTGGTCGAGCCAGATGATCTGGGTGCCGATGACCGTCGCCATTGCCACGATCAGCACGGCCGTGATGAGCGCGACGCCACGTTGACGGCTTGGTTGCTTCATGGGGTGAGTGATGGAATTGGCCCTGTTCATTAACCCTGGATCTCGATGATGCGCGAAATCAGCCCGAAGTCTTCCAACTCGATCACGATTTCCAGAGCCAGCGGACGGGCGCGCACGGTCTCGGGATCGGCGGCGCCCAGCGGCGGCCAGTCTTCCTGCCATTCGCTCGCCTGGTCGAGATAGCGAATCTGCATGGTCAGAACGCCCGTCAGCAGTTCCTGGCGGAGAGGCTCGGTGGCGAACGTTCGGTCGAGCACCGGCCAGTAGGTGCGCACCAGCGTGTTTTCCTCGATGAGGTAGGCGGCGCGCTGAAGTGTGGGGCGCGGCTGCCCGAGCGGGTTGCTCCAGCCTCCGGTAGTCAGCTCCATGCCGGATCCCGCGCCGGTGTTGATCCCCAGGGCCAGGGCGCCAAGCTGGCCGTCACCGATCACGTCCCGAATTCCGCGTGGCTGAAGCTGGTAGGCATCGTTCGCGATCCGGCGAATGGCGTACTGCAGCTGGCGCATGCGCTCGTCGTGCGCTTCGAGACGCGCGCGGGTCTTGCCGGCGGCACTCAGCCCGGCGTAGGCGACGCTCGCCACGAAGGCAAAGATGCCGATCGCAACGATCAGCTCAAGCAGTGTGAACCCCGTGGCGCGCTTCACTGGCGGTTGCCCCGGTTTCCGCCCGGATTGCCGGGTCGATTGCGTGGTGGAATGCCCGCGCCATTGTTGCCGCCCTGGCCGGGGTTGGCGCCGCCGTTTTCACCGGGCAGCGTGTCGCCGGGGTTCACGGCCGTGCCGGCCCATGGCGTTACCGCGACGACAGAGTTGGACGGCTGCGTGACGAAGCCGACGAGGTTGATGATCTGCTCATCGGGCTTCTCGGCGAGCGCAACGGCAATTTCGACGCGGCGCATGTCCTCGATCTGTGTCTGCGTGACGTTGGCGAACCAGCGCCACTCCGCGTTTGCGAACTCGACGTCACCGTCGGACCGGCCGACCTGCGGCCAGGTGCGCTCGAGGCGCAACTCGGCGAGCCGGTTCATGGCGATCCAGTTGGCAAAGGTTTTCTTCTGCAGCCGGCTGGCATTGATCGTTGCCTGGCTGCTGCCGCTCCACACGGCTGCCATTCCGAGCACCACGATCGTGAGTGCCACAAGCACTTCGAGCAGCGTGAAGCCGCGGCCACGGTGCCGCCGACTCGTGCGCGGCAAAGACTGTCTAGAAGCGTCGTTCATCCCACTCAATTTCCACTCCGCCCAGGGGCTGGCCTGTCAGGTAGTACACGATGTCGCTGTTGTCACTTTCGATTTCGAGTTCGAACGGCGTCGTCTCCCCGCTGGAGAGAATCAGGACCTGCGGCGGCTCGAGCTGGTCCTCCTCGGCAAGCGGCAGCTCAACGTCAACGTCGTCCAGCCGCAGAGTGAGCACGATGCCCTCGGGCACTTCGCGTTCGCGCAGCAGTTTGTCGTAGTCGAGGGTGACCCAGTTTTGAAGCTCCGGCTCGTAAAGCAGGAAGCCGTAGCTTTCAGGGCGGAAACGCACGCCAAGGTCACGGCCCTGCATCGCCGCTTCTTCGGACGCAAGCGTCAGCAGCGTTGCGATGCGCCGTGCTTCTTCCTTTATCTGCGTATCACCCCGTGTGTCCCGCAGCGACAGTACCGCGACGGCGCTGATGATGCCGACGATGAGCACCACGACGAGAATTTCGATCAGGGTGAAGCCGCGGGACGCCGCGGAGCGACACCGCGTTTGCCTGGATTCACCCATAGTCTTGAGCGCGACGGTGCGCGCCGGCAGGCGCGGTGCCCGGAATGGTGTTGCGCGCCTACTCAGACCAGTTGCCGATATCGGCATCTTCATTTTCGCCGCCGAGGCGACCGTCGCGGCCGAAGGAGAAAATGTCGACTTCACCGCGGGTGCCTGGATAGAGATACTGGTAAGGGTTGTTCCACGGATCCGTTGGAATCCGGTCCATGAACTTGGAGGGTGCGACGTTCGAGCCGGGCGCCGGTTGCGGGTTTACCAGCGCCTCGAGGCCCTGGTCGGTCTTCGGATAGTCGAAGTACTCCAGCGCGTACATCTGCATGGCGCTCTCCATGGCCTTGATGTCGGCCTTGGCCTTTGCGACGCGCGCCTTGTGCGGGTTGTCCATGACTCGGGGCACGACAATTGACGCGAGGATGCCCAGGATTACCACGACAACCATCACTTCGATGAGGGTAAAGCCGCTGGCCCTGCCTTGACCGATCCCACGACGGCGTTCGTAGTGTGCTGAGAGTGTCTTGTAGAGGGTGTTCGACATAGTTTCTCGACCTGGTGTGTGTGCCCGTAAAGCCGCTTTCGCGGGCTGCGAAGTTATCAGATGCTCTTGGCCACGGAAAATTCCGTATGATACCAAAATGCACGACGCCCAGAGCAATCGGTCCTGAGTAACTCGTACCGAGGCGCCCGGTGACTGGCGGCGCATTTCGCGGGCGCCGGCTCGCGCTGCTGTTGGTCATCGTTGCGGGATCTGCGGCACTTGCCGCCGGCGGCGAAGAGGCCCGCCTGGTTCTTCGCTACGAGCGTGCTGCCATACTCGGCGGCGAAGCGTGGCGTTTTCTTACCGGTCATTTCGTCCACCTCGGGTGGAGCCACCTGGTTCTCAACCTCGCCGGCCTTATCCTCGTCTGGGCACTGCTGGGCACATGCTACTCGGCGGGTGCCTGGCTGGCCGTTACCGGCGTCACACTCGTCGTTATAAGCAGCGCGTTTCTCGCCCTGGAGCCGGCCCTTGGGTGGTACGTCGGCCTCAGCGGCCTGCTGCACGGCTGGTTCGTCGCCGGCGCCGTCGTGCTGGCTACCGACGCCCGGCCAGGTGAGCGGCGTTTCGCGGCGGTGCTGCTGGCACTGGCGTTCGCTAAAGTCGCGTACGAGCAGTGGCTCGGACCGTTACCGATGACCGCCGAGTCGGCCGGTGGACCGGTGGTAGTCGATGCCCATTTGTATGGCGCCATTGGCGGCGCCCTTGCAGCAGCGCTCGTCATAATCTGGCGCCGGACACGTGAGTCGCTATAATGCCGCGAAACAGTAACGAAGCAGCATGCCGGCAGTGGCCTTGGGGGTAATAGATGGCAATGGCTTTTGTGTTTCCCGGCCAGGGGTCGCAGTCGGTGGGCATGTTGTCCGAGCTCGCCGCCGACGAACCGCTGGTGCGCGAAACCTTCGACGAGGCCTCCACCGGTCTCGACTACGATCTGTGGGACCTGGTCAGCAACGGTCCTGAAGAACGGCTTATGAAGACCGAGTGCACGCAGCCCGCAATGCTCGCGGCCGGTGTCGCGGTGTGGCGCGTCTGGCGCGCCAAGAACGGGCCGGCGCCGTCGGTGATGTCAGGCCACAGCCTCGGGGAATACACCGCGCTCGTTTGCGCAAAGGCGCTCGACTTTGTGACCGCCGTGTCGCTCGTTGCCTACCGCGGGCGCATGATGCAGGAGGCCGTGCCGGTGGGGCAGGGAGCCATGGCGGCCATCATCGGCCTCGACGACAAACTGGTTGAACGTTCGTGCGCCGAAGCCGCACAGGGTGACGTGGTGGAGGCGGTCAACTACAACGCACCGGGCCAGGTAGTAATTGCGGGTACCGTGGACGCCGTGGAGCGCGCCGTGGAGGCCGCCAAGGGTCGCGGCGCCCGCCGTGCGGTAATGCTGCCGGTCACTGTGCCGGCGCACAGCTCGCTCATGCGCGGCGCGGCCGAAAAAATGCGCGTTCGTCTTGAGGAAACGGAGATTCGCACGCCGCTCATCCAGGAGATGTACACCGTGGACGTGCGCAAGCACGGGTCACCCGACGACATTCGCCGGGCGCTGGTGAAGCAGCTCTACAGCCCGGTACGCTGGACAGATACCGTGCGCGCCATGGTGTCCCAGGGCGTGATTCGCATCGTCGAGTGCGGCCCCGGCAAGATTCTCACCGGCCTCAACCGCCGCGTCGAGCGCCGCAAGCAGATTCACGTTTTTGCCATTCACGACAGCGACAGCATTCGTGCGACGCTGGAGGACTGCCGGGAGAATGCCTATGCCACCTGAGTCCGGTTCCAATGTGCCGACGTTCGGTTCACTCGACGGCGAGATTGCGCTCATCACCGGCGCCTCGCGCGGCATCGGTCGCGCCATTGCCGAGACGCTGGCCGTGCACGGCGCCACCGTTGTCGGCACGGCGACGAGCGAAGCCGGTGCCGAGGCGATCAGTGCATGGCTGACGGAGTCTGGCAACGCCGGCTTCGGCACCGCGCTGGACATCGGTTCGCCGGAGTCCGTCGCGCAGCTGCTTGCCACGGTCACCGAGCGTGCCGGCCCCGTGAGCATCCTCGTCAATAACGCCGGCATCACTCGGGACAACCTTCTCGTGCGTATGAAGGACGACGAGTGGGAGCAGGCCATACAGACAAACCTCGGTGGCCTGTACCGCATGTGCCGTGCGTTTCTGAAGCCGATGATGAAGGCGCGCAAGGGTCGCATCGTCAACATCGGCTCGGTCGTGGGCCTGATGGGCAACGCCGGCCAGACCAACTACTCGGCGGCCAAGGCCGGTATGCTGGGCTTCACCCGGTCGCTCGCCAGGGAGGTCGCTTCGCGCGGCATCACGGTGAACTGCATAGCGCCGGGCTTTATCGAGACGGATATGACCCGTGCGATGAATGAGAGCCAGCAGGAGGCGCTGCGAACCCAGATACCCGTCAATCGCCTGGGCTCCGCGGCAGACATTGCGGCGGCGGTGCTGTATCTTGCGTCGCCCGCAGCAGGCTACGTGACCGGCGAGACCCTCAACGTCAATGGCGGGATGTACATGGCCTGAGCCTTGCCGCCGGCAAGTAACATGCGGCTACGCGCGCTATAGCTTGGCCGTAGCGATTCACTTACAATACGCCCCGCTGCGCCTGGTGCGCGGCAACAACCGGAACACATATAGGACAGTCGAACTATGAGCAACGTCGAAGAACAGGTCAAAAAGATTGTGGCCGAGCAGCTTGGCGTCAAAGAAGATGCGGTCACCAATGATGCCTCCTTTGTCGACGACCTGGGTGCAGATTCTCTGGACACGGTGGAACTCGTCATGGCGCTCGAAGAAGAGTTCGAGTGCGAGATTCCCGACGAGGAAGCCGAAAAGATCACGACCGTGCAGCAGGCCATCGACTATGTCGGTGCGCACAAGAGCGAGTCGTAAATTGACGCCACGGCGGTTCACACGACCGCTCGGCCTGCCGTGCGGTCTCGGTACCTAAGATGAGCCGCCGGCGGGTCGTCGTAACCGGCCTTGGCGTCAAATCACCGGTGGGCAACACCGTGGATGACGCCTGGACCAATATCCGTAACGGGGTAAGCGGTATCGGCCGCATTTCCCGCATGGATACCAGCGCCTTTACGACGCAAATCGGCGGCGAGGTCCGCGACTTCGACGCCGGTGAGTACTTTTCCCGAAAAGACGTCCGCAAGGTCGACCCGTTCATTCACTACGGCGTCGCTGCCGGCACCGATGCGCTTACGGACAGCGGCATCGAGGTGTCAGACGGCAATGCGCACCGTATCGGCGTGGCAATGGGCGCCGGCATCGGCGGCATTGATACGATCGAGCGCAACTACGGGGCCTACTTGCGCACTGAGAACCCGCGGAAGATTTCGCCGTTCTTCGTGCCGGGCAGCATCATCAACATGATCTCCGGCCACCTGTCGATTACTCATGGCCTCAAAGGGCCAAACCTGTCGACAGTGACAGCCTGCACAACCGCTACGCACAACATCGGCATTGGCGCCCGCATGATCCAGTACGGCGACGCGGACGTGGTGCTCGCCGGCGGCTCCGAGATGGCTACCACCGTGCTTGGGCTCGGAGGCTTTTGCTCGGCCCGCGCACTGTCGACTCGCAACGACGACCCGGAGGCCGCCAGCCGCCCGTGGGACAAGGACCGGGACGGCTTCGTGCTGAGCGACGGCGCCGCGGCGGTAGTGGTCGAGGAATACGAGCACGCGCGCCAGCGTGGCGCAACGATCTACGCCGAGCTTGTGGGCTTTGGCATGAGCGGCGATGCGCACCACATCACGGCACCGCCGGAAGACGGCTCGGGTGCTGCCCTGTGCATGCGCAACGCGATGAACGATGCCGGTTTGCCGGACGATGCGCTGGACTACATCAACGCACACGGCACCTCCACGCAGGTGGGCGACGTTGCCGAGACCATCGCGATCCGTTCAACCTTCGGCGCGCACGCCGACAAGCTGGCGGTCAGCTCCACGAAGTCCATGACCGGTCACCTGCTTGGTGCCGCGGGCGCCATCGAGGCGCTTTTCAGCATTCTGGCAATTCGCGACGGCGTCTTGCCTCCGACCATCAACCTTGCCAGTCCGGACGAAGGCTGCGACCTCGACTACGTGGCCAACACAGCGCGCGAACAGAAGGTCTCGGTTGCCCTGTCCAATTCCTTCGGCTTCGGCGGCACCAACGGCACCCTGGTGTTTGCGGCTGTCTGACCGCCACCCAACGCGCCGGCCGGGGTCCCCGGCTACCAGCCCCGTAGCAAAACCGTGACGATCCACCTGGTCACCCGTGAACTGACCGACTGTCCGGACCTGTTGCGCCTTCACCGCGCATACCCCGATCGTTACCCGGCCTTTTTGACGAGCGCCGCCCACGGCAGCACCCAGGGGCAGCACGATGTGCTGTTCTGCTGTCCGCAGGGCTACCTGGCGCTGGACGCACGGCAACGGCTTGGCGGGTTGCGGTCCGCGGATGACGAACCAGCAGACTTCCTGAAGGCGCTGGATACCTGGTGGCGAGAGGAGCGGGTGCCCGCAGGGCCGCCGGACCTGCCGTTTACTGGCGGCTGGTTCATCTATCTTGGCTACGAGATGGCGGCGCAGGTCGAACCCAGTCTCACGCTGCCGATGCCTGCTACCGCACCGGTCGCGCTGGCTGTCCGCATTCCCGTCGCGCTGGTACGCAACTGCGCCACGGGCGCCGTGTGCCTGGTGGCAGAGACGGCCTTCGAGCACCTGGTGGACGAGGTGCTGGCGGACTTTGCCGAACTGCCGCCATCAGCGAGCGCGGCACTGCCGGAGGTCGAATTGCGCGAGGAGCCTGCGGAGCAGTATCTGACTGCTGTCGAGCGGGCGAAGCGCTACATTGTCGATGGCGATGTGTTCCAGGCGAACCTGTCGCGACAGTGGCGGGGTGAGCTTCCAGACGACGTTGACGATGCAACCCTCTTCAGCCGCCTGTCGGCGGCCAACCCCGGCCCGTTTGCAGGCCTGCTGCACTGGCGCGACTGGTCGGTCATCAGCTCTTCGCCGGAGCGGCTACTGCGACTGCGCGGCGGCGTCGCCGAGACCCGCCCGATCGCCGGCACGCGACCCCGGGCGGCAGGGCGCCCGCAGGATGAGGCCCTGAAGGCAGCATTGATTGCGAACCCGAAGGAACGTGCCGAGCACATCATGCTTATCGATCTCGAGCGCAACGACCTTGGCCGCATTTGCCAGCCGGGTACTATCGACGTGGACCAGGTCATGACGATAGAAAGCTACGCGCATGTGCACCACATTGTGTCCAACGTGCGCGGCACGCTGCGGCAGGATGTCACGCCGGGCGACGCCATTCGCGCTGTGTTTCCTGGCGGTACGATTACTGGCTGTCCGAAGGTGCGCTGCATGGAGATCATCGCCGAGCTGGAAGGGCGCCCGCGCAGCGCCTATACCGGCAGCTTTGGCTACCTGAACCGGGACGGCAGCATGGACCTGAACATACTGATTCGCACGCTGGAGCGCAGCGGCAGGGAGCTGACCATTGGGGCCGGCGCGGGCATCGTTGCCGATTCCGAGGCCGCCGCGGAGCTCGCCGAATGCCGTGCCAAGGCGCTGGGTTTGCTGCGGGCGCTGGAAAGCTGATGACAGACACGGCTCCCGAACTGTTGATCGACGGCAAGGAAGACGGCGCCTTGAGCGCGCGTGACCGTGGCCTTGCCTTCGGCGATGGTGTCTTCGAGACCATGGCGGTCGTGAACGGCAGCGTGCGCTTCGCCGGTCGTCACCTTGCACGGCTTGCCGATGGCTGCGAGCGGCTTGGCTTCGAAGCACCGCCGGAAGATACGCTGCAGGCAGACATTGCCCGCGTGGCGGCTGGCCAGCAACAAACGGTCGTCAAGCTGATTGTCACGCGCGGTACTGGAGGTGTGGGTTATGCGCCGCCAGCTGATGCGCGCCCGGTGCGAATCGTGCAGCGCCTGGACTGGCCGAACCGCGCGCCCAGTGACTATGCCGACGGCCTTCGCGTTGGCCTTTGCCGTTGCCGCGTGTCACGGCAGCCCGCGCTGGCAGGACTCAAGCACCTCAACCGGCTGGAGCAGGTGCTGGCCCGTGCCGAGATGGCGCGGCTGGGACTTGCGGAAGGGCTGATGCTGGATGACCGCGATCACGTTATCGAGGCAACGGCCGGAAACGTTTTTGCATCGATCAATGGTGAGCTGGTGACGCCGCGGCTCGATCTGTCCGGTGTGCGTGGCGTCATGCGCGCCGTGGTGCTGGCAACCGCCCGCGACCTCGGAATTGCCGTCCGCCGCAGTCGCCTGGAGTTGCCTGCACTGCTGGAGGCGAAGGAAGTGTTTCTTACCAACGCGCTCGCAGGGCTGCTGCCAGTTCGCGAAGTTGTGGCCGGCAGTTTCAGCACGAGCTGGGCACCCGGACCCATGGCCGCGGCGCTGTCCCGTGCGCTCATCAAGGAGGGCGTCAAGCCCTGCGGCCCGGAGGGTGGCGTAGCGTGAAACGCCTGCTTGCTGTGCTGCTGGTTACGCTCGCTCTCGGGGCAGTGATGGCGGGCCTTGCCTGGCGCGAGGCACAGGCCTGGCTTTCTGCCCCACTGCCGGTGCCGGCCGAAGGCAAGGTGTTTGTGATCGACCCTGGCAGTACCCTCGGCAGCGTGGCGCACGACCTCGAAAGCGCCGGTGTCCTCGCCCAGCCCCGATGGTTTGTCTGGCTTGCGCGCTGGCGTCAATCGGCGGGCGCGATCCAGGCGGGCGAGTACCTGCTCTCGCCCGGCACGACCCCCGACGAACTCCTGGAGCAATTTACCGGTGGCCGGGTCGTGCAGCACACCTTTACGATCATCGAGGGGTGGTCGTTTCGCCAGCTGCGCGAGGCCTTACAGACGGCGCCTTTGCTGGAGCAATCCCTTGCTGGCGTGGCCGACGACGCCGTCATGCGTGAGCTTGGCTTTGAGGACCAGCATCCCGAGGGCCGGTTTTTTCCCGACACCTATGCGTTTCCCCGTGGCACGACCGACGCCGCGCTGTTGAAGCGCGCCCACGATCGCATGCAGCGCGAGCTGGCGGCGGCGTGGGGCGAGCGTGCGGAAGACCTGCCGCTGGCAAACCCGGAAGAGGCGCTGATTCTCGCGTCGATTATCGAGAAGGAGAGCAGCCTCGACAGCGAGCGGGACGCCATTGCCGGCGTTTTCGTGCGGAGGCTGCGCCGCGGCATGCGCCTGCAGACTGATCCGACGGTGATCTACGGCCTTGGCGATGCCTACGACGGAAACATTCGCCGTGACGACTTGCAGCGTGACACACCGTACAATACGTATACTCGTAAGGGGCTGCCGCCCACGCCGATTGCGATGCCGTCTGCCACCTCACTGGCGGCCGCCGTTGCTCCGCGGGAGGGCACGGCGTTGTACTTTGTCGCAACGGGCGACGGCGACGGCGCCCATTACTTTTCAGACACTCTCGAGGAGCACAACGCAGCGGTGCAGCGATACCTGAAGAAACTTAGGAGCAGGCCCCGGTAATGGCCGACAACGGAACCCGGGGGCGCTTTATCACGCTCGAAGGCATTGAGGGCGTGGGCAAGTCGACGAACGTCGAGTTCGTCCGCGATCAGATCGAAGCCGCCGGCCACAATGTGATCATCACACGGGAGCCTGGCGGCACCGCCCTGGCCGAACGCATCCGCCATGTTGTGCTCACTACAACGGGCGAGCCTGTGCCGCCGGTCTGTGAGCTGCTGCTGATGTTCGCCGCCCGCTCCGCCCATGTGAACAACCGGATTCGCCCGGCGCTGGAGGAGGGCACCTGGGTCGTGTGCGACCGCTTCACCGATGCCACCGTTG
This sequence comes from Pseudomonadota bacterium, assembly GCA_038533995.1. Lineage (GTDB taxonomy): Bacteria > Pseudomonadota > Gammaproteobacteria > Steroidobacterales > JBCAXP01 > JBCAXP01. The sequence continues at coordinate 14,421 of JBCAXP010000069.1, forward strand.
CTTACCAGGGCTTTGGCCGCCGGGCTGACCTCGACAAGATCGCGGCGCTGGCCGACTGGGTGCACAGCGACGTATGGCCCGACCTGACCTTTCTGCTGGAT
>JBCAXP010000070.1:0-14513 GCA_038533995.1 Pseudomonadota bacterium
CAGACGGCACGATGCCGAGCATCAGGCCGTCTGACCTGCAGTACCACGACAGCTACTTCGTCGTCGCGCACTTCCACTACGTGCTGGTGCCGGGCGCCGTGTTCGCCATCTTCGCGGGCGTGTACTACTGGCTGCCGAAGTGGACCGGCCACATGTACAACGAGACGCTGGGCAAGTGGCACTTCTGGCTGTCTGCGATCTTCGTGAACGTGACGTTCTTCCCGCAGCACTTCCTGGGGCTGGCCGGCATGCCGCGCCGCATCCCTGACTACCCGACGCAGTTCGCCGATTTCAACGTGATCTCGAGTATTGGTTCCTTCGTGTTCGGCGTCAGCCAGCTGCTCTTTGTTTATATCGTCTGGAGCTGCGTGCGCGGCGGCGAGAAAGCCACTGCCGAAGTCTGGGAGAATCCGAAGGGCCTGGAGTGGACAGTGCCGTCGCCGGCGCCGCACCACACCTTTGACGAAGCGCCCAAGATCGTCTAACGGTGCGTTAATCAATGCACCAGAAAGAGTACGCAATGTCTAACGACAGCGACCAGGTCAAACAGCAGCGCGCCCGCGCGGCGCGCAACGCGGCCCTGCTCGGCGTTTTTGCGTTCGTGATCTTCCTCGCGTTTATCGGCGCCACGGCGCTGCGAGGCTGAGGCAAAACGCTCGTGAACCGCGCGCTTGTCAGCAAGCTGGTCGTGATGACCGCCGGCATGTTCGCTTTCGGCTACCTGCTGGTGCCGATCTACGACATCTTCTGTGACATCACCGGCATCAACGGCAAGACCGCCAACGAAGCCGCCGCAGTCGTTGAGCAGCCCGACATGAACCGCACTATCGAGGTCGAGTTCATCAGCTCGGTGAACCAGGACGCGCCGTGGGAATTCCGGCCGTCAGTCGCCCGCATGACGGTGCATCCCGGCAAGCTCTACGACACCACCTTTTTTGCCCGCAACCTCGCCGACCGCGACCTGATTGGCCAGGCCGTGCCAAGCGTTTCGCCCGGCCAGGCGGCAAAGCACTTTCAGAAAACCGACTGCTTCTGCTTTACAGAGCAGCGCTTTGAACAGGGTGAGGGCCGCGACATGACGGTGCGGTTTATCATCGATCCCGAGCTGCCGAAACACGTCGAAACGGTCACGCTCGGCTACACCTTTTTTGCCACCGAGAAAGTCGCGGCGGCCACCAACAGTTACTGATAACGGGGAATCTCGTCATGGAGCAATCCGCAGACCGCTACTACATACCGCACGGCAGCCAGTGGCCCATCGTCGGTTCCGCCGGCCTGTTGTTCACCATGGTTGGCGCGTCCACCATGCTCAACGGCATCGGCTGGGGCACAGGCGTGTTCTACCTTGGCCTGGCGATTCTGCTCTACATGGTGTTCGGCTGGTTCGGCATCGTGATCAGCGAAAGCGTGCAGGGTATGTTCAACAAGCAGGTGGACCGCTCGTTCCGCATGGGCATGGCCTGGTTCATCGCTTCCGAAGTAATGTTCTTCGCGGCGTTCTTCGGCGCCCTGTTCTACGCCCGCCAGCTGTCGCTGCCGTGGCTGGGCGGAGAAGGCAACAACTTCTTCACCAACTTCCTGCTCTACGATGGCTTCGAGAACGCATGGCCCTCAAACGGCCCGAAGGAAATCGGCGGTGACTACGAGGCGATGGGCCCGTGGGGCCTGCCGGCGGTCAACACCGCCATCCTGCTGCTTAGTGGCGTCACCATCACGATTGCGCATCACGCCCTGCAGGCCAACAACCGCAAGACGCTGACGATATTCCTGGCCTTCACGTTTCTGCTTGGTTATATCTTCCTTGGCCTGCAGGCTTACGAGTACGCACACGCCTACCACGAGCTGAACCTCACGCTGGGCTCTGGAATCTACGGCAGCACCTTTTTCATGCTGACAGGGTTCCACGGCCTGCACGTGACGCTCGGCGCCATCATGCTCACGGTGGTTTGGTTCCGGGTTCTGCGCGGCCACTTCCAGCCGGACAATCACTTCGCCTTCGAAGCGGTTGCCTGGTACTGGCACTTTGTTGACGTGGTGTGGCTCGGCCTCTTCGTCTTCGTCTACTGGCTCTGATTGCCAGCTAAGTGTTGGGCGCCCGGCACAGGGCGCCCGGCATCGAACAACGGGCGCGGCGCTGGAGGCCGCGCGGGCGGGCTTACGATCAGGGCTGCACGCCGTGAGGCTGGATAATCCCCAGCCAGCTCAGCAGAAACAGCAAACCGAAGAGCGCGACCGACATGCCAATGCGCAGCGTCAGCGCCTTCAGCGTGCGGTCGGAGCCGCCCTTGTCCTTCACGAGGAAAACCATCGCCGACGCGAGACTGGCGAGAATTCCCACCAGGATGAGGACTACGAGAATTTTTGCCATATGCCATCCACCCACCGACGTGTGTTCAGGCCGGCTATCGTACCCACGATCGCGACGCTGGTGCTAGCGCCGGCGCTGGCGGGCTTGGGTTTCTGGCAGCTTTCTCGGGCCGATGACAAGCAGGCGCTGATCGACAGCTTTGAGCAGGGCGCTGTGAGCACCCCTCAGACGGCGGAGCTGGCGACCCTGGACGCCTCGAATGACCGTTATCGCCGGGTCGAGCTTTCGGGTACGTTCGACGCAGAGCGGCAGGTGCTGCTCGACTCGATGCTGCACGAGGGCCGGGCCGGGTTTCATGTACTGACGCCGCTTCGGATCGAAGGCGCTGACGTGACGGTGATGGTGAATCGCGGCTGGGTGGCCACGACCGGGCAACGGCAAGCCGACGCCAACCTGGCAGTCGGCACCGAGCCGCGGCGGGTTGAGGGCGTAGTGGACCGCTTTCCGAAGGCGGGCCTTGCGCTTGGCGAGGCGCAGCCAGGAAGCGAGTGGCCGCGTACCCTGCTGTTTCCGCAGGCCGCCGAAATCAGCGCCGAGCTTGGCTACGAGGTGCTGCCCTGGCAGCTCAAGCTCGATGGCGACGAGGCCGACGGTTTCGTGCGCCAGTGGCGGCCCGTGACCACGTTCGGGCCGGAGCGGCACCTGGGCTACGCGGTCCAGTGGTTCGCGCTTTGCGCGACGCTCTTGATTATTTTTATTGCAGTGAATTTGAAACGCGAGGCAATACAGTGAGTACAACGGTTGACCCGGCAGCGCAGCGGCGCGGCCGCCTGGTGTTGCTGGGACTGGCGCTGCTTTTCATGGGCCCGCTGGCGGCATCGTGGATCTGGTACTTTTCCGGGTCCTCGCCGGCCGAGACCCGCGGGACCACCAACCGCGGCGAGCTGATCTCCCCTGCCCGGCCGCTGGCCCAGGTGGCCTTTCCGTCGCTCGATGGCCCGGCGCCGGATTCGTTTCCGCGCGGCGTGTGGACCCTGATGCTGATCGACGGCAGCGGCTGCCAGACCGCTTGCCAGGAAACGCTCATAAACTTAAGGCAGGTCAACCTGGCGCTCGGCAATGACGTGGACCGGCTGCGCCACGCGTTGCTGGTCACCGGTACCGCGCCCGACGTGGCCGCCCTGCGCACCCAGCATCGTGACCTGTTCCTGCTGGACGCCACGGGCGGTGCCGGTCCGCTGTTCTTCAAGCCTTTCCCGACTGACGCCAACGGCGCTGTGGACGGCTCCCGGGTGTACCTGTCCGACCCGCTCGGCAACCTGATGATGAGCTATCCCATGGACGGCGACCCGAAGAACATGCTGAAAGACATCGAGAAACTGCTGCGGCTGTCGAGGATCGGGTAGTCATGGTGCATTCAACGACGGCTGCGTCGACCTGGTTCCGGCGCTTCAACATCACCGCCCTGGTGCTGTGCTTCATCGTGATTGGCCTTGGCGCCTGGGTGCGCCTCACCCACGCAGGCCTGGGCTGCCCGGACTGGCCCGGCTGCTACGGCAGCCTGATGGTGCCGGAAAGCGCCGAAGCCATCGCGCAGGCCAACGCGGCCTACCCCGAGCGGCCGGTGGAAACCGGCAAGGCCTGGCGGGAGATGATCCACCGCTACGCCGCCGAGGGGCTGGGCCTGCTGGTCGTCAGCATGGCCGGCCTTGCGCTGATGGCACGGCGGCGCGGCGAGGCCGGCCAGCCCTGGCGGCTCCCGGTAGCGCTGGTCGGGCTCATCCTGTTCCAGGGGCTGCTCGGCATGTGGACTGTGACCTGGCAGCTCAAACCGGTGGTCGTGATGGCCCATCTTCTGGGCGGCATGACCACGCTGTCGCTGCTGTGGTGGCTGCTGCTGTCCACGCGGCCCGCGCCGGCCGGCCCGCCGGTGGCCGCATCGACCCGGCCGCTGGCGCTGGCAGCGCTGGTGGTTGTCGGCATGCAGATTGCGCTGGGCGGCTGGACCTCCACAAACTACGCCGCCCTGTCGTGCCCGGATTTCCCCACTTGCCAGGGGCAATGGCTGCCTGACGCCGACTTTTCCGAGGGTTTTGTCATGTGGCGGGGCCTGGAGGTCGACTATGAAGGCGGCGTGCTGGATAATGCGTCCCGGGTTGCGATCCACCTGACGCACCGCATCGGCGCCATCACCACGCTGCTGGTCGTTGGCGCCGCGGGCTTTGTCGCGTTCAGACGCGGCAGGCAGGCAGAAAACCGCCGCATCAGCCGAGCCGCCCTCGCAGTGCTCGTGCTGCTAGGCGTGCAGCTGACCATCGGCATCACGATTGTGCTGAACGGCTTACCGCTTGCGCTGGCCGTAACCCACAACACGACCGCGGCACTGCTGCTTTTGTCAGTGGTGACGTTGAACGTATTTGTTTTCAACGCCGTGCGCCGGCCGGCCGCAGAGCGGGCGCCGCGGGCAGCAGGGCAGACGGCGCCAGTGGTTTAGAACAACAGCTGGAAAGCAACAGCTGCATGACAGCAGAAAGAATCCTATGACCCAGTCAGCCAGAACAAGCTCCACGCGGTCGGCCCCGCCAACCTCGCTGGCCGCCCTCACCGCACGGTTCTACGACTACCTCGAGCTGTGCAAGCCGCGGGTTGTCAGCCTGATCGTGTTCACGGCCATCGTCGGCATGTTCCTGGCCACCGACGGCATGGTGCCGCTGGATGCGCTGATCTTCGGCACTATCGGCATTGGCCTGGCGGCAGGCTCTGCGGCCGCCGTGAACCACGTGCTCGACCGTCGCTTCGACGCGCAGATGCAACGCACCCGCAATCGCCCCCTGCCCAAGGGCCACGTGGGCGGTGCGTCTGCCCTGGCGTTTGCGTTCGTGCTGTGCGTCGTGTCGATGCTGATTCTCACGTACCTGGTGAACCCGCTCACCGCCTGGCTGACGTTCGCCACGCTGATCGGCTACGCCGTTGTTTACACCGTGTGGCTCAAGCACGCGACGCCGCAGAACATCGTGATCGGTGGCGCTGCCGGCGCAGCACCGCCGGTGCTCGGCTGGGCCGCGGTAACCGGCGAAATCAGCAGCGACGCGCTGCTGCTGTGCCTGATTATTTTCGCGTGGACGCCGCCGCACTTCTGGGCGCTGGCCATTGCACGGCGCAAGGAATACGAGCGCGTAGGCATCCCGATGCTGCCGGTTACGCACGGCATCGAGTTCACCCGCACCTTCATCCTGCTGTACACGGTGCTGATGGTGGTGGTCAGCGTACTGCCATTTCTCACGCAGATGGCAGGGCCGCTTTACCTTGTCGGCGCCCTCGTGCTCGGCGGCGTGTTCCTGTACTACGCCACGCTGCTCAAGTTCCGGCCTCGCCCGGAACTGCCGATGAAAACGTTCAGCTTCTCCATCACCTACCTGATGGGAATCTTCCTGCTGCTGCTGGTTGACCACTACCTGACCATGCTGCTGCGCTGATACGCCGCCTCGCGTCGTGAAAACTTTCTAACGAATAAGAACTCAAAGAGAGCATGCGTCCGTCTGTCATTATTTCCGTTGTCATGGTGGCTGCTGCCGTCGTCCTGTTAGCGCTGCGAATGGGCGGCGATGAGCCCCCTCCGCCTCCAGTGGCCGCAGCGCCCGAGCCTGTCGAGCGCACCCCCGATCCCGAACCGACACCGCTGCCGCCTGAGCAACCATCGCGCCCCGCACCGGCGCCGACGGTCACCAGCGACGGCGAAGGCCCGATGCAGGTGGATGTGGGCCAGGGCTTTGACCTGGACCTGCTGATGCGCGAGGTGGGCCTGGACAACTTCATGAGCGACTACGCCCGCTGGGCGACCTCGCGCGGCTACCCGCAGCCGGATGACGCGGGCAACCTGATGCTGCCGCAGCCATACGACCAGTACGACGAGGAAACGCTGCAGGCACTGGCCGACACCGGCGACATGTGGGCACAGCAGTTCCTCGCCGACAAGCTGGCCCGCAAGCGGCCCGCTGACGCCATCGAACTGTACCGCGAGGCTGCCGTGAGCGGTTCGGTGTACGCAATGTCGGAGATGGCGCAGCTGTACAAGCGCATCGCCAACAAGAACGCCGACACACAGTTCAAGGGTGAAAAGGACGCGCTTGACCAGGTGTACGCCCTGCGCGACGCGCCGGGTGATCCGGAAGTTACCGCCTACGCATGGGCGGCCGTGGCAGAGCGCAGCGGCTGGGACCCGATGAGCGGCTCGGTCACCGCGCACGTCACCGGCCGCAATCTCACCGATGAGCAAATCGAGGAGGCCTGTGAGCTATCCAGGTCACTGCAGGCCGACATGGGGCAAGTGCGCAGCGAGCGCAGCATCGAGTTGCCCGCCGCCACGCCGCCACCGCTGATCGTTGGCAATGGTCCACAGGGCAGCATGGGTACGCGCTGCGCCGAAGACGATCCGCCGCCCTGGGACATGAGCGGTTGCCGCGAGGTCGCCCTTAACAGCGGCGACCAGACCAACACCATCTGGGTATGCAACGGCGAGTGAGGCAGCAGCCCACAGTCACAAGTCAACGGGCGATTCATCGTCGCCATGCGCCAGAACGGCGCGCACCCCGGAGGTAAGGGCCCGGCCGTGGACGTCTCCTTTATTCTTGACGGCCTGAACGAACGCCAGCGCGAAGCCGTCACGGCCCCCGAGCAGCCGGTGCTCGTACTGGCCGGCGCCGGCAGTGGCAAAACCCGCGTACTCGTTCACCGCGCCGCCTGGCTCATGCGCGTCCAGGGCGTGTCGCCGCAGGGCCTGCTGGCCGTAACGTTCACAAACAAGGCCGCCGCGGAAATGCGCGGACGCATCGAGGCGCTGCTGGGCATGCCCGCCGCCAACCTGTGGGTTGGCACGTTCCACGGCCTGGCCCACCGCCTGCTGCGCATCCACTGGCGCGAGGCGGGCCTCGTTCAGGGCTTCCAGATTCTGGACTCCGAAGACCAGCTGCGCCTGATCAAACGCATGGTCAAGAGCATGGACCTGGAGGACTCGAGCGTCGAGCCCAAGGAACTGCGCGCGTTTATCAACAAGCAGAAAGACGAAGGCCGCCGGCCTGAACACCTGGAAGCGTACAACGATCACACGCAGCGGCAGTTTGTGTCGCTGTACAAGACTTACGAGGAAACCTGCGAGCGCTCCGGCCTGGTGGACTTTGCCGAGCTGCTGCTGCGCGCCCACGAACTGTGGCTTAACAACGACGAACTGCTGGCACATTACCGCAACCGCTTCAGCCACCTGCTCGTGGATGAGTTCCAGGACACCAACACGATTCAGTACGCCTGGCTGCGGGTGCTGGCCGGCAACAGCGGCCTGCCGTTTTTCGTCGGCGACGATGACCAGTCGATCTACGGCTGGCGCGGCGCGCGCATCGAGCACCTGCACCACTTCGCGCGGCATTTTCCCAACACGCTGACTGTTCGCCTCGAGCAGAACTACCGTTCCACCGGCACAATTCTGAAAGCGGCCAACGCGCTCATTGCGAACAACTCGGAACGCATGGGCAAGGAGCTGTGGACCGCGGGCGACGACGGCGAACCGATCTCCGTGTACAGCGCCTTCAACGAGCGCGACGAGGCGGAGTTCGTGGTCGGCCGCGTGCGCGACTGGGTAGGCCAGGGCGGGCGCCGCGACGAGGTGGCCGTGCTGTATCGCTCAAACGCACAGTCGCGCAGCTTCGAAGAAGCGCTCATCAACGCCGGCATGCCTTACCGCGTGTACGGCGGCCTGCGGTTCTTCGAGCGCGCCGAAATCAAGGACGCGCTGGCCTACCTGAGGCTTATCGAAAACCGCGACGACGACGCCTCGTTCGAACGCGTGGTCAACCTGCCCACCCGCGGCATCGGCGCGCGCAGCGTGGAGCTGCTGCGAGCCTACGCGCGTGCCAATGCCACCTCTATGTGGCGCGCAGCGGGTGCGATGATCGGCGATGGACTAACGCGCCGCGCGGCAAACGCAGTGCACGGCTTCCTTCGCCTGATCGAAAGCCTGGCCGAAAGCACGCACGGCTACGAGCTGCACGAGCAGGTGGACACGGTTATCCAGCGCAGCGGACTCATCGAGCATTTCGAAAAGGACGGGAGCGAGCGCGGCCAGGCGCGGGTGGAAAACCTGCAGGAACTGGTGACCGCCGCCCGAGGCTTCACCGCCGAGGACGACGATCTTTCAACGCTGGCCCTGTTCCTGTCCCACGCGGCGCTGGAAGCCGGTGAAGGTCAATCCACCGACAGCAGCGACTGCCTGCAGCTCATGACGATGCACTCGGCCAAGGGCCTGGAGTTTTCCATCGTGTTCATGTGCGGGCTCGAAGAAGGCCTGTTTCCGCACCGGCGCTCTGTTGGCGATGCGTCCGGCATGGAGGAGGAACGCCGGCTGTGCTACGTCGGCACGACTCGTGCCATGAAGAAGCTGTATCTCACGCACGCGGAGCAACGGCGTTTGCACGGCGTCGACAACCGCAGCTTTCCGTCGCGCTTCATCAACGAGCTGCCGCCCGAGCTGCTGGAGGAAGTCCGCCCCTCTTTGAGCATTTCGCGGCCGATCCAGCAACCGGCGAGCCCGGCGTCCACGACTGGCGCCGCCTTCAAGCTGGGCCAGCGCGTGCGGCACGGCAAGTTTGGCGACGGCATCGTGCTGAACTGCGAGGGCCATGGGGCCCATACGCGGCTGCAGGTCAATTTCGAGACCGAAGGCACCAAGTGGCTGGTAATGGCCTATGCCAACCTCGAAGTGCTGTAAACTATTGTTAGCCAACGCGCTAAAGGCTGACGGATGAAAATAATAATCCTCGGTGCCGGCCAGGTGGGCCGCACGGTTGCTTACAACCTCGCACGGGAGGAGAGCAACGACGTCACGGTGGTCGACATCGAGCGCGAACCGCTCCGCGAGTTGCAGGACCGGCTCGATGTGCGCACCGTGCAGGGCCACGCCTCACACCCGAACATCCTTGAAAACGCCGGCGGCAACGATGCCGACATCGTCATCGCGCTGACTAACAGCGACGAGACCAACATCGTCGCCTGCCAGGTGTGCTACACGCTGTTTCATACGCCAACAAAGATCGCCCGCGTGCGCTCTGCCGAGTACGTGAAGCGCAACAAGCTGTTCATGCAGGAAGCGATGCCGGTGGACGTGATCATCAGCCCGGAAACGCTGGTAACCGAGTACATCGAACGGCTGATTCACCACCCTGGCGCGCTGCAGGTGCTGGAGTTTGCCGAGGGCCGCGTGCGCCTGGTGGGCGTGCGCGCGCACGCCGATGGGCTGCTGGTTGGCCAGGCGCTGAAGACGCTCAAAGAACACATACCAAATACGGAATCGCGGGTAGCGGCAATCTACCGTGACGGGCAGAGCATTGCCCCGAAGGGCGACACGCTCATCAAGGAAGACGACGAGGTATTCTTCCTCGCCGCGCGCAAGGACATTCGCGTGGTCATGAGTGAGCTGCGCAAGCTCGAGGCGCCCGTGCGCCGTGTTGTGATTGCCGGCGGCGGCAACATCGGTTTTTCCCTGGCGCTCGCGCTGGAGCGGACGAACGCGGTGCGCATCATCGAGCGCAACCGGGCGCGGGCGCGCGCGATCTCGGAAAAACTCGCCAAGGCTATCGTGCTGGTGGGCGACGCGGCGGACGAAGAGCTGCTGCTTGAGGAAAACATCGACACCGCCGACGTGTTCTGCGCGGTGACGAACGCGGAGGAAGCAAACATTCTGTCGGCGATGCTCGCGCGACGGCTGGGTGCACGCAAGGTGATGGCGCTCATCAACCGCCCGTCCTACGCTGACCTGGTGGAGTCCGGCACCATCGACATCGCCATCTCGCCGCAGCAGGTGACCTTGAGCTCACTGCTCGCGCACGTGCGTCGCGGCGACGTGTCGAAGGTCTACGCACTGCGGCGCGGGGCCGCCGAGGCCATCGAAACGGTGGCTCACGGCACGAAGGACAACTCGCGGGTCGTCGGCCGACGCATCGACGAGATCGCCCTGCCTCCCTCCACGCAAATCAGCGCGCTCGTGCGCGGCGACGAAGTAATCATTGCGCACCACGACACGGTCGTCGAAGCCGACGACCACGTTATTGTGTTCGTCAACGACCGCAAGCAGGTGCCGGCGGTGGAAAAGCTGTTCGAAGTGAAAGTGTCCTTCGTATAGCCTTAACTAACCTGGCAATCCCACATGAGCCTCACCATCGTCCAGCGCATTCTCGGCCAGCTGCTGATGATTTTCTCGCTGACGATGGCGCCGCCCATCGCAGTGGCGCTGTTCTACGGAGACCAGACCTGGGACGAATTCCTGGGCGGCCTGATCATTACCGCGTCGATCGGCGCCCTCATGTGGTACCCGGCCCGCAAGGTGCACAAGGAGCTGCGGCTGCGTGACGGCTTCCTGATCGTCGCGCTGTTCTGGATCGTGCTTGGTACCTTCGGCGCGATTCCGATCTACCTGTCCGACAACCCGGACGTCAGCTTTACTGACGCGGTGTTCGAGTCCATGTCGGGACTCACCACCACTGGTGCCACGGTGCTGGTGGGCCTGGATGAATTGCCGCGGGCGATGCTGTACTACCGGCAGCAGCTCCAGTGGCTGGGTGGCATGGGCATCATCGTGCTGGCCGTTGCGGTGTTGCCAATGCTGGGCGTGGGCGGCATGCAGCTCTATCGCGCGGAAACGCCAGGGCCGGTCAAGGACAGCAAGCTCACGCCGCGCATCACCGAGACCGCCAAGGCGCTGTGGTACGTGTACTTAGGGATAACCATCGCGTGCATGGTGTCCTACTGGGCCGCGGGCATGGAACCGTTCGACGCGATTGGGCATGGTTTCAGCACTGTCGCCATTGGCGGCTTCTCCACCCACGACGCCAGTATCGGCTTTTTCGACAGCACGCTCATCGAGATGATCTGCGTGATCTTCATGTTCATCGCCGGTGTGAATTTCTCACTGCACTTCATGACGTGGCGGCACGGCCAGATCAGCACCTACCTGCGCGACCCCGAGTTTGGCGCGTACTGCGTCATCCTGTTCAGCCTGACCCTGTTCGTTACCGGCTACCTGTTCGTCTCGGGCGAGTACGCGTCGCTGGACGAAGCCTTTGCCAAAGGCATTTTCCAGGCAGTGTCTATCGGCACCACCACCGGCTTCACCACGGCGCCGTACGCCCTGTGGCCGGGAACGCTGCCCGTGCTGCTGCTGTTTGCCTCATTCATTGGCGGCTGCGCCGGCTCGACGGGCGGCGGCATGAAGGTGGTGCGCTGGTTGCTCATCTACAAGCAGGGCGTGCGGGAGATTCGTCGCCTCGTACATCCGAGCGCGGAGATTCCCGTGAAGCTCGGGAAAAACGCCGTGCCCGATCGCGTCATCGAGGCGGTGTGGGGCTTCTTCTCCGTCTACATCGTGCTGTACGGCGTGATGATGAGCCTGTTGATGATGACGGGCCTGGACCAGGTGACCGCGTTCTCCGCGGTCGGTGCGTGCCTCAACAACCTTGGACCTGGCCTCGGCGACGTGGCCTCAAACTTCGGCAGCGTCGGGCCAATGGCGAAGTGGGTGTGCGTCATGGCCATGGTGTTCGGGCGGCTGGAAATCTTCACCCTTCTCGTGCTCTTCACGCCCACCTTCTGGCAGCGATAGCCCCAAAACGCCCGCCTCGCCACCCGAGGCTGTCAGATTTCACGTTCTCGTCTCGAAACCCTCTGTGACCGGCCGCCGCTACGCGGCCACCACTTGAGGGAGCTTCGACATGACGCCGACCAACATTGCGGCCTTCGGGCTGGTCCTGCTGCTGACCGGTGCGCCGGCCGAGTCCCGCGATGCACTCTGCGCCAGCGAAGGCGGCAACCAGCCCCACCTCCAGATTGAAACGAGCCAGGGCAACGTGACTATCCGCCTGTTTCCGGAAGCCGCGCCGGGCGCCGTTGCCAGCCTGGTGGCAATGCTCGAGCCGACGGCCGATGCCGCGAAGGGCGAAGCGAGCGCTGCCGACACCATCACTTTCGACTACACGAGGCCTCACATGGAGGTCAGGACCACGGCCTACGCCGCCGGCGATCCCACTGCGCCAATTGAGATCGACGCAGAGGCCCTCGGCCTGCATGAGCAGCGCATCGAGACGGTCGGCGAAGCCATGAACGTTGTGCAGGATGAGTTACTGCCGGCGTTTCGCCGCGCTCGTCGTAGCGACGCTCTATCGCCCCAGCTCATCAGCTGGGTGGGAGCCTGGTATGAAAACTACGAGGCCGATTTTCTCGTCGGCGCATCGCGCAAGCAGATCAACGAGGCGCTGGGCCACGCATACGAAACTGGCCTTGAATCTCGCCCGGTGGTCGAGGGCTCGGTCGCGCTGAAGCCCGCTTCAAAAACCGCGACGTCTACAAGGCTCAGCATCGCGCTCAAGGACATGCCGCGGCGAACCGGAACGTGGATGGTTATCGGCGAGGTCACGCAGGGACTGGACCTTGTGGACCGCATTTCCGTCGCGCCACTGCATCGCCCACGACATGTGCGTACCCGCACCCACGAGCCGCTGCACCCCGTTTCAGTCACCAGTTTACGCATGGAATGCGGCTGAATCGCCTGTCGGCCTTCGGCACCAACACAATCCAAGGAGAACACCATGAAAGCCTCAACACACAAACACGGACCGCTGGCCGCCGGCTTGATCGCCAGCCTCGCCTGCAGCTACGCGCTGGCCGCCGACCCGACACTAGTCGCAAAGGGAGCGCTGCTGAGCGCACCGAGTGCCGCTGTCGAGCTCAACGCAGGCGTCAAGGCGCCGGCCAGCCCCGACCTGCCTGCACTGACGAAGGGCGAAGCGTCGCCACATGGCACGGCAGGCCGGCGGTTCTTTCTGAAAGATCGCCCGTCTTCGCCTGCGATTGAGTTTGCCCAACCACCGCGCACGGTGCTGCACGAAGACGAGTCGGCACCTCAACGGTCCGCCTCCGCAAATGGCTCCGACCGCTTTCGCAAGGCACCGACAAGTCCGATGACTCCCCCGCCCTCTGACGTGCAAAGCAGGGCGCCTGGCGACAACCTGCGCAAGTTCGACGGCCCGGTCTCTGGCTGGACGCCGCCAGACATGGGCATCGCCGCTGGTCCCAGCCATGTCGTCACAACGATCAACTCCGGCATGGCAATTCACACCAAGCTCGGCACTGAGGTGCAGCCCTACACGACCTTTGAAAATATCGTCCCCGAGGACGACAAACCCAGCAACTGGGCCGGCTTCATGTTCGACCCGCGCATCGTGTACGACTCGATCAATGACAAGTACGTGGTGCTGGTGAGCGGCAAGGACGAAACCAACGAGGAGTCGCACTTCTGGATCCTGGTGTCCGAAACGTCGGACCCAACCGACGGATGGTGCCCGTATCACTTCGACGCGACCCTCTACGACGGCTCCGACCCCACCTGGCTCGACTTCGCAGGCTTAGGGGTAGACAGCTGGGGCGTCTATGTCACCGGCGACTACAAATACTTCGACGGCGGCTTCTACCGGTCCAACATCTGGACGATCAACCCCGACATCCTGGGCGCCTGTGAAAGCGCTTCCAACGGCTGGCGGTTCACCAACATCCAGTGGCCGAGCGGCGGTGACGCCAAGTCCTTTGCGCCGGCGCATCCCCACACGATCAACGGCGATGAAGAAACCTTTTTCGTCGCAAGCCACGTGAGCTCCGGCGACAGCGTGGTGCTGGCAAAGATCAGTGGCGACCGGACCTCCTTTCCGACGCTCACGCGAGTCGAAATCGACGTGCCGGCCTACAACGCGATCAATCAGAACGTCGACCAGCCCGGCAGCAGCGACGACGTGCACGGCAAAACCTCAAAGGTGCAAAACGCCGTGTACGTGAACCGCCGCGTGTTTTTCGCCCTCACGGACGACGTGCAAAACGACGGCAGCGCCTCCGGCTGGCTCACGGTTAAGCTCGACACCAACCTCAACACGATGGAATGGAATCACCTGCTGTGGAGCGGTGAAGGCATCTACTACATTTTCCCCGCTGTCACCGTGCAGGGCACCGGCGTGGACAACAACGTTGCCGTCTACGGCAGCTGGACCGATGCAGAAACCTCCATTTCTGCAACCACGCAGTTTCCCTCGGGCGTTTTCAAGCTGTACGAAAACCAGCCGACGGATAACCTCGGCCGCTTCACGACCATCAAGCAGGGCACCGGTCCGTACTCATCGGC
>JBCAXP010000071.1:0-14478 GCA_038533995.1 Pseudomonadota bacterium
CGGCTCGAAAATGATTTTGCCGTCCACCACGGGCCCGGGATAGCCCAGCGAAATCAGGTCATACTGCCAGTCTGCAGCCAGCGCGTTAACCTGTTCAGCCATGCTCTCGGCTGACAGCGCCGTGCCCGAAGAGAACTTGCGCTTTTCCTCTTCCCCAGTGGCGAGAATCTTGACGTTGTTGCCGCCGACATCGATTACCAGCACTTTCATGGCGCACAGTGTACCGTTTTCGCGCCCACGCAGTGCAAGCGATCAGGGGGCCGCCGTTCGGCGGCTGCGGAGGAAGTGGTAAACTGCCGCGCAGAACACCTGCCGGACTCGGCGGCAACGCCCTACAACAACAGGAAGCGGGAACATGCAATTTGTCAGCGTGCTTGGTCTGATCGCGCTCTTGGGTCTGGCGTACGCGATGTCCTTCGACCGGTCGAGCGTCAAGCTCCGACCCGTCTTCTGGGGCCTGGGCCTGCAGTTCGTTCTCGCGCTGATCATCCTGCGTGAGGACGTGTTGAGCTTTATCGGGATGGGCGCGCTTGGGCTGCTCGTGATCGCGTACCTGTTCGACGAACCCAACCCGGACCGCGGCGCGCACCTCCGGCGTAACGCCGTCATCGTGGCGGCCAGCGCCGCCGTTGGCGCAGGCCTCGTGTTCGCGCCCTCGATCGCGCTGAGCGTCGGCTCTTACGCGGCCATCGTCGTGTTACTGGTCAACGCTCGCTTGAAGTTCCTGGGCAAGGCGAAGCCGGCGGTCGGCGCGCTGGTCGTACTGTGCGGCGTCGCGTGGCTGGTGAGCGAGCAGGTCTACGGTCGCACGCTGTTCGGTTCATTCAGTGATTCCGTCGGAAACTTCCTGACCGTTTCCGACTACGGTGCGCGCTTCCTGTTTGGCAACTTCGCCGATCCTGAGCACTACTTTGTAGCCGATGGTTCGCCATGGCCGGGCTTTGGCTTCCTGTTTGCGTTCAAAGTGCTGCCCACCATTATCTTCTTTGGTGGCCTGATGAGCGTGCTGTACTACTTCGGCATCGTGCAGGTCGCGATCGAGGCGCTGGCCAAATTCATGCGCTGGACCATCGGCACTTCCGGCGCCGAAACCATGTCGTGCACCGCCAACATCTTCGTCGGACAGACGGAAGCTCCCCTGCTTGTGCGACCATTCCTGAGCGGCATGACCAAGTCAGAACTGCTCACCATCATGGTCGGCGGCTTCGCGACCATCGCCGGGGGCGTGCTCGCCGGCTACATCGCCATGGGCGTACCCGCCGGCCACCTGATTGCTGCGGCGGTAATGTCGGCGCCCGCTGCGCTCGTGGTCGGCAAGATTATCTTCCCGGAAACGGAAGAGTCGCAGACCAGCGGCGTTGTCGCGCTGCCGGAGATTGACGTTGGCGATAACGCGGTGGAAGCCGCCTCCCGAGGCATCACCGACGGCCTCAAACTCGCGGTCAACGTTGGCGCGATGCTGCTCGGTTTCATCGCGCTCATTGCCGTGCTCGACCTTATCCTCGGCTTTGCCGACGGCCTCATCGACGGGAAGCTGCTCGGCGGTGAACGGATCGAGTACGCGGCCGTTGGCCTGTCACCCATTACCGGTGAGTACGTGGGTTACTTTCCGGGCTCGCTGCAGACCCTGTTCGGCACGCTGTTGCGACCGCTGGCCTTTCTGATGGGCGTGCCCTGGGAAGACGCAGCGCTGGTCGGCAATCTGCTCGGCGTGAAACTCGCGCTCAACGAATTTGTGTCGTACGGCACGCTGGGCACGTACATCCAGAACGAGGCGCTGGGCGAGCGCGGCATGATCATCTCAACGTATGCGCTTTGCGGCTTCGCCAACTTCTCGTCCATCGGCATCCAGGTCGGTGGCATCGGCGCGCTGGCGCCGGAACGCCGTCCCGAGCTGGCCGCGCTCGGCATGCGCGCCATGTTCGGTGGCGCCATCGCCTCATGGCTCACCGCGGTGTTCGCGGGCATGCTGCTGATCTGATCGGTGGACTTTCCCACTGTTATCGCCAGCATCGGCGTCGGGCTCCTGCTGCTTGCGTTCTTCCTCACCGTCATGGGCTGGATGCACACCCGCGACAAGAGTTACGCCCTTCTCAACGTAATTGGCGCCGGCATGTCCTGCTACGCCTCCTGGCTGATCGACTTCATGCCGTTTGTAATCCTGGAAGGCGTGTGGTGCCTCGTCGCGCTACTGGCGCTTAGCGGCTTGACGGCGAGTGACAGGCTGACGCCGTAGGCGCGGGGCGGCAAGCTCGCGAACGTTATGACAAACACCGCGAAGCGCAACGCTCTACGTTGAAGACGCGGCAAGGACCCCTTGCTTCTATAGGTCCTGTAGCCTGCGCTACCATCCCGGCTATGCGTTTCTCACTTTACCTCTCGCTCGCCACGTGCATTACAGCCTATTCTGCGCACGCAGCGCCGCCACTGCTGGAAGCGTACGCGGCTCCACCGGCTATGAGCCTGACGGCGATTTCACCGTCTGGCAAACGCATCGCCTACCGGCGCACAACGGGAGACAGGGACGATGTTCTCGTGCTGGACCTGGAATCCAGGAAGATCGTTGGCGGCGTTGGCGTGCAGGAACACCGTCCCAAAGAATTGATCTTTGTCGACGACGACAACGTGATTGCCAACACACAACTTTCGCGCAATAAGCTCACCCGTCGTGGACCGTTCAGGCCGAGCGCTGCGTTCCACTACAAAGTGTCGACAGGGGAACTGACCCGACTCCTGACCCGGGCAGAACATCTGTATGCGGCCCAGGCGAATATCGGCCGGATTATTGGCGTCACCGAACAAGGAAAGCGGCTTCTGATGCCAGCATTTCACCATGCGGATGAGCTTCTCCATCGAGCACGCTACGGCGTTTATTCGGTCAACCTGAGCAACAATCAGGCGGAGCTCATCGAAACGGGCACTGAGTCCACTGTCGACTGGTTTACCGACGGAAATGGCGCCATTCTGGCGCGCGCCGAGTACTACGAAAGAAACGATTTGTACCAGGTAGTATCGGAGAGGAAACCAGGACAGGTACTTTATCAATCAGAGAACAAATTGCCGCTCGCCGCTGCAGTGGACGTCATGCCGTCCGTCGTTAGAGGCGATTCGTTCCATGGAGCGTTCCAGGGAGTGTCGGAGAGGAAACCAGAACAGGTACGTCATCAATCAGAGAGCAAGTTGCCGCCCGCCGGTGCGGTTGGCGTCATGCCGTCCGGCGATGCACTGGTCGTATTGGCACGAAACGACGTTGACGACGTATGGTCAATTTACAGCCTGGACGTGAGTACTGGCGAGCTCGCCGGCCCGCTCCTGGGTCAGGCCGGCTCGAGTGCAGAGTGGATACAGCACGACCTGAATCGTGTCGTTCACGGCATAGTAAACTCCGGCTTTGTGCCAAAGCACGCGTTCTTTGACAAGGCGTTCCAGGCTCGCTTCGAACGCATCACACAGCGTCTTGCCGGCACCTTTCCGTTGCTCTTGAGCTTCAGTGACGACATGCAGCACCTTGTTGTGCACGTCAGCGGTGGCTGGAATTCCGGCTTGTATTACCTGGTTTCGGGGGAGGAGGACCCTGTCACGCTCGCGGCGGAGCGCCCGGACATCCCTTCGGAGCAGGTCGCGCCCACGCAGCTGGTTCATTACGATGCGCGCGATGGGCTGAAGATCCCCGCGCTTGTCACCGCAACGCCCGCCGTGCGCGAGGCCGGTAAAGCACCGCTAATTGTTATGCCGCACAGTATCCACGAGTCGTTTGAGCACCTCCAGTTCGACTGGATGCCGCAATACTTTGCAAGTCGAGGATATGTAGTGTTGCAGCCGCAGTTTCGCGGCTCCAGAGGCTATGGCGCTGAGCTCACTCGCGCAGGTTTCGGCGAGTGGGGCGGCAAGATGCAGACCGACCTGGATGACGGCGTGGACTACCTTGTGGCATCCGGCCTGGCAGACGCAGGCAGGGTGTGTATCGTTGGCGCAAAATACGGCGGCTATGCGGCACTCGCCGCAGGGGCGTTTTCACCAGACAAGTATCACTGTATCGCATCGATTGGCGGCGTTTCCGACCTTCGGCACATTTTGAAGAAGCAGCCCAAGACCCACCATGAGCACCACTGGCTGCGTGCTTATTGGGAGCGGCAGTTTTCAAAAGGACGGTTTGACTGGAAGCTGCTGGACTCGTTGTCGCCGGCAAAGCATGCACGTAAGTTCGAAGCGCCGGTGCTCCTGATACACGGGGAAAGGGACGCTTCGGTGCCGGTCGATCAAAGCAAGACAATGAGAAAAGCGCTGAAAAAAGCTGGCAAGGAAGTCACGCTGGTTGAACTTGAGACTGAAGACCCTCTCGAGACTGACGACGGCTCCCGGCTCAAAACGCTGCGAGCGTTAGCCCGGTTTGTCGACGCCAGTCTACAACCTCAGTAGGTGTTTGCGCTGGCCGGCGCATGGCCAGGCTAGAAGTCGTAGATATGCTCCAGCGTGATCCCTTTCGCCGGCAGGCTGTTCAGCGCCGAGGCGAGCTCCCGCACGTTCACGACATACACATCGCGTACCCGGCCCTCGGGTGACACCACGACTGAACTGAAGAGAAAGCGGCTCAGTTCCGGCCGCTGATCGAGATCTCCAGGTGCTGTCGTCGATATGACGATCTCATCGTTGCCGGAAATCTCTAAAAACTCGACACCCGCCGCCGCGAGCTTTGGCACGATTTCGGTAAAGCCCCCCCAGCGCGGCACCGTGACCACGAGTTGACCGTCACCGAAGTCTCGGAGCACCCGGACTCGCGGATCGATAGCCGGCAGCAGCGCCGAGTCGGCGATCACGTGTGCCGTCACCAGTCCGTCGGAGGGCTCGTACGCCTGCTGCGCGCCGTAAGCAATGGCGCGAGCATACAGCGCCTTGAACGCAAACTCGGCCGTGAACATCAGCTTGCGCTCGGTCTTGCGGATAAAGCTGCTGCCAAAGAAATCCGTCTCCTGCCAGATCCGGTCCACGTGATCCATGAACGGAAACTGGTACCAGGCCTCATCGAAAATCAGTGTTGCGTAAGCGCGGTGGGCCTCGCGGATGATCTCCTCTTCCCGGGAGTCTCCAGACGAAAGCCACTGCGTCAGGCGTCCTATCGTGTTCTCGTAGGCGCCCTTGATCAGGAACTCGGCCGTCGTGCTTACGCCGATAACCCACAGCATCAACTCGTAGTCGCTGTTCTGCGGGTACTCGCCATCGGTGAGCGCCTTGACGCGGTCATACAGCGACCAGTACTCATCGATGCTCGCAAGAAACGGAAAGTCGCTCGGGGAGTTACCGCGCTCCAGGAAATCGGCGTACTCGTTCGGGTTAAACACCAGGTACCACTCTGGTACCGTAAGAAAGGTCTGCTCCTCCCCTTTGGCGTAGCCGTCGAGACTGTCAAGATAGTCCTGCACTGGCGTGCGCGCATCAGGGTAGTACTTTTTCCACAAGCGATTCTGAAAGCGGTTTTGCGGATCGACCTGGCGCTTGACGGAAAAGTACAGGTCGGCGTTCGGATAAGCGGCGCGGAACTGTGCGGGCGTGGCGTGCGGCTGGTACGGCAGGTAGTAACTGCCATCGTGAGCAATGATTGCGTCGATCATTTCACGGGTCCACTCGCCCACCTTCTGCCGGTCATCCGCGGTGGTGCCCTGGCTGTGGTAAACAACAAAGGCGAACACCTCGCGCCGCGCCCAGGACAGGTAGGAATCAGGATCCGGCAAGGCATGGCGAATCGACACGTTCACCACGTCGACATCATGCTTTTGGAAAATGGCACGCATCCGTGGCACGAACCGGTCAAAGTTCTCTACCGGAATGAAGTACTCCTGCAGCACCCACGTTCTGCGGCTTCTGTCCGGCTCGCCCAATTCCCGGACGTCGTAGCTCGCCTCCCAGTTGCGCCAGGCCACCCGGTCAAAGGAATAGAACACCGGTTCAACCAGCGTGCGACGCGTCCACTTGCCGAACGAGCCCGAGTTCGTAAAGCGAACCATGAGCGGCAACAGCGTGTACTCGGCATCGGTCGCAATCAGTCGATCCTCAATCGTGACCTCATCATCGGTGATGAACCAGCTGACGTCGCGCACTTTTTCGAAGGCAGGCGGATAGATGTCCGCGTTGTGGAACACGACGTTTTCGTTGTCCCGGATGTTTGCCGCAAAGTGCCTGGCGTAGTCGGTGATCGGCATTGTTTGCGTCTGGCGCTCAACCCGCGTGTTCTCCGCAAGCTCCAGGGTGACTTCCGCGATAACGCCGACGCCGCCGTAGCCACCCACCGCGGCGTAGAACAACGGTGCGTTCTCCGCGCGTGAAGCCACCACCACCTGGCCATCCGCGAGCACCAGACGCAGTTTGAGAACGGAAGAGATAATCGGGCCGTGACCGATATAGCGGCCGTGGACATTCACACTGACGGATCCGCCAACCGTAAAGTTGGCGTAGGTCTGCATGATCTTTACCGACAGGTCGTGCGGATCGATGACTTCCTGCAACTCGCGCCACGTGATCCCGGCCTGCACGGTGACCTCGCGGTCTTCCGGCGAAAAGGACACGACGTCGTCAAAGTCGCGCATGTCGATCTGTACGCCATTGTCGATGGCGGTCTGGCCGCCCTGGCTGTAGCGGCCGCCGCCGATCGCGATCGGACCGCTGCTGTTGCTGACGGCGTCGACGATCTCTTCAACAGACTGCGGCACAACGACCGCGGCCATCGCGACAGGGTTGAGTTCGGTGATGTCGTTCACGACCACGTCGTGCAAGCGACCGTTGAAGCTGGCATCGCCGCTCTGCCAAACCACGACGCCAACGGCGAGAATCAGAAGCGCAAGGCCGTAAAAGGTAATGCGAAGCAGCAGCTTTATGCCGTGCCAGACCTTAAGCCATGCCATCAGCAAGAAAAGTTTCATGAACCGTGACCTGCATCAATCGCTTGCCGGGAAGATACCATGATGATTAGGATAATTAAGCGGAAAGTTTAGGGAACCTCCCGTGAGACGACGCCAATTCATCGCTGGCCTCTGCGCCACGCTCGCAACGCCCGTGACTGCTCTCCTGCCGAGAAGCGTTCTGGCGCAAGGCTCGACGCCGGGAAATTTTGACTACGTCTATTCCAACCCGCGCCTACGCGAGACGTTCCTGGATTTTTTTACGAACGTGTTCCACCTGTATCCCGAGCAGGAGGTCCATGCGGCGCTCAAAGAGCTCGTGAAGCCCGGCGCCAGCGATCAGCAGGTGTATGCAGCGTTTCAGTCCGCGCTTGATGACCTTCGGCCATTTCTCGGCGCGCTGCGCTACGCGATTCCTGCGCTGAAGAAACAGAAGGCGGAGATGGCGGCACAGACCCTGCAGCTGGTAGACGCCGACGCGCGCTACGAGGGTCATCTCGAGATAGGTTCAACCGGTCGCTACGTGAGCGTGCTGGAAGACGAGCTGAACCTCGCGGGCGAGGTGTTCCTGCTGCACACGCAGGAGCCGGGCTTCGGCGTTGAGGACATCGTGGAACGCGGACGCTTCAGTAAAATCGGAACGTTTGTCGACATGCAGGACTACTCCCCTGCTTTTGCGAACGTCATTCCGCGGGGTTCGCTGTCGATGGTGACGGTGTACATTGGCTTTCACCACTGCCCGTTGCAAAAGCGCGAAGCCTTCATTGGCGCTGTTCGCGACGTGATGCGCCCGGGCGGCACGCTTATTCTTCGCGACCACGATGTCGTCAACGAAGACATGAAGCGGATCGCAGCGCTTGCTCACGACACCTTCAACGCCGGCACGGACGAGAGCTGGCGGTTCAACCAGGCCGAGCTTCGAAACTTCTACTCGCTCGAGTTCATCATCGACTACCTGGAGCGCGCTGGCTTCAAACACCGGGGTAAAGTGCTGTTCCAGCAGGGCGACCCGACCCGCAACGGGCTCACCGCCTTCACAAAGGTCTAGCGCTCCTGTCCCGAAGCCCCGCCCGCCAATTCCGCCACCGCCGCCGGCCGGGCATTTCGTAACAAGTTGTATGTGACCGCAATTTAGTGACAGATTGAGATTCCCCCGTCACCTGCCCGCCTTATACTTGCGGGATGAAAAGACATATCCTTATATCTTTAGTGGCCGCAGCGTCCGCGCTCGCTGGCTGTGAGAAGCCCGCTACGGAGACCGCCGGCGGCTGGGGCGGCCGTCCGTCCTCCGTCAGTGTGCTCGCCGAGCCCCTGCAATTTGAGCGCCAGAGCACCCGGCTTGAGGCCGTAGGCACCTCCCGCGCCCGCCTGTCCGCGGACGTATTTGCATCGGCATCGGGTGAAGTCGTCGCCGTCAACTTCGAACCGGGCCAGGCGGTCAATGCCGGCGACGCCCTGGTCGAGCTGGACAGCCGCGCCGAGCGCCTCGCACTGCGCGCCGCGGAAATTCGCCTGAAGGAAGCCGAGCGGCTCTTCGAACGCTACCAGCGCTCTGTCGACAGCGGCGCCGTGCTGCCCACGGAGCTGGATGCCTCACGCACCGCTGCAGAAACCGCACAGGTCGAGTTCGAGCAGGCCCGGATCGCCCTTGACGACCGCACCGTGCGGGCAGTTTTCGATGGCTTCGTAGGCGGTACCGACGTGGACCGCGGCGACCGTATCGGCCCGGACACACTCATTACTACACTCGACGATCGCAGCGCACTGTTCGTGAGCTTCGACGTGCCCGAGGCCTTTATCGGCGAGCTCAACGTTGGCGAGTCGGTAAACCTCGAGACCTGGAGCGCTCGCGCATCTGCCGTCGCCGGCGAGGTGGTGGACATCGGCAGCCGCATTGATCCCACCAACCGGACCTTTGCCGCCCGCGCTCGGGTGATGAACGACGACGACACCCTGCGGCCCGGCATGAGTTTTCGCGTTCGCGTCGACGTACTCGGACAGGAGTTCGCCGTCGTGCCCGAAACCAGCGTGCAGTGGGGCGCCGACGGCGCCTACGTGTGGAAGGTGGACGGCGGCAAGGCCGCTCGCGTGCCCGTGCGGATCGCGCAGCGTCGCCAGGGCCGCGTGCTCATCGACGGCGATCTCACCGGCGAAGACGTCGTGGTTGTGGAAGGCACCCAGCGGATGCGAAACGGCGTTGCCGTCAGCTATGACGAATCGCGGCTTGCAGAGAAGTCAGCGCAGGGCGTGGTTTCCGGCTCGGGCCAGACGGCGCTCAAGTCGCTCTCAGCACCGTAGGCCAGCACCATGGACGACGCGCATCGCAATGACCTTCCCAGCACCAGCGTACGCCGGCCCGTGCTGGTGCTGGTCGCCAACCTCCTGATCGTCATTGCAGGGCTTGCGGCCCTGCTGGCCGTCGAAATCCGCGAGTTGCCGGACGTTGACCGGCCGGTCGTGACGGTGCGCGCGAGCTTCCCGGGCGCCTCGCCGGAAACTCTCGACGCGGAGGTCATCAGCCTGCTCGAGGGCGCGGTTGCCCGCGTGTCGGGCATCCAGACCCTGCGCTCGGCGTCCGAGGAAGACAGCGGCCGCATTTACGTTGAATTCCGCCCGGGCGTGGACCTGGACAGTGCGGCCGCTGATGTTCGCGAGGCTGTAAGCCGCGTGTCGCGCCAGCTACCGGAGCGCCTTGAACAGGTGGTCGTCGTCAAGGCCGACGACGACGCACAGGCTGTCGTGAACCTCGCCGTGTCCAGCGATCGCATGCCCATGGAGGCGCTGACGCGCGTCGTCGAGCAGGAACTGGTGCCGATGTTCCTGTCGATCCAGGGGGTCGCCGATGTGCAGGTATCCGGCAACCGGCAGCGCACGCTGCGCGTCGCTATCGACCCGCTTCGACTGACCAGCTTCGGGCTCTCGGTATCCGACGTGTCCGCCGCCCTCCAGCAGGCACCGTTCGATGTACCGGCAGGAAGCTTCCGATCACAGGACCAGCAGCTCATCGTGCGTGCCGACGCCACCGCGCTCGACCCCGCGCAGGTGGGCGCCATCGTGATTCGCGGCTCGGTGCGCGTCAGCGACGTCGCCAACGTGTACTTTGGCCCCGAAGACGCCACGACCCTGACGCGACTGAACGGCAAACCCGTGCTGGGGCTCGGCATCATCCGCCAGGCGCGCTCCAACACCATCGAGATTTCCAACGGCGTCAACGCGGCAATCGGGCGCATCAACGAGCGCTTCACCGACCTGGATATCGTCGTAACAGACGACCAGGCAGTGTTCATTAGCAACTCCGTCGTGCAGGTGGTGCTTACCCTCGCGCTGTCGGTGGCCATCGTTATCGCCACCATCTGGCTTTTTATGGGCAGCCTGCGAGCGACGCTGGTGCCAACGGTCGCGATTCCGGTGGCGCTGATCGGCACGATTGCTGCCATCTGGGTGCTCGGCTTCTCCATCAACATCCTCACGCTGCTGGCCCTCGTGCTTGCGACCGGGCTGGTGGTCGACGACGCGATCGTTGTGCTGGAGAACATTCAGAGACAGCGGGCCGACGGCATGGGTCCACGCGCCTCGGCGGTCATCGGCACCCGGCAGGTGTTCTTCGCAGTGGTCGCCACCACGGCAGTGCTTATCTCCGTGTTCATCCCGATCGCCTTTCTGCCAAGCACCGCCGGCCGCTTGTTCCGCGAGTTCGGCCTTGTGCTGGCGTGCGCCGTGATCATCTCCAGTTTCGTAGCCCTGTCGCTGGTGCCGGCCGCCGCGGCAAGGCTCGCGCGCAGTGCGGACCAGGCACAGGTGCCGCGCGGCATCGCACGCCTCGGGCAGGCGTTCGCTTCGGGTTACAACGCGTCGCTGCGCGTGTTCCTGAACCGGCCATGGCTGCCGGTCGCGCTGGCGCTGGGCTTCGCGGTCACGGCGGGCATGGCCTACCAGTCCCTCGACCGCGAGCTGATTCCACCGGAAGACCGCGGACTGCTGCGCGTGTTTGCCAGCGGCCCTGATGGCGTCGGCATCAACTACATGGATCGCCAGACGACCGCGATCGAAGACATCCTGCAGCCTTACGTCGACAGCGGCGAAGCCGAGGCCATCTACAGCATGATCGGCATGTGGGATCCCAACCGCAGCTTCATTTCGCTGCCGCTGGCGGACTGGAGTGAGCGCGATCGCGACCAGGCGGAGGTGCTCAGCGAGCTGCGTGCCCCGCTCGGCGCCATCCCGGGCGTGCGCGCCGTCGCCTTTGGCGGCAACAGCCTGAACCTGCGCCGCTCGGGCGGCGGCATCGACGTGGCGTTGCTCGGCAATGACTACGACGACATCTACGCAGCCGCAAAGCGTTTCGCCGCGGCCATCGAGGAGCGCCTGCCCGAGCTCACCCGCCCGCGAATCTCCTACGACCCCACGCAGCCCCAGCTGTCGGTGGACATTGACCGCCGCCGCGCCGCGGACCTCGGCGTTGACCTCGCGCTGCTGGCAGAGACGCTGCGCGTGATGATTGACGGCGAGCAGCTCGTGGACCTCAACATCGATGACGAAGCGGTGCCGATTCTGCTCGAGTCGATCAACGGCAGCATCAACGATCCGTCTGACCTGGTAAACCTGTACGTCACGGCCAACGACGGCGCACAGGTACCCATGTCCAGCCTGGTAACTCTGCGCGAAGAAGGCGTCGCGACCGAGCTCAACCGCCATGCGCAGCGCCGCAGCATCGAAGTCAGCATCAACATGTCGGAAAGCTACCCGCTGCAGACCGCCGTTGACGAACTTAAAGGCCTGGCCGCGGAGATGCTTCCGAATAACGTGTCGCTCATCTTCCTCGGCGATGCCGCAACGCTCGAAGAAACCTCGCGCGACGTGGCGCTGACCTACATCATCGCCATCGCGGTGATCTTCCTGGTGCTTGCCGCGCAGTTCGAGGGCTTTACCAGCGCGCTTGTCGTGACGCTGATCGTTCCGTTCGGCATCGCCGCTGCCATCTTCGCTCTTGTGCTAACGGGCACATCGCTCAACATCTACTCACAGATCGGGCTGGTGCTACTCATCGGGCTCATGGCGAAAAACAGCGTGCTCGTTGTTGAGTTCGCCGACCAGCTTCGTGACCGTGGCCTTGGCATCCGCGAGGCGATCGAGCAGGGCGCCGCACGCCGGCTGCGGCCGGTGATGATGACGCTGGTTTCTACAGTGCTGGGCGGTCTGCCGCTGATACTTGGCAGCGGTGCCGGCGCTGAGGCGCGGTCTGCAATCGGCTGGGTTGTCTTCGGCGGCCTGGGGATTGCTGCGCTCTTTACACTCTACCTCACGCCGGTGCTTTACCTCCTCATCGCACGCTTCTCCAAGGCGCGCGCATCGGAAGCGCAGCAGCTTGCAGATGAGTTGGAGCACGCGGGCGCATAAGCCCCCCTGCAAACCACCAGACGATGGCTGAGAGCAGGGCAAGAGCCAGAAACTGCAGTCCTGCGTACCACGTGGCGGAGAACGCGGAGTAAGCCGACTCGATCCGTGTGGAAGACGGCGCGTAGCCAGCGCCGTATTGCTCGTCCAGGTAATACCGTGCGTCCCGTTGACTCAGAGCACAGGAGTAGTAATCTGGAAAGGTGGCCAGAAGCGGACCGCTTGGTTCCGGTCGGACTGCAAACATCAATTGCGGGTACCTGATCTCGTCCGCATTCCGAAAGAACACCGTGCGCCCGGGGTTCCCCTTCCACACCTCAAGCACGCGGGCCCCAGCGGTATGCTGAGGACCGACCAACGCAATGACGTCACTGTCTTTAAACATGCGCTGAAACTCGCGCTGCCTTTCGATCTCGAGCGCTTCCATGCACGTGGTCGCGCCCGCATTACCGCATACGGCGCCAAGCAATATCAAGAGTGCCGGTCGAAGCACTGCCGTGACTCCTTGTGTATCGACGTCTAAAATGTGATCCAGCGACCCCAAAGACCGTACGCCTCGCTGGCAGGCAACGCAAACAGGCTTTTATTGAGCATTCGGTGTTGAGTGCCCGCCGGCGCCTGCAAGGAGACTTTGATGGCAACTTACACCTGTTTCGCAAGACGACTTGCCGTGATCGCAATGCTTCTGCTAGCCGCGGCGTGTTCGTCCGTCGAAGCACCGACCGGCGCCAGGGTCGACTCGACAATGGACTCACTGGTAACCGCCGAGTGGCTCCGTGATCACATAAACGATCCCGATCTTGTGGTGCTCGACTGCACCGTCTCGTTGGAGCCAGACGGCAAGGGCGGGTTCGAAAGTCGGAGCGGCCGGGCGAATTACGATGCGGGCCACATACCGACAGCGGGCTTCGCGGACCTCACCGGTGCCCTTTCCGACAGCGAGAGTCCGTTTGGCTACGCCGTACCTTCACCAGAGCAATTCGCGGCGGCCATGAGCGCACTGGGCGTTAGCGACGATTCCCGCGTTGTGCTCTACGACGCCGGCAGGTCTGCGTGGGCTGCGAGGGTGTGGTGGATGCTCCGCTGGGTCGGTTTCGACCGGGCGGCGCTACTCGATGGCGGTCTGGATGCCTGGACTGCGCTGGGTCAGCCGCTGTCAACGGAGCCGGCCGACCGTCCAGCCGGAGAGCTGACGGTTTCGCTCCGGCCGGAACTGATTGTCAGCAAGGATGAGGTACTCGCCGCGATCGATGACGACTCGGTCAACCTGATCGACGCGCTATCCGAAGCCCATTACCGTGGTGAGATGTCGATGTACGCGCGGCCCGGCCACATCACCGGCGCCTCGAACGTCCCGAAGATGTCGCTTCTGGCCGAAGACGGCCGCTACCGCTCACAAAGCGAACTGGAAAAACTCTTCACGGAGGACCACGATGCCCGCTCTATCACCTATTGCGGCGGCGGCATCGCGGCGTCCGTCAATGCGTTCATCATGACCCGGCTTGGGTACAAGGACGTCGCCGTCTACACCGCCTCGCTGCAGGAATGGGCGTCAGATGAATCACTGCCGATGGAAGTGCCGCCAACGCAGGAGGCAACCAGCGAGTAATTCCGGTCTGCCATTTCAGGGAACGACCCTGTTGCATGAAGGAAACCGGGGAAGCCGTAGCTCGCCTCAAGCCCGCGGTAGACCACCACACAATGGCTGAGACCAGTGCAAGAGCCAGAAACTGGACACCCGCGTACCACGTAAGCGAGAAGGCGGAGTATTGCCATTCAGCTCTCGCCACGTCAGGTGGAGAACCGGGGCCATAGACTGTCTCGACGAAGCGTCTTAAGTCCAGCGGCTGACCGTAGCCGCAGGGGAAATAGCTGAAAACTGGTGCGATCAGGGGACCGTTGGCTTCAGCGCGAGTCGCAATAATGACGGTGGGAAACCGAAGCTCATCAGCGCCCGCGAAGTGGACTACTGGTCCGATCTCGCCCTTCCAGACTGTTTGAACACGAGCCTGAGCAACGACTTCGCTCCATCTTTGACGGTTTGCGGGTGGTTGGCCGAAACGGGCTACACCAGCCTCCAGTTACAACTATCACTTCGCTGTCCCTCAAAGCTCCTACCTTGTTACACGAAGAATGACAATAATTGCCAATATATGCCAGAATTGCGACTACTAACGAGAAGAGGTTTCAG
>JBCAXP010000072.1:0-14421 GCA_038533995.1 Pseudomonadota bacterium
GCCGAGGAGTTCGGTGACGCGCTGTTCTCGATGGCGGTCGGCGACATCAGCGAACCCGTCGAGACATCCTTCGGCTACCACATCATCGAACTCGAGGACATCCGCGACGGCGGCAACGACAGCTTCGAGGAAGTAGCAGACCGGCTGCGGGTCGAGCTCGCGGCCGACGCCTTCTTCGCCGCCTCGAACGAGGTGGACGAGCAGGCCTTCAACAATGCCGACTCGCTGCAGGCCGCGGCTGACAGCCGCGGGCTGGAAATCAAGACCCTCGACGGCGTTGGCCGACTCGGTGGGCAGGGCATTGCCGCCAACCAGGCCGTGGTGGCAGCAGCGTTCAGCGACGAGGTGCTGCTTGACGGTCTTAACAGCCGCGCCATTGAGATCGCCGACGACCACGTCGTGTTCCTTCGCGTGAAGAACCACAATGAGTCGCAGCAGCGTCCACTGGAAGAAGTCCGTAACATCGTGCAGGCCTCACTGCAGGCGGCACGTGCCCAGGAATTGGCGGAAGCGAAGGCCGAAGAAGCGCTGGCACAGTTTGAGTCCGGCACGCCCTTCGGCGCCCTGGAGAGCGCGGAGGAGGCGATCTTTAACGAAGCCATCACCGCTCGCCGAACGGCGTCTGGCAATTTGCCGGCGGTGGTTGTGCAGACCGCGTTCTCCCTCGCCGAACCCGAAGGTGACGCGCCGGCGCTGGCGATTACCAACCTGCAGGGTGGTGACGCCGCCGTGGTCGCTGTCAGCAACGTTTCTCCCGGCACCATTAGCGACGATGCGGCGCGCAACGCGCAGCTAGCCCAGGCCGAGGGCGTTAGTGACTTCCAGGCCTACGTAAATTCGCTGATGGAAGACGCATCGGTGTCAATCAGGCCCGACCTGCTGCAGTAACCGGGGCCACTGCCTTCCAGCTCAGCTGACGGAGCGCGGCGCAGCCGCGCTCCTTAGCTCTTGTTAGAGCACCATTCCGACGGAGCGGTAGCCCGCGTCTACGTAGATCACCTCGCCGGTGATGCCGCGGGCGTAGTCGGAGCACAGAAACGCCGCTGTGTTGCCCACGTCTTCGATCGTGACGTTGCGCTTGAGCGGTGAGGTTTGTGCAACGTGGCTCAGCATTGACCGAAAGCCGCTGATGCCTGCCGCCGCGAGCGTCTTGATCGGGCCCGCGGAGATTCCATTTACCCGCACGCCAGCGGCGCCGAGGTCCGTTGCCAGGAACCGCACGGCGCTCTCCAGGCTCGCCTTCGCCAGCCCCATGACGTTGTAATTCGGTATTGCGCGCACCGCGCCGAGATAGCTTAGCGTCAGCAACGCCGCGTTCTCCGTGAGCATGGGCCGCGCCGCCTTGGCCAGCGCAACGAAGCTGTAGGCGCTGATGTCGTGCGCAATCTGGAAGCCTTCCCGCGTGGTGCTGTCGACAAAGCCCCCGGTGAGCTGGTCCCGCGGCGCAAAGCCAACGGAGTGAATCAGGCCATCCAGGCTGTCCCACTGCTCGCCAAGGGCCTCAAAACACGCGTCGATCTGCTCATCGCTCGCGACGTCGAGCGGCAGGCAGATGGAAGAGCCAAGCTCACCGGCCATGGTTTCGACGCGGCCGCGCAGCTTTTCGTTTTGATAGGTGAAGGCCAGCTCCGCGCCTTCCCGGTGCATGGCCTGGGCAATGCCCCAGGCGATCGAGCGCTGGCTCGCAAGGCCAACGATGAGAGCGCGTCTGCCAGTCAGAAACCCCATAACTGCTTACCCCCCGGCGCCTTGGCGCGTTACATCAACGTACATAACGATTTTCTGTCCCGGCTGCAGGTACTTTTGCCCTTCGAGCCGGTTCCACTCACGCAGGTCCTTCACCGTGACCCGAAAGCGCGAGCCGATGCGCGCCAGCGAGTCGCCACGGCGAACCGTGTACTGCACCCGGCGCACCCGTGCGCTCTTCTCGGGTGCTGTCAGCGCTGCCGCCACAGGGCTTGCGCCTGCCGACACGCTGGCGATGACGAGTTCCTTGCCGACAGACAGTGTGTCTCCGGGGGCCATCGCGTTCCAGCGTGCCAGTTCACGCACGCCCACGCCGTAGCGGCGCGAAATCGTCCACAGGGATTCACCTGATTTAACCTCGTGGCGCACGGCGTTGGCGTCGTGCCGGGCGAGTTTTTGCGCCGTGCGCCGGTCTGCGCTCAGTGAATAGGCAGACTGACCTTCGCTGGCGGTCGGAATCATCAGGTGGTGGCCCGCGCGAATCGTGGTGCCCTTCAGCCCGTTCACATCCTTGAGCACGCGTGTCGTGGTGTGATGCCGCCGCGCCACGGTGCTGAGCGTATCGCCAGACTTGATGGTGTACCGCGTCCAGCGCACCCGTTCAGCGGGCGGCAGGTCGGCCAGCGCGCCGGCAAACGCGTCGGCGGCGGCCACCGGGACGTTGAGTGAATGCGGGCCGTCCGGATCGGTGGCCCAGCGGTTGAAGCCGGGGTTGAGCCGGTACAGTTCGTCGACGGTCAGGCCGGCCATCTCCGCGGCCACCGCGATATCGATCTGCCCGTGCGTTTCCACGGTCGCGAAGCCGGATTCATAAGGCATTGCCGGCAATTCGATGCCGTAGAGCTCCGGCGCAGCGACGATGCGGCTCAGCGCCAGCAGCTTGGGCACGTAGGCGCGGGTCTCCGAAGGCACCTTGATGTTCCAGAAGTCTGTGGGCTTGCCGGCTTTGCGGTTGCGCCGCTGGGCCTTGCCGATTGTTCCCTCACCGGAGTTGTAGGCGGCGACGGCCAGCAACCAGTCGCCGTCGAACATCTGGTTCAACAGGGTCAGGTATTCCATGGCGGCCAGGCTCGATGCCACGACATCCCGGCGGCCGTCATACCACCAGGTCGATTTGAGGCCAAAGCGCTTGGCCGTGCCCGGAATGAACTGCCACAGGCCGGCGGCACGCCCATGAGAATACGCGAACGGATCGAAGGCGCTTTCCACGACCGGCAGCAGGGCCAGTTCCAGCGGCATCTCGCGGCGCTCGAGTTCTTCGATAATGAAGTGCATGTAGGGCTGGGCGCGGGTGAAGACGCGCTCCAGGTACTGCGGATGACCGGTGAACCAGGCGACGTGCTGGTCGATGCGCTTTTGCTCGCTGTCAGGCAGGGAGAAGCCGGCGCGCAGCACCTGCCAGGTATCGTCGGGCGCCGGCGGGGCGGCGGGGACGCGCGCCGCCTCGGCAACGGTGGGCGCCGGCGGCGCTTTGGTTGCTGGCGGCGGCGCGGCTTGGGTGTTGGCAACGGTGGGTGCCGGTGCCGGCACCGTGGTGGTTGTGGGCTGGCACGCGGCAAGGGCGCACGCAGTCAGCAACGGCAGGACGCGGGTGCAGGACCCGAGGGCTTGCGTGGTCACGGTGGTAGCGTTCTCCGGGGTGTCAGAAGTGGTCTTTCCAGCGGCGGATTTCCGCCAGCACCGCCGTTGTGTCGGCAAGCGCGGTGTTCGCTTGAGACTCGGCGGCGCGTCGCACCGCCGGCTCGTTGCAGCGCAGGAACGGGTTGATCTGCCGCTCCAGCGCGATTGTCGATGGCAGCGACGGTTTGTCGGCGCGCCGCAACGCCGCAACGTGTTCGGCGTGGCTCGCGATAGCTTCGTTGTCGGGCTCCACCACGGCGGCGAAGGCCAGGTTGGACTGCGTGTATTCATGAGTGCAGTAGACCCGGGTGTCTCCGGGCAGCGCGGCCAGCGCCTCCAGCGAGGCACGCATCTGCGCCGGTGTGCCCTCGAACAGGCGACCGCAGCCGGCGCTGAACAGGGCATCTCCGCAGAGAACGGCGCCATGGCCGACATACGCCACGTGGCCAGCCGTGTGGCCGCGTACGTCCAGCACGTCGAATTTGAGGCCCAGCGCGGGGAATGCAGCGGTGTCCCCCTGCCTGACAAGCTCCGTGTAGCCGGTTATGCGCTGCTGCTCATCAGCAGGTGCGATCACGGGCACAGGGAATTTCGCCAGCAGCGCCTCGATGCCGTTGGTGTGGTCCCAGTGATGATGAGTGATCAGGATGCCGCCAAGGCGAAGGCCGTGGTCATCGAGCGCGGCGAGCACCGGCGCCGCGTCACCGGGATCCACCGCGACGACCTGCGACGCGTCGGCAGGCGCGCGAAGCAGCCAGATATAGTTGTCACGGAACGCGCGCACGGGCAGGACATCGAGCATCCGCCTATGCTACTGAAAAATTTGCCGAAGCCAAAATTGATTGCTGCCGGTCATGCGGTATTCTTAGGCCCCGTGAATCGAGACCCATCCTCCATACAGGCGCGCACCGACGACTGGCTGCAGACCTCGCTGGGCAGTGCCTTGCTCGAACGCGAGAAGGCGCTCGTGGGGGATGCGCTCGAATCGATCTTTGGCATCCAGCTGCTGCAGGTTGGCGCATGGGGCGCCAATGACAGCTTCGTCGGCCTGGGCAACACCCGCCGCGCCGCGCTCGTTGCCCCACAAGCGGCCGAGGGGGTGAGCATCCGCAGCGAGCCGTCGCGACTGGGGATTGCTTCGGACAGCGTGGATATCGTGCTGCTGCCGCACACGCTGGAGTACGACCCGGCGCCGCACGACGTACTGCGCGAAGTAGAGCGCGTGCTCGTTGGTGAAGGGCATCTCGTCTTACTGGGCTTCAATCCTGTCGGGCCGGTCGGCCTGCGCCGTCTCCTGAGCTTTCGTGGCTATCCCGCCGGCCTCAGTCGGCTTTATACGGAAGGGCGCGTGCGAGACTGGCTGAAGCTGCTCGGCCTCGATGTTGTCGATGCAAGGCGCTATTTTTTCACGGCTCCGGTAAACTCTGCGCGGCTCCAGCAGCGTCTGTCCGGCATCGAAACGGTGGGCAGCCGCTACTGGTCGAAATTGTCGGGTGCCTACATGCTGGTTGCACGCAAACGGGTTTTCACGCTGACGCCGGTGCGCCCGGTATGGTCGCGTCGCCGCGGACTGGTCGGGGGGCTGGCCAAGCCGTCCGCGATGCCCAGTCGTCGGCAAGGCCAGAGTCGGTAAGGCCAGAGTCGGTAAGGCCGGAGTCGGTCAGGCGAGAGTCGGCAAAGGAAGTTAGTTGGCACAGGTTGAGATTTACACAGACGGGGCCTGCCGGGGGAATCCCGGGCCAGGGGGCTGGGGCGCACTGCTGATTTGCGGTCCGCGCGAGAAGGAGATTTACGGCGGCGAGCGTGATACCACGAACAACCGCATGGAGATGTTGGCGGCTATCCACGCGCTGGAAGCGCTCAAGGTCCGGTCAAATGTGACGCTTTATACCGATTCAAGCTACGTAATGAAGGGCATTACCAGCTGGATCGACGGCTGGAAGAAGCGAGGCTGGAAAACGGCGTCCCGCAAGCCGGTCAAAAACGAGGATCTCTGGCGGCGCCTGGACAGCATCGCCGCCGGGCACGAGGTGGACTGGCGCTGGGTCAAGGGGCATGCAGGGGTGCCCGGTAATGAGCGCGCCGACCAGCTCGCCAATCGTGGCATCGACGAGCTGAGCTAGCGGCACGCGGAAGCCAAGGCCAGCCAGGTAAGGGGAGAAAACGATGCGACAGGTTGTTCTGGACACGGAAACCACGGGCCTTGAGCCCGAGGCCGGCCATCGCGTCATTGAGATTGGCTGCGTCGAACTCGTTAACCGTCGCCTCACCGGTTCGACCTTTCACCGCTACCTGAACCCGGACCGGGCCATCGATGCCGCCGCCAGCGAGGTGCACGGCATCACCGGCGAGTTCCTCGCCGACAAGCCGCGTTTTACCGACATCAAGGGCGACCTGCTCGACTACCTGCTCGATGCGGAGCTGATCATTCACAACGCGCCGTTCGATCTAGGCTTCCTGGACAGCGAACTGCGCCACGCCGGCGATACGGGCGGCCCGCTGGGCGAGCGCTGCATCGTGCTCGACACGCTTGTCCTTGCGCGCAGCATGCACCCGGGCCAACGCAACAGCCTGGACGCACTGTGCAAGCGCTACGGCGTCGACAACTCCAAGCGCGATTTGCACGGCGCCCTGCTGGATGCGCGGATTCTCGCCGACGTCTACCTGACGATGACCGGCGGCCAGGGGGACCTGTCGCTGACGGGCGATGAAGACCGTGCCCCTGAGGCGGAGGTGCGCATGCGCACCGTGCAACGGCCTGCTGGCGGGCTTCGCGTTATTACCCCGGACGCTGACGAGCTGGCTGCCCACGAGGCGCGCCTCGACGACATTGACAAAGCGTTCGGCAGGCCCTGCCTGTGGCGCGCCGCGACCGCCGCGGCTAACGAGTAACCCATCGACGTAACGTGCGGCGCGGGCCGCGGACTGTCACGCTACAAACCTTAGGCCGGAGGACCGATGACTCAGACTCAGACACTGACGCAGGCGCTTCGCAGCAACTTCCTCGGTAACTCACCGGAGTGGTACAAGCTCGCGATTCTGGCGTTCCTGGTTATCAACCCGATTGTCTATTTTGGCCTCGGCGAGTCCGGCGGCGTGGTGGCCGGCTGGCTGCTCGTGCTGGAGTTCATCTTCACCCTGGCCATGGCGCTCAAGTGTTACCCGCTGCCGGCGGGCGGCCTGCTGGCGATCGAGGCAGTGGCCATGGGCCTGGCCAGCCCGCATGGCGTGTACGAAGAAACGGTGACCAATTTCCCCGTGATTCTGCTGCTGATCTTCATGGTGGCGGGCATCTTCTTTCTCAAAGAGCTGCTGCTTTTCACGTTTTCGAAGATCATTCTGGGCGTTCGCTCGAAGATACTGCTGTCGATGCTCTTTTCGTCGGTCGCGGCGGTGTTGTCAGCGTTCCTTGATGCGCTGACGGTGACCGCGGTTGTCATCACGGTGGGCGCCGGTTTCTACAGCGTCTACCACAAGGTTGCCTCCGGCAAACACTTCCACCATGACCACGATCATGGTGACGACCAGGGTGTGATCGAGCTTCACCGCGAAGACCTCGACCGCTTCCGTTCCTTCCTGCGCCAGCTGATGATGCATGCCGCTATCGGCACCGCGCTCGGCGGCGTGATGACCATCGTCGGTGAACCGCAGAACCTTCTCATCGGCAAGATCATGGACTGGGAGTTCGGCGAGTTCTTCATCCGCATGGCGCCGGTGTCGCTGCCGGTGTTCGCGGTGGGCATTGCAACCTGCGTTCTCGTCGAGAAGACCGGCATCTTTGGTTACGGCACGCCGCTGCCCGATCACGTACGCGAAGTGCTCCAGGCGTTTGACGCCGCCGAAGCGGAAAAGCGCGGGCCCAAGGACAACGCGGTCCTCGTTGCCCAGGGCGTTATCGTGCTCGTACTGGTCATCAGCCTGGCACTGCATCTTGCCGAGGTTGGCATCATCGGCCTCATGATCATCGTGCTTGCGACGGCGGCCACGGGCATTACCGAGGAGCATCGCATCGGCCATGCGTTCGAGGAGGCGTTGCCGTTTACCGCGTTGCTGGTGGTGTTTTTCGCGGTTGTGGCGGTCATCCATGAGCAGCACCTGTTTTCGCCGGTCATCCACTGGGTGCTGACGCTGGAGGGCAGTATCCAGGCCCCCATGTTCTACGTGGCCAACGGCGTGCTCTCGATGGTCAGTGACAACGTGTTCGTGGCCACGGTGTACATCTCCGAAGTGGAGGCCGCCTTCCAGGCCGGCGCCATCACGCGTGAGCAGTTCGACCTGTTGGCCATCGCCATCAACACCGGCACCAATATTCCCAGCATTGCCACGCCAAACGGCCAGGCGGCGTTCCTGTTCCTGCTGACTTCGGCGCTCGCACCGCTGCTTCGACTGTCGTATGGCCGCATGGTGATACTGGCCCTGCCGTACACCGTCACGATGGGCGTGACCGGGCTGCTGGCGGTCATCTACCTGCTTTGAATTAGGGAGTACGCAAGGGATGAAGGATCTCTCAAGGATTCGGATTGGCATCGTCGGCCTCGGCTACGTTGGCCTGCCGCTGGCGGTTGAGTTTGGTCGCCACTTTGACACGGTGGGCTTCGATATTGATGCCAATCGCGTCGCCGAACTGCGTGGCGGCGAGGACAGCACGCTGGAGGTGGAACCGGCTGAACTGGCGGCGGCCACCCGGCTCGAGGTTACCGACGACAAGGCAAAGCTGGCCCAGTGCGACGTGTATATCGCCACGGTGCCGACCCCGATTGACCGCCACAAGCGCCCTGACCTGTCGCCGCTGGAGTCTGCCAGCCGACTGATCGGAAGTGTGCTCAAGAAGGGCGACGTCGTGGTGTACGAATCAACGGTGTATCCAGGCGCAACGGAAGAGGTGTGCGTGCCGATTCTCGAGGAGTGTTCCGGCCTTGAGTTCAACAGCGATTTCTTCGCTGGCTACAGCCCAGAGCGCATCAATCCCGGCGACAAGGAACACCGGCTGACGACGATTCTCAAGATCACCGCGGGCTCCACCCCGGAGGCTGCGAAGTTCGTAGATGACCTGTACGCCAGCATCATCACCGCCGGCACTTACAAGGCGAGCAGCATCCGCGTCGCCGAGGCCGCCAAGGTAATCGAGAACACGCAGCGTGACGTGAATATCGCGCTCGTGAACGAGCTGGCGATGATCTTCAACCGGCTTGGCCTCGACTGCGGCGAAGTGCTGGATGCGGCCGGCACCAAGTGGAATTTTTTGCCCTTCAGGCCGGGGCTTGTTGGCGGTCACTGCATTGGCGTCGATCCGTACTACCTGACGCACAAATCGCAGGAGATCGGCTATCACCCGGAGATGATTCTCGCTGGCCGGCGCATCAACGACAACATGAGCCTGTACGTCGCCTCGCAGGTGTCGCGGCTGCTTAACGAACGACGCATCCTGCCTATGGGTTCACGGGTGCTGATGCTCGGCCTCACGTTCAAGGAGAACTGTCCGGATATTCGCAACACGCAGGTCGTTGCGATGGTAGAGGAACTGCGCCGCCTGGGCTGCGAGGTGGACGTGCATGATCCGTGGGTCGATCCCGACGTTGCGCGCGCCAGCTATGGGCTGGAGCTGTGCACGGAGCTGGAGCAGGGCACCTACGACGGCATCATCCTGGCCGTGTCGCATCACCAGTTCAAGGACATGGGCGTCGAGGCCATTCGCGCCCTAGGCAAGGACTCGCACGTGCTCTACGACGTGAAGCACCTGTTTGCGCCCGACCAGGTGGACGGCCGCCTGTAGCGCGGACGTTTTCAACCGGGATTTACGCAGGTCTCACGGCCATGAAAGCACCGCGCGAACAGCGAAAATTTGCTATTCTCCGCGCCGTTAAAAAGGAGGCAGGGGCGTACCATGTCTGACAAGGTGTTGGTTACCGGCGCGGCCGGGTTTATCGGGTCACGCGCATCACAGGTGCTTCTCGACCGCGGTGAGCGCGTGGTTGGCCTGGATAACCTCAACGACTACTACGATCCCTCGCTGAAAGAGGCCCGCCTGGCGCGGCTGCGTGATCGCGACGGCTTCGAGTTCGAGCACATGGACGTTGCCGATCGCGACGCCATGGCGGCGCTTTTCAAGCGTGAGGGCTTCAAGCGCATTATTCACCTGGCGGCGCAGGCCGGGGTGCGCTACTCGCTGGAAAATCCGCACGCCTACATTGACGCCAACATCGTTGGCTTCACGAACATCCTCGAGGGTGCGCGCCACGCCGGTTCGGCGCACCTGGTGTACGCGTCATCCAGTTCCGTATACGGCGCCAACACCACGATGCCGTTTTCCATTCATGACAACGTCGACCATCCGCTGAGCCTCTACGCCGCGTCGAAGAAGGCCAACGAACTGATGGCGCATACCTACGCCGGGCTGTACAAGCTACCGGTAACGGGCCTGCGGTTTTTCACCGTGTACGGTCCCTGGGGCCGGCCCGACATGGCGCTGTTCCTGTTTACCCGAAACATTCTCGCCGGTGAGCCGATTGACGTCTTCAACTATGGCAAGCACCGCCGCGATTTCACCTACATCGACGACATCGTGGAGGGCGTCATCCGGGTGCTGGACAACCCGGCAACGCCGAATGAGGAGTGGTCGGGTGCCAAGCCGGATCCGGGTACGAGCTTTGCGCCGTACCGACTCTACAACATCGGCAGTCACCGCCCGGTTGACCTTATGCGCTACATCGAAATCATCGAGGAGTGCATCGGCAAGGAGGCGCAGAAGAACATGCTGCCGCTGCAGCCGGGAGACGTGCCTGACACCTACGCAGACGTTGACGACCTGGTGGCCGACGTGCACTACAGCCCCCAGACCACCGTGGAAGTCGGTGTGCGGCGTTTTGTCGACTGGTACCGGGACTACTACGGCGTTTGAGTGCACACTCGGTAAAACGCCGGTGAGACAGGCTGCGACAGATTATCTACCTACCGACGTTGATGGCGGCGAGCGCCGAAGCCGTCGCCGAAGTCTAGCCATTCGCGGAGGCACCGCATGAAGGTCACAATTTTCGGCACCGGTTACGTCGGCCTTGTTACCGGCGCGTGCCTGGCGGAAACCGGCAACGATGTAGTCTGCCTGGACATCAACGAAGCCGTTATCGAGAAGCTCAACAACGGCGAGATACCGTTTCACGAACCGGGCCTCGGTGAGATCGTCAAGCGCAACGTCGAGGGCGGCCGCCTCGTATTCACCACCGACGTCAAGCAGGGCGTCGACCATGGCCTGTTCCAGTTCATCGCTGTGGGTACTCCGCCGGATGAGGACGGTTCGGCCGACCTGCAATACGTGCTGGCCGTGGCTGAGTCCATTGGCCGCAACATGGACGAGTACCGCATCATCGTCGACAAATCGACGGTACCGGTGGGCACGGCCGACAAGGTCAAGGCCACGGTAGACGCCGCTCTTGCGGAGCGAGATACGCAGGTGGAATTCGACGTAGTGTCGAACCCGGAGTTTCTCAAGGAAGGCGCGGCGGTCGGCGACTTCATGAAACCGGACAGAATCATCATCGGCACGGACAACCCGCGTGTGACCGAACTGATGCGGCTGCTCTACGATCCGTACACGCGGCGCCGCGACCGGCTGATCGACATGAGTGTGCGCTCGGCGGAGCTTGCCAAGTACGCCGCCAACGCCATGCTGGCTACCAAGATCAGCTTCATGAATGAGCTGGCGAACATTGCGGGC
This sequence comes from Pseudomonadota bacterium, assembly GCA_038533995.1. Classification (GTDB taxonomy): domain Bacteria; phylum Pseudomonadota; class Gammaproteobacteria; order Steroidobacterales; family JBCAXP01; genus JBCAXP01. The sequence goes on from JBCAXP010000072.1 coordinate 11,078, forward strand.
CGCTTCGGCGCGGACATCGAAGACGTTCGCCTTGGCATCGGCGCCGACCCGCGCATTGGCTATCACTTTATTTACCCCGGCTGCGGCTACGGCGGCTCGTGCTTTCCGAAAGACGTGCAGGCGCTGGCGCGGTCAGCGCGCGAGGTCAGCTACGAACCGACGCTGCTGGATGCGGTCGAGTCGGTCAACCAGCGCCAGCGCAGTCTTCTGTTCCAGATGATGCAGCGCTACTGGGGTGACCGTCTCGACGGACTCACCGTCGCGCTGTGGGGGCTGGCGTTCAAGCCCAATACCGACGACATGCGCTCGGCGCCGAGCCGCAACCTGATGGAAGCGCTATGGGACGCCGGGGCCACGGTGCGGGCCTACGATCCGGTGGCATCGGCCGAAGCGCGGCGCCTGTATCCGGACACCGAAAAGCTGACCCTGGCCAGCGGCCCGGAAGACGCGCTGCGCGGCGCCGACTGCCTGGCGATCGTGACCGAGTGGTCGGTGTTTCGCAGCCCGCATTTCGAACGCATTCGCGATGAGCTGACCAGCCCGGTGATTTTTGACGGGCGCAACCTGTACGACCCGGATTACATGCGTCGTCAGGGCTTTGAATACTTCGCGATCGGGCGCGGCGCGAGCCTGCATCCGGTCGACGGTGGGGCGGTTGACGCCACATGAAACGGCTCGATAGCATGGCGCGCCAGCACGGTCCAATAGCGGGGCCCCATGGTGTGGACCAGGCGCGTGGAAACGAACGCGACCTTCACCACACCCCGCCGCTTATCTCTTCCCGAAAGCGAGGCACCCTGACATGATAATTCCCGTGGTTCTCTCCGGTGGGTCTGGCAGCCGCCTGTGGCCGCTGTCGCGAAAACTGTACCCAAAGCAGCTTCTTCCCCTGATGGGTGAGAACACGATGGTGCAGGACACCGTGATGCGCCTCGATGGCCTCGACGACCTCGCAGGGCCGATGGTCGTGTGCAACGAAGCGCACCGTTTCCTTGTTGCAGAGCAGCTGCGCAAGATCAGCAAGGGCGCGAGCGCGATTATCCTCGAGCCGGTGGGGCGCAATACCGCACCAACGGTGGCAGTCGCGGCCATGCATGCGCTGATGTCCGATGAGCCGGAAGCCGGCGAGGCGGTGATGCTCGTGCTGCCCTCGGATCACGCCATCGCGGACGCTGGCGCGTTCAGGGCGGCGGTGAGCACCGGCTTCGTCCAGGCCAGTAAAGGGCATCTCGTTACCTTTGGAATCGTGCCGACCTGCGCACACACCGGCTACGGTTACCTGCACGTTGGCGACGCGATTGACGATGGCGCGTCCAAGGTGTCCCGCTTCGTCGAAAAGCCGGATGCGTACACGGCCGCCGGCTACCTCGCCAGCGGCGAGTACCTGTGGAACAGCGGCATGTTCATGTTCAAGGTTTCGCGGTACCTCGAGGAACTGGAAAAGTTCGCACCGGAGATGCTTGCGGCGTGCCGCCAGGCGATCTCGGAGTCACGCGTTGACCTCGACTTCGTCCGCCTGGGCGAGGAGGCCTTCGCCGCCTGTCCGGCGAACTCCATTGATTACGCGGTCATGGAGAAAACCACCGACGCCGTGGTGGTGCCGCTGGACGCCGGCTGGAGCGACGTTGGCACGTTTTCCGCACTGCATGAGGCCAGCGGCCCCGACGAGGCCGGCAACGTGGCTGTGGGCGACGTTAAGCAGCACAAATGCAAGAATTCCTACCTGCATTCGACCGGCCGCATGATCGCCGCGGTGGGCCTTGAGAACCACATCGTTATTGAGACCTCCGACGCCGTGCTCGTGGTGCCGGCGGACAAGTCCGAAGAGGTCAAGGATCTCGTCGAGGAACTGAAAAAGGACGAGCGCAGCGAGGCGCTGATGCACCGCGAAGTGTTCCGGCCCTGGGGCTCGTACGACAGCGTGGACATGGGTGAGCGCTACCAGGTGAAGCGGCTCAGCGTGAAGCCCGGCGCGACCCTGTCACTGCAGATGCATCACCATCGCGCGGAGCACTGGATCGTCGTGAAGGGCACCGCCCAGATTACCCGCGGGGAAGAGGTTTTCCTGCTGAGCGAAAACCAGTCGACCTACATTCCGCTCGGCACCACCCACCGAATCGCCAACCCGGGTACGGTGCCGCTCGACATTATTGAGGTGCAGTCCGGCAGCTATCTCGGTGAGGACGACATCGTCCGCTTCGAAGACACGTACGGCCGCGCCGGAACCAACGAAAGCTAGTAGCCTACCGGGGGACTGCTGACATGACTGCCATTACCATTTCGGGCTTCAAGGCCTACGACGTTCGCGGGCGCATTCCCGACGAGCTCAATGACGATGTGGTCTACCGCATCGGCCGTGCCTTTGTCTCCTTCCTGATGCCCGGCCGGGTTGTGGTTGGCCGCGATATTCGCAATAGCAGCGCGCAGTTTTGCGACGCGCTTTGCAGGGGGCTGCAGGACGGCGGCGCAGACGTGCTCGACATCGGCCTGTGCGGCACCGAGGAGGTCTACTTTGCCACCTCCCACACGAAGGCCGACGGCGGCATCATGGTAACGGCGAGTCACAACCCGCCCGATTACAACGGCCTGAAGTTCGTTCGTGAAGAGTCGCGTCCGATCAGCGGCGACAGCGGCCTGGTCGACATCCGGCGGCTCGCCGAGGCCGGCGACTTTCCGGACGCGCCGCACCGCGGCGAGCGGCACGAGCTGGACATCAGCAAAGACTACGTCGAGCACCTTTTGGGCTACATCGACCTTGCGACGCTGCGGCCGCTGCGGATCGTGGCCAACGCCGGCAACGGTGGCGCCGGCAAAGTGGTAGACCTGCTCGAGCCGCTGCTGCCTTTCGAATTCATCAAGGTGCATCACAACCCGGACGGAGACTTTCCCAACGGCGTGCCAAACCCGATGCTTGAGGAAAACCGCGCCAGCACGGTGGAGGCAATTCGTGAACACAAGGCAGACTTAGGGATCGCCTGGGACGGCGACTACGACCGCTGCTTTTTCTTCGACGAGAACGGCGCGTTCCTCGAGGGCTACTACGTCGTTGGCCTGCTGGCGCAGAGCTTCCTGCAGCTCAAGCAGGGTGAGCGCGTGGTGTATGACCCGCGGGTAACGTGGAACACCATCGACATGGTGACGAAGGCCGGTGGCGAGCCGGTGATGAGCAAGGCGGGGCACGCCTTCATCAAGGAAGTCATGCGCAAGGCGACGCGGTGTACGGCGGCGAGATGAGCGCACACCACTACTTTCGCGATTTCTACTACTGCGACAGCGGCATGATTCCGTGGCTGCTGATCGCGCAGATTCTCTGCCAGAGCGGCAAGCCGCTGTCGGCGCTGGTG
>JBCAXP010000073.1:0-14201 GCA_038533995.1 Pseudomonadota bacterium
CACTCGGGCTCGGCCCACGCGCTACTGGCCGCCATCAGGCTGCACGTTGCCGTGACGGTCATCGCAACGACCTGCCGCTTCAGTGTTTGGACGTTCATAGGCTTACCTTGGTTGTTGGCTGTTCGGAACCCGCACGCAAAGCAACCGGCCGTTGCGGGCGGCGGACTCTGCGCTCCAGGGGGTATGCCTAATAGATGCAGCAACCGTGAGGATGGTTGCAGTAACCGTTTATGCGGCTTTGAATTTGTAGATCGCGTAGCCGACCGCCGCGGGCCAGCAAATGATTACCAGCACGATGAACAGCGGTATCGACATCGGTGTGCCATTGCCACGCTGGGGCGGCTCGGGTTCGCCGCCGGACAGGGCCAGCGGCTTCGGCGCGGCCGGCTCAGGAGCAGGCGCGGGGTCCGGGCGCAGCAGCTCGGCGGGAACGTCCAGCCCGGAATGGCAATACGGGCACCGCGGCGCCTCGATAACGGGTACAGCTATCTCCAGCGCGACGCGGGCACCACAGGCGTCGCAGTCGCCGGCGTAGGACACCGTGCGGTGCTGCTTGCGATCCACCACGAAGCCTGTCGACTGGTCGACCGCGAAGAAGCCCATGCCGCGGTTGTTGATAAGCCGGATTGCAGTGAGCACCTGCCGCCGGGTGAAGTCGGAGTTGGCGACGAATTCGCGCAAGCTCACGCGGCCGTGGCGCTCCAGGGTCTTCCAGATGGTCAGAGTGCGGTTTTCCACGCGACGCAGGCGCCAGCCGGTCAGCAGCATCACAATGACGCCGGCCGCCAGCAGCGCAAGCACCACGGTTCCCGCGCCAAAGTCCCAAGACAATACCGGCATCACCACCAGCGACTCGGGGTAGCGGTCTTCGAGCAGCGCGATTGCGGCCGGCACGTTGCCGTTCTGCAGCTCAACCTGCTCGCGGATCTCGGTGATCCTGCCGTTGGCGCCGGGCACCGACACCAGGAAATCACCCGTGTAGTCGCGTGCGGACCAGGGCTGCACCGCCAACGTTCCAAACAGCACAACGACGGCGAGCAGCGTTCCCACTCGCAGCAGTACTTCGTCTACTCTGTAAATTTGTTGTTGCAAGATCCTGCCCAGCCAGCGTCCGGACTCACGACACTCTGCCATTCTAGACCGACGCCCGGCGAAAAACCCTGCCCCCGTCTCATTTCCGGCACATGCCGACTGACAGCGCTGTCAATTGGTGCTGCACGCCGCAGGTCACGCCCCTGTTGCCCGATCCGCCCGCCCAATCAGTCACTTGGAGGGCTGCCAGCGCGGCCGCTTGATTTACACCCTCGCATCTGGTTATGTTGCAATGCATTGCAATTGCTTTTTCTTCTGTATGAATCCAACGGCTCCGGCGGCTGACACGTACAGCCTGCCCACCCAGGGGCCAGCGCCGGTTGCTTACCGTCCTCGTGGGCGAGCGGTCCGGCAAACGCAGAAGAACTGCCGTAGATAACGTCTTTTTGACTGGAATTTGCACACTCTGGAGCGACGTCGCTTGCCGGACACGAAATCTATGACCGCTGAAAACGTCCCGGGCCTTTACAGCCGCGAGTTCGAGCACGACAGCTGCGGCTTCGGGCTGCTGGCCAACATGGACGATGAACCCAGCCATGCGCTGGTAGCCAACGCCATTGAAGCGCTCTCCCGCCTCACGCACCGTGGCGCGATCGGCGCGGATGGGAAAACCGGCGACGGCTGCGGCGTGCTGCTTCGCCAGCCTCAAGGCTTTTTGAGAACAGTGGCCGAAGAGAACGGCCTGTCACTGTCCGGGGTGTTCGCCGCGGGCAACGTCTTTCTCGACAATGACGCCGACAAAGCTGCCCTCGCCCGGGAGATGCTCGAGAAAGCCATCACCGACCGCGGCCTGACCGTTGCGGGCTGGCGGCCGGTGCCTGTCGACACCAGCGCATGCGGCGCACTTGCACTTAAGAACCTGCCCCGCATCGAACAGGTGTTCGTCAACGGTGGCGACGACCTCACCGCCGAGGCGCTCGACCGCCAGCTGTTCGTCGCGCGGCGCCGCGCCCGCATGGAGGCTCGCCACACCGATGTCATGATGTACGTGGCCAGCCTGTCGGCGCGCTCCATCGTTTACAAGGGCATGGTCATGCCCCATCACCTGGCAACGTTCTACGCCGATCTTGCCGACCCGCGCATGGCTTCGTCCGTGTGCCTGTTCCACCAGCGCTTCTCCACCAACACCCTGCCGGACTGGCACCTGGCGCAGCCGTTCCGCCTGCTGGCGCACAACGGAGAGATCAACACGATCCAGGGCAACCGCAACTGGGCGGTGTCACGCCGGCGCAACCTGGTGTCGGCGCTGTTGCCCGATGTCGCAGAGCTCGACCCGATCGTGCCACTGAACGGCTCCGACTCGCAGACCCTCGATGAGATGCTTGAGGTGCTGCTTGCCGGTGGGCTGGACGTGCTTCACAGCATGCGCATGCTGATACCACCGGCGTGGGCCACCGTCGACAACATCGACCCGGACCTTCGCGCGTTTTACGAGTTTCACGCCACGCACATGGAGCCGTGGGACGGACCGGCCGGCATCGTGCTCACCGACGCCCGGTATGCCGCATGCGTGCTCGACCGCAACGGCCTTCGCCCGGCGCGCTACACGATAACGCGCGACCGCATGCTCGTGATCGCCTCGGAAACGGGCGTTTACGATTGCGCGCCCGAGAACGTTATCGAGAAGGGTCGGCTCGGGCCGGGCGAGATGCTCGCCCTTGATCTGGCCACCGGCAACATCCTGCACAACGCACAGATCGACACGCAGCTGAAGAAGGCTCACCCGTACAAGCAGTGGCTCAAGGAGGGCGTGCGCTACCTCGACTCTGAACTCGTCGATGTGCAACTCACTACCGTGCCCTTCGAGCCCGACCGCCTCGCCCTGTATCAGAAGATGTTCGGCGTGACGTCGGAAGAACGCACCGAGGTAATCCGCGTGCTCGCCGAGGCCGAGAGCGAAGCGGTCGGCTCGATGGGCGACGACACGCCCATTGCCGTGCTGTCGCGTCACTCGCGCTCGCTGTACGACTACTTCCGCCAGCAGTTCGCGCAGGTGACCAATCCGCCGATCGATCCCCTGCGCGAAACCGTGGTGATGTCACTGCAGACGCAGATTGGTCGCGAGGCCAACCTGTTCGATCCGGGCGTGGGGCACGCGCAGCAAATTGTGCTGAACTCGCCCGTGCTGTCGCAGCGCAAGCTGCGCCAGATTCTCAATCACGAGCGCCTTGACGGTAAGCACGTGTCGGTGGACCTGAACCGTCCACTGGCGGAATCGCTGCCAGATGCGATTGACGCGATATGCCAGGAGGCCGAGGCCGCCGCGCGCGACGGTGTCATGGTCATCATGCTCACGGATCGCTACCTCGAAGAAGGCAAGCTGCCGGTACAGGCACTGCTCGCCACCGGCGCCGTGCACGATCACCTGGTGCGCACGGGTTTGCGTTCCGACGTCAACCTGCTCGTGGAAACCGGCACGGCGCGCGACTCGCATCAGATTGCCTGCCTGATTGGCTTCGGCGCGACCGCCGTTTATCCGTACATGGCCTACCAGTGCATCCATGACATGGCCCGCAACGGCGAAATCAAGGCCGACTACGAGGAACGCCAGCTGGGCCGCAGCTATCGCCGCGGCATTCGCAAGGGCTTGCTCAAGATCATGTCCAAGATGGGCATCTCCACCGTCGCCAGTTACCGAAGTGCCCGCCTGTTCGAGATTGTCGGCCTGGCTGACGAGGTGGTGCAGCGCTGTTTCCAGGGCACGGTCAGCAGACTCGGCGGTACAGGCTTTGACGACCTGGAAATGAAGCGCCGGGCGATTGCCGAGCGCGCCTGGGACAACCGCGTCGGCATCGAAACCGGCGGCCTGCTCAAGGCCGTTCACGGTGGCGAGTACCACATGTACAACGGCGCCGTTGTGGGCGCACTTCAGGAGTCGGTCAAGAAGAACGACTACTCGATCTACCAGAACTTCGCGCGCTTTGTTAACGAACGGCCGCCGTCGACGCTGCGCGACCTTCTGCTGCTCGATAACGAGGCCGAGCCGATTCCACTGGACGAAGTGGAACCGGTGGAGGCGATCACGAAGCGCTTCGACTGCGCCGGCATGTCGCTCGGCGCGCTGTCGCCGGAGGCACACGAGGCCCTGGCAATCGCGATGAACCGGCTCGGTGGCAAGTCCAATTCCGGCGAGGGTGGCGAAGACCCCGCTCGCAACGGCACGGAGAAGAGCTCGCGCATCAAGCAGGTGGCGTCAGGGCGCTTTGGCGTCACGCCTGGCTACCTGGTCAACGCCGACGTGCTGCAAATCAAGATTGCTCAAGGAGCTAAGCCCGGCGAAGGCGGCCAGCTGCCAGGCCACAAGGTGGACGAAACCATTGCGCGGCTGCGGTTTGCAAAGCCGGGCGTCGGCCTGATCTCGCCGCCGCCGCACCATGACATCTACTCCATCGAAGACCTGGCGCAGCTCATTTTCGATCTGAAGCAGGTGAACCCGTCTGCGCTCGTTTCGGTGAAGCTCGTGTCGGAGCCCGGTGTCGGCACGGTGGCGGCGGGCGTTGCCAAGGCCTACGCCGACCTGATCACTATTTCCGGTCACGATGGCGGTACCGGCGCCAGCCCGCTTACGTCCGTGAAGTACGCCGGCAGCCCATGGGAAATCGGCCTCGCCGAAACGCACCAGGTGCTGCGCGCCAACGGCCTGCGGCACAAGGTACGCGTGCAGGCTGACGGGGGCCTGAAGACGGGACTGGACGTTATCAAGGCGGCCGCGCTGGGGGCCGAGAGTTTCGGCTTTGGCACCGCGCCGCTAGTCGCACTCGGCTGCAAGTATCTGCGCATCTGCCATCTGAACAACTGCGCAACTGGCGTGGCAACGCAGAACGACAAGCTGCGCGAGCATCACTTTATCGGGCTTCCCGAGATGGCGATGGCTTACTTCCGCTTCGTCGCGATGGAGACGCGGGAAATTCTCGCCAGCCTCGGCGTGCGCAGCCTTGAAGAGCTCATTGGCAAGACCCGTCGCCTGCGCGTGCTGGAAGGCGAAACCGCGCCGCAGCGCCAGCTGAATCTTGAGCCGTTGTTGTCGGATGGCGGCGCGCCAGAAGATGCAAGCCACCTTTGCACGGAGCCGATGAACGCACCGTTCGACAAGGGCGTGCTTGCCGAACAGATGCTCGGAGAAACCCGCGACGCTATCGAATCGGGCAAGGGCGGTGAATTCCGTTTTGCCATCAAAAACAGCAACCGCTCAATCGGCGCACGGCTGTCCGGGGAAATCGCCCGCCACCATGGCGACGCCGGCCTCGACGAGCCGCTCACGATTCATCTCGACGGTGTCGCGGGCCAGTCGCTGGGTGCGTGGAACGCGCGTGGCCTTCACCTGCACCTGACCGGCGACGCTAATGACTACGTCGGCAAGGGCATGGCCGGCGGCAAGATCGTGCTGCGGCCACCCGAAGGCGCAAGCTATGTCGCGCGCGACACGGTCATCATGGGTAACACATGTCTGTACGGCGCCACGGGCGGCGAACTTTACGCCAACGGCCGCGCCGGCGAGCGCTTTGCCGTTCGCAACAGCGGCGCAACCGCTGTGATCGAAGGCGCGGGCGACCACTGCTGCGAGTACATGACGGGCGGTGTTGCCGCCGTGCTCGGGCGCACCGGCATCAACTTTGGCGCCGGCATGACCGGCGGCTTTGCCTACGTGCTCGATCTCGAGCGGGATTTCGTTGACCGCTACAACCACGCGCTCATCGACATTCACCGCATCACGCCGGAAAGCATGGAATCGAACCTGCACCACCTGCAGGGTCTGATCCGCGCGCACGTTGCGCACACCGGCAGCGCCTGGGCGCAGGAAATCCTGGACGACTTCAGAACGTACCTGGGCAAGTTCTGGCTGGTCACGCCGCGAGCGGCCGACCTCGACAGCCTCATCAACAGTTTGCGAAGGGCCGCTTAAGTGCCAAGAAATCCACTTCAATATCTCGACGTGCCGCGGCGCGACCCGGAAAAAACCCCGGTCGAAACCCGCGTGCACAGCTTTCGCGAGATCTACGCGCAGTACAAGCCCCAGCAGGCCTCGGAACAGGCGGCACGCTGCCTGTCCTGCGGCGTGCCGTTCTGCGAATTCAAATGCCCCGTGCACAACTTCATTCCGCAGTGGCTCCGCCTTATCGAAGAAGGCAACCTGTTCGAAGCGGCCGAAATGTCTCACCGCACGAACTCGCTGCCCGAGATTTGCGGCCGCATCTGCCCGCAGGACCGCCTGTGCGAGGGCGCCTGCACGTTGAACGATGGGCTCGGCGCCGTTTCCATCGGCTCGATCGAAAAGTACATCACGGACGAGGCGCTTCGGCAGGGCTGGCGACCGGACCTGTCGGGCGTTGTACCCACCGGCAAGCGCGTTGCCATTATCGGCGCGGGACCTGCTGGCCTGGGCGCCGCGGACATCCTCGTGCGCAACGGCGTGACGCCCGTCGTGTTCGATCGCCATCCCATGATCGGGGGGCTGCTGACCTTTGGCATTCCGCCGTTCAAGCTCGAAAAGCAGGTCGTCGAAACGCGCCGTGCGCTGATGGAAGAAATGGGCGTGGAGTTTCGACTGGACACCGACGTTGGCAAGGACGTGGCCTTTGACGAGCTCGTCAGCGAGTACGACGCTGTGTTTCTCGGCACCGGCGCCTACACCGCCGTGCGCGGCGAGATTCCGGGAGAGGACATGCCAGGCGTGCACTCTGCCCTCCCCTACCTGATCAGCAACGTCAACCGCGAGCTGTGCCTGCCGACGGCGCTCAACGACTTCGTGGACTTTCGCGGAAAGCGCGTGGTGGTGTTCGGCGGCGGTGACACTGGCATGGACTGCAACCGCACGGCAATTCGCCAGGGTGCGTCAAAAGTGATCTGCACGTATCGCCGCGACGAGGACAGCCTGCAGGGCTCGCGCCGGGACTACCAGTCAAGCGTGGAGGAAGGCGTGCAGTTCATGTTCAATCGCCAGCCGGTTGAAATTCTCGGCGGCGACAGCGTCGAAACGGTGAAGCTGATGCAGACGCGGACAACGGCACCGGATGCCAGCGGCCGGGCATCCGTGGAGATTGTGCCCGGTACGGAAGAATTCATTGAGTGCGACGCCGTGGTTGTGGCGTTTGGCTTTCGCCCGAGCCCCGAGCCGTGGTTTGCCGAGCACGGCATCGAAGTGCTCCCGAACAACCGGCTGAAAGTATCTCGCAACCCGGGGCGTCCCTTTCAGACAACCAACGAGAAAGTGTTTGCCGGCGGGGACAACGTGCGCGGTGCCGACCTGGTCGTCACGGCGGTGTTCGAGGGCCGGGAAGCGGCCCGCGGCATCCTGGACTACCTGGATGTTGCAGTCACCAGTCAGCCGGGTACCTACGCTATTGCCTGAACAGACCTCAGCGCAGGCACCGGCCTTAAACTTTTACTTACGGCGCCACTGAGTCTTGCCCGGCGGTCCACGGCGGGTGCGGCGGGCGTCGTCGCTGGTTTCCTCGAAGCGCGCAATGTCGGCCACGTCGCTTGCAGACACAAGGCGGCGCTTGAACGGCGGGGCACCGCGGGTGTCCACAACCCACACTTTGCCGCTCTCCGTGACGCTCGCCTCTTCAAAGCGTGCCATGTCCGCGATGCTGTCCTGACTTACCATCGTGCGCTTGAACGGCGGCCGGCCGCTGAAGTCGGTGACGAGTACCTTGTCGGAGGTCGCTGACGGCTCAGCGGCTGTTGCACCGACTGACAGAGCCTGCAGGGCGGCCGCAAACGTGGCGGCGCAGGCGAGCTTGATCGCAGTGTGTTTCATAAAAAATGCCTCTCGAATGCTCTGGTGACAGGCACTGTGTCGGCGCAAGTCTAGTGCGCTGCGCCGGTGCAACGCCCTGTCCGGGTGCACGCACTGAAGCAGTACATGCCCTAAGTGGCTGTTAGTTTACCGCAAAGGCGCCTTTTTGTGCGCTGGCCCGGAACTTGCATTTTTCCGAGGGCAATGCTCGGAAAACTCGAATGAAAGCCATTCTGCTACCCGTCCTGATCCTGCTCGCGGGCGGCATGCAGGCGGCGGCTGCGCAGGAACCCGGGCACAGTCCCGAGCGTAGTGTAGTTCCGCTGCAGCAGCACGGCGCCGGCGCCTACTACGCCAGGGTAGCGTTTTCTCAAGACGTCGAAGCGAGCCTGCTGGTCGATACCGGCTCGAGTTATGTCGTGCTCACCACCCGTACATTCAAAGCGTTAAAGCAGTCGGGGCCGATGCGCCGGCTGCGTAAGATCACCGCCGCCATGGCCGGTGGGCGGCCAGTGAAGGCGCAAGTCTACGAAGTGCCCACGCTCGTTATTGGCGAGTCCTGCGAGTTGCAGGCGGTCGAGGTGGTGGTTCTGCCTGGCGCCACGCGCGATATCCTGGGCTTGAGCGCGCTTCGGCGCACCGGCAGCTTCTCGATGACCTTCGACCCGCCAACGCTTGAGCTCGGGGACTGCAGCGACGAGCCCGCCGCGGCCCTTGCGTCGCGCTGACGCTGACTTAGACGCTCGCTTCCAGCACAGCTGGCGCCGATGGCCAGCTTCGCGACTATGTCGAATGCGACTGGTCCGCCGCCTTGCCGCCGGTTATCCTCTCGACCATAAGAACTAATGCTATTCGGGAGATTCTTCATGTTTCGCAGCACGCTGTTTCTCGGCCTCCTTCTGGGAGCCACGAGCGCCAATGCCATCACGCTTGGCCAGGTCGACACCTTCGAAGACGGCTTCACCGCCGGCTGGACCGAGGGCGGCCCGAGTCCAAACCAGCCCGAGGTTTTCGCAGACGGCGGGCCAAACGGCGCAGGCGACGCCTGGCTCCAGAATGTCGCCACAGGCGAGATGCGGGCCGGCGGCGCGCAGATCATGTTCAACTTCTCCCAGTGGGCCGGTGACTACAACGCCGCGGGCGTCACGATGATCACTGCAAGCATGGCGAACTTCGGCCCGACCGAACTTGCCATGCGCATTGCCATGGAGGGTGGTACAGGCACGCAGATCAGCAGCGCAAACGCCGTGATCCTGCCGGCTGACGGTCAGTGGTACGACGTGTCCTTTAGCCTCGCCGAGGACCAGCTTGCCGTCGTGCAGGGCTCCGACACGCCGTCGGAAGTGCTGTCGTCGGTCTTCACACTGCGCATCCTCGCCGCGGCGGCCGGGCCTGCCTGGATCGCGGACTTCATCGAGAGCGACCTTGGCGTGGATAACATCAGGGCCACGGCAGCCGTGGTGCCTGTGCCTGCCGCGGCGTGGTTGATGCTGAGCGGACTGGGGCTGCTGGTGGGACGCTCGCGCCTCGGCCGTCGTTCCTGACGCCACACTCGCTGTCACTGCACGGCCTACAAAAAAGCCACCGCGAGGTGGCTTTTTTGTGTCTTTGCCGAGGCATGTGTAACAACCCGGGCTTCGAACGCAAACCCCTCGCTATCTCAGGCTTCTGCTCAGAAAGTCCAACAATGTCTGGTAAAGGTGAAGTCTGCTTTCCAGGCTGCCGGCCCTGTCCAAATCGGTTTCCACCGCAACCCACTCGGGCTCGTTCCCTGCGTCTTCCAGCGCCGCACGCATGGCCCTGGCGCTCCCCCGGCGGGCGTTCACACGGAGCCCGACCAACTCCGACGACCCGTGAAACAGCAACGTTTTCGCTTTGATGCTTTTCGCGTAATTGACCGGACTGAACTCATCTCGCAAAGCCTTGTCAGTTCCAAACCACCGTTCCATCGAGGCGCGCACCACGGGGAAAGAGTCGCTGCTGAAGTCTGTGAAGTGCTGGTCCAGATCGTAGGTACCCATGTATGCCACGGCGCACGCAAGCAGGTCCGGCTCACGGGCTGCGAGCATCATCGTGGCATACGCTCCAAACTCCTCGCCGTAGGCGCAAACGCGAGCGCTGTCGATCTCCGGCCGGTTCATGGCCCATCGTGTGGCGGTAGCAATATCGCTAATCAGCCCGCTGCCTAACTGCCTGTAACCAGCAGCCTCGAACTTCGCGCCGAGAAAACCACTTCCGCGAAAATTAACCTGTAGCACCGCGTAGCCGCGGTTGGCGAGTATTTGTACGACCTCATCAAATTGCCACACGTCCGCATTTCTCATTGGGCCGCGGTGCGGAAAAACCACCAGTGGCGCTGGCCTGTCGCCTTCTGGCAACGTCAACTTGACGGGCAGTGACAAACCATCTTCAGACTCAACTTCATCGAGAAGCATCGGGCGCATTCGGCGTGGATCAATCGACGCCCTGTCGGCCCAGAGAAAATCAGCTTTGTTGGCGGCACGATCGAAAATGTGGAATTCGCCTGGATCAACGTCGCTCGACACGCGCACCAGGAGAATCCCCCCGTCCCTGCTCGCACTGACAATTTCGACCAGTTTTCCCTTGAAGGCGCGCGCAAGTTTTTTATGGATGGCGCCCATCCCGGTTTCCGTCGGCGGATAGTGGTAGCGCGGCTTGCCACGGAGTGACACGCCGGCCACGACGTCACCGGTCTCCGGATCGAATAACCAGTCTGCAATGTCGGCGTCAAGATCAGTAAACATCGGCTCAAAGGCTTTGGATTCGAAGTCAAGCCGATAGACGGTCCTGAAGCCTTCCTCGCCGTAGTGCCCACGCAGGTAAGCGGCGGCTCCGGCTGCGTTGATACCGACAACGGTCTCATCCTGAAGTCCCAAATAATCTTCTCGCGCGATCCACATGGAGCTAACTGAGGGGGCGCTAAGGCCGACCAGTTTTGCGGCGTCGAGGTCGAATACGTCAACAAGCGACTGCCACTCAGCCTCTTTTTCCGTCCTGTACGCGATATCCCGGCGTGGCCCATCAACCAGATGGGTCACCACGCGAACCGTGCCATCGGCCGTTGCGAACGGGATAGCATTTCGAAACGGCAATTTCTCGACCAGGCGTTGCTGCCCCTTGTAGACATTCAACCGCATGACGGCTGGGCTCCGCATCCTGTTGAGAACGTACCTGCGGGTGCCGTCAACCGACCACGGATACTCGACGACAAGGGCGTGCCTCGCGTCCCCACGCACTTCCTTCAGGAAAACGAAATCGGCATTCACATTGTCCCTGGTGCCAAGGCGCGATGCGATGCCCTTGTCAGAAGCGCGAAAGCCTGCTAGCAGTGTCTGGTCGCCGCCATCCCAGTCGATGCCATACAACTCGCCGAAAGGCGAGGTGTCTCTCGACCCCAGCAGAGTCTCGGCGTAGGTGTACAACAAGCGGTCGTTATTCACCCAGTCCATCGAGTAGATGCCGTCGCCCTCGCGCGCGCGCGCGCCACCAACGACCTTTCCGGACTTCCGATCGACGATCACCATCATCACGCGTCCGTCGACCCGCACACGTGCAGAAACCCGCTCGCCGGAAGGCGACAGGGACACATCGAGGTATTCGCTGTCCTTAAGGAAGTACTCGAGTGGCAGCGGCGCGGCGCCGAGTACTGGCGACAACGCCAAAAGAAAGATTGGTAGAAGCGATTTGGGACGCATTTGCTTCGTCTTTTTTGAGGTTTCGAAAATTGTAAAAGAAAAAGCCACCTTGCGGTGGCTTTTCCTCAACTTGCCGGCGGCACACCGCCGGCCATGGTTACAGCAAGCGAAATGCTTACTGCACCTCGGGTGACCAGTCGCCGACCGGCTCAAACCTCGGACCGACGCGGCCGCAGTGGCACTCGTCAAGACCGATGTGCTTGTCGCCGATGCGGTACCAGAACACGATGTCTTCGCCGTCGGTGCTTTCACCGTTAACGAACTCGTCCAGGTCAGCAGCGCAGCCGAACGTGTTGTCGTCCAGCTCGTTGTTGTTCTGCGCCAGCACCCAGTAGTCGCCCTTGGCGAACGGCACCGGGTCGAAGGTCGTCACTTCCAGCACGTGGTCCGTGCGACCCGGCAACAGCCGGTAACCTCGACCCGTCACGGAATCCTTGAACAGCCATGACTGCACGTCCTCGACGTACGAGCCAAGCTCCTCGAGCACCTTCTGCGGCTGCGGAATTGTGCCGCTCGGGCCGGGCGCACCGAAGAACGCCTGCTTCATGAGGCCAAGGTCAGTGAAGTTCACGGCGCCGTCGCCGCTCAGGTCAGCGTCAGGGTCGGTGCCGAAAAAGCGCGACTTCATGATGCCAAGGTCAGCGAAGTTGATCTGGAGGTCGTTGTTCAGGTCAGCGTCGCACATGTTGCCGAACTGATCGCCGTCCGTGTCACGCTGGTCCGGGTTGGAGACGGCCAGGCAGTTGTCCTGGTTGTCGTCGATACCGTCGCTGTCGGTGTCGATGCCATCGTCAGCCAGGCGCTCGACGAACACCTCGTCATTGTCAGGACCGTTGATGTCGAAATCGAGCCGGTAGTAGCCATGATGGTAGTGGTTTGTGTCCGTGCAGCCGTTGGGCGTTGCGCCGAAACCGATCTCCGGAATAATCGTGCCGTCAATCTCGAAGTGCCAGTTCACTGTGTAGCGGTACCAGCCGGCGGCCGCGTGGGACGTCAGCGTCAGGCGCTCGGTACCCTTGTCGGCGGCAACACCAACGAAGCTGCCCACATCAACGTTACACGCGTTGTTGGGGTTGGAGTCGCAGGTATCGGATGGCGCGCAATCACAGATCGTTCGAGGTGACTCGATAACTTCGCAGTAGCCGTTGGCGCACGGCAGGCCGGTCGCTTCGAAACGCACCTCCTGGTCGAACCAGTCGCGGAAGCAGCCGCAGCCACCCGGCCCATATTCGACGTTGAGAATCGGCATGTGCATCCGGTCGCTCACGAGGTGACCGTTGAAATGCACTTCGAACAATTCCACCGACGAGCCGTTCGGAGTCGGCACGCTGTCCCGCAGGCGTCGCCAGCAGAACTCCCAGACCGGGTCTTCGGCGGGCCAGCTCATAAGGTTGGTGTTGCTGTAGCTGGCGCAGTTCGGGGCGGCGGCGTTGGCCGGCGCCTGGAAGGCCGTGACCGACAGCGCGAGCAGCAGGAGTGACATCCAGTGAGAACGCTTCATTGTGCTGCCCTCCGGTTACGCGGCGGAATGTAGTCCGGCTCGAGAATGGAACGCGACTTGAGATCCACCAGGATCTGGCGAACGACGTTCTCGCCGTCAAAGAGGAACATCTGGACACAGCGCGTCGACTGGGTGCAGGGCCCTTCCTCAGGCTTGTGACGCATCACAAAGCCGCCCTCCAGCGCGAGCCCGCCCTGCTGGCGGCGAATCTGCTGTACCTCGACATCCGCCTCGACGATCGCTGCGGCTTCCGCAATCTCCTCCGGCGTCGGGGACGGCGCAGCCTTGCGCGTGGTCGACCCGATCAGCTGGTCGTTGGCATCGTACTCCTCGCGGGTCGTGATGCCGGTATCCCAGTCGTAGACGACACGGTACGAACGCCATTCCTTGCCTTTCGGCGTTTTGACGCTGTCGGTCCATTCTCCCATCACAGTGGTGCCACTGCGTTGGGTCACATCGGCGGCTGACGCAACGCTGGTGGCGAAAACCGCGAGCGCGGTAACCCCCAGCAGGCGCAGGCCTGATTTATTGACGTTCATGGTTGTGAGACCCCTAAAGTTGGTTTGGCTGTGAAAACCCTGGTGTTGATCTTGTTTGAGTCGGTGCTATCGCTTCTCCGGCCAGCGCATTCTGCGGCGCCTGTCGTGTTGTGAAGGGGAAGCGGTCTACCCACCGAACACGCCAGTCGGGCAGACCGGCGATTGTATCCGAATGTTACTAGACGAGCGTACCCACGGCCAGTATGCAAAACGGCCCGCCAGTGGCGGGCCGTTTTGGACATAAGTGATTGAAAAAGCGTTAGATCAGTGGCGAAGTGCTCAGTGACGGGAGCCGCCGACGGCAGCGCGTGGGCGTCGTGCAACGGCCTCGCCGAAGTTGTTGTACGGATCGTAGCCCGTGTCCGCCTCGACCGGTTCGAGAGTCAGGCCGCTGGGCTTCTCTGCCGCGCCGGCGCGAATAGGCGCCGGCTTACGCACCGCGGCTATCTGCCGCGAGTCCACCTCGACGCGCATGGTACGCAGCGTCTGCGTATCGATCAGAGACAGCGGAAGGGCTGCCTCCTCCCCGGACCGTGCGGCAGGACGTGCCTTTTTGCGGATTTTTCCGCGGGCTTCAGACTTGCGCTCCCTGAGCTTCAGCATCTTCATAACGG
>JBCAXP010000074.1:0-14172 GCA_038533995.1 Pseudomonadota bacterium
CAGCTCGCCGATGGCAAGCCGGTGAGCGTAGTGACGCGGGCGCGCGTGATATTCAAGCTGATGGGCAGGCGGATCATCGGTACTCCTCCTTCTCCGGCTTGCCCATCAGCTTGAATATCACGCGCGCCCGCGTCACTACGCTCACCGGCTTGCCATCGGCGAGCTGCGGCTGGTATTTCCACTTGAGCACCGCGCGCAAGGCGCTGCGGTCAAAAACGCCCGGCGGATCGGAGCGCAGAATCACCGGGTCGGCAACGGCGCCGGTTTCAGTCACGGTGAAGCGCAGGGTGACGTAACCCTCCACGCCCTTCAAACGAGCGTTTTCCGGATAGCGCGCCGGAATTCTCACAAGCGGCGTCAGCTCGCGCGCAATCTGGATGCCGCCGCCCGTGTCGATCTCGATGTCGATTGCCGGAAGGTCAACGGCGATACCGGATACCGTGCCGCCTTCCGGGGCGGCGGCCAGTCGGTTGAGTTCCTGCTGCGCCTCGGTATCGGGTTTTTGCGGCGCCTTGGGGTCGCGGCGTGAACGCACTTCTCGCGACTGCTCATGCATGCGAATGAAGTTGGCGATGTCGAAGTCGTTGGTATCGGTGAGCCGCATCTGCCGATTGACGACCATGAACTGGATGATGCCGAACATCACCGCGTTGATCGCAATGGCCGCCATCACGATCACCGGCAGGCGAAGGAACGACCCCTGGTTCATGCTCAGTCGGGCGTTGCCGCCACGGCAACGTTGTCGACCCCGGCAAGCCGCGACTGGTCGAGCACTTCGATCACCAGTCCGGTCTGCGAATCGTCATCGGCAAGAATAACGACGGAGCCTTCCGGGTTCTCCGCATGCAGGCGCTCAACGTGACCGCGCACGCTGCGCGGGTCGACGCGCTGGCGATCAATCCACACTTCGCCGTTCTCCGTCACGGCAATCATGATGTTGGCCTGTTCCTGGGTTTGTGCGGTGCGCGCGCTCGGCCGCTCTATGTTCACACCGGCTTCCTTGATAAAGGATGCATTTACCGCGAAGAAGATCAGCAGGATGAACACCATGTCGATGAGCGGGGTGATGTTCATGGCCGCAGGCCCGCTTTCCGCCCGCACGTGATCCCTGGTTGCCATCAGTTACCCTCCGACCTCATCACTGTTGCTGGTGCCGCTGTCCTGTTCCGGCCATTTCTTTTCGGCAAGCTCCGCTTCGAATTTGCGCGCCGCGCGATTGGCGCGACGCTCCAGGTCAGACACGAAGTACAGGCCGGACAGCGCGGTGAACAGGCCCGCCATGGTTGTAACGAGCGCTTCCGAAATGCCGGACGCCATGCCACGCGTGTTGCCACTACCGAAAATCGTTATCACCTCGAACACCTTGATCATCCCGGAGACCGTGCCCAACAGGCCCAGCAGCGGCAGAATGCCAACCAGTGCCTGCAGCGCCAGCATGTTGCGATTGGCCTCGGCGCGCAGGTCGCGCACCAGCGCGTGAATGCGGCGTACGGTGAGCCTTGTGGTCAGGAGTGACGGCTGACTGTCCCACTGACTGCGCAGCTGCTGGCGAAACGGCGGCAGCAGCCTCCAGTGAAACCAGTAGCGCTCGAGAATCAACAGCCACAGCAGGAGCGAGGCAAACAGAATTGCCCAGAGAATGAGACCGCCCTGGTCGAACAGGGTGGCGAGACCATCGCTGTAGTCTGTCCAGGTCATGCGTCCACGCTATGGGCCGGTTTCACGGCCGGTCAGAAGATCGCTGCTGTGCTTGCCGAGCATTTCGACCAGGCGGTTTGCGCGGCCCGCCAGCAGGCTGTGGAACAGCACGAGCGGAATGGCAACAGACAGGCCAAGCTGGGTCGTAATCAGCGCCTGCGAGATGCCGCCCGACATCAGCTTGGGATCGCCCGTGCCGAACAGCGTGATGGACTGGAACGTTTCGATCATGCCGGTCACGGTGCCAAGGAGCCCGAGCAGCGGGCTCACCGCCGCCAGTACCGCCACGGTGGGCAGGCCGCGATTGAGCAGCGAGCTTTCCTCGGCCATCTGTTCGTCAATCAGCAGCGTGATGTTGTCGACATTGTCGTCCGTCATCTCGTTCGCGATGTACTGCAGACGCCCGAGGGGGTTCTTCGAGTTGAACTCATCGCTCGCCGCCTGCTTGTCAATGCTGCGCCTGGCGAGGAACAGGCCAATGGCCCGCTGCAGAATGATCAGCATTCCGATCGCACCGAGCACGAGAATCAGGTAGCCGATGCCGCCACCCTGGCGAAGCCGTTCCTTGAGGTCCGGCGACTGCACCATGAGGCTTAGGATTGCGCCCTTGGAAGGATCCAGCGCCATCGCGTGCACACCGCTGCTTGCGTTCTCGAGGTCCGCGGCGAGGCGTTGAAACCGCGGCGGCGGCTGGCGGCTGAGCTCCACCAGCTTGCCGGACTCGGGCAGGTAGCGCAGAAACGCGCCGTTGCTGACGGCGGTGAACACGCCGGCCCGGGTCACTGGTTGCCGAGCCTCGTCGCCCTGCGGTTTGATCACCGTGGCGTCGAAGCGCACCACCTTGCCCGACTCGGAAACTTCGTTGAGCACGGTGGTCCACAGTTCCTTGATCTCCGCAATGGTGGCAGGCTTCTCGCCCTTGCCGAGATCGCGCAGAAAACTGGAGCGTTCAGCCTGCTCGGCGGCCACGAGCGAGGTGTCCATCACGCCGGCCGCGTTCAGCGCCGTTTGCCGAACAATCGCAAACAGGTCATTCAGGTCGCCTGCGCGTTCCTGCAGCTCGCCTTCGTAGCGCGTCAACGTGCGTTCGTTGTCCTCGTAGGTACTGCGCAGGCCATCGGCCCGCCGGTTGGCGGCGGCCAGTTCCTTGCGTGCTGCTTCCAGCAGGTCACGCCGGGACTGGTTTTCGTTGAGGAAACGCTGCACGCGCTCCTGGTCGTGCGCCGCTTCCAGGCGGGCCTCCTCGCGCACTTTTTGCACGAGGGCATCCAGCTCTTCCGGCGATGCGGCTGCGTTGCCGGCGAGCAGCAGCGTCGAGGCGGCGGCCAGCAGGATCAAGCGGTTCATGAGCGGTTCTCCGGGGCCGGCACCGGCAGGCGCGTGAGGTCTGGCGGCAACTGCTTGCGCGCGATGCGCATCGCGCGGTCCATCGACTGGCGGAAGCGGTTGTCCAGCAGGGTCCAGCTCGACCGGGTCTTGTCCCACATGCCGATCTGCTGGCCGTCGAGGGTCATGAAATACAGGCCGAGGCGGCCGTAGCGCAGAAACGCCACCGTGAGCTTGTCGCCGTCGAGCTCGAGTTCGCCCTCGTAGCTCTCGATCGTGTGACCGTACTCCAGCTCTATCTGGTAGGCCTCGGTGACGCGGCGATATTTTTCCGAGGTGGGCACATCGGGCCGCGCCATCAGTTCGCGCAAGGAGGCGATGCGCATGGCGCGCTCATCCGGAAGAAACGGGGTGTCCACCGAAATGGCTTCTTCGAGCACGTCCACCATGCGCAGGATCAGCGGCAGTATGCGGCGCTTGGTGGTTTCGATGTCCTGGAAGCGCCGTTCGAAGTCGGCGAGTTCCACGTTTTGCGTCGCCACCAGGCCTTCGAGCTGTTCGTTGTAGGCCTGCAGATCCGCAATCTGCGACATCGCCTGCCGATACTCGGTGAGCATCTCGCGCGACTCATCGTCGAGATCGTTGATGCGTTCCTGGACGGCGGCAGCGGCCGCCTGGGTGGCTGACTGCGTTTCCACGAGATCGCGAACCTGCGACTGCGAAAAGGACGGCGGCGAAAGAGACCAGAGGCACACCCCGACAGCCAGCGGCGCAACAACAAAGAGCTTCATGGCACATCCCCACGCTACGTTTGTGGTTGATTTGTAGGACGTTGAATCGCAGTCTAGACGACGCGATGCGAATTGTTGGTTGTGGCTTGTACGTAGCAAAACGCGGCCGTTACCGACGCTATCCGCCTGAATGCAATGCGCTTTTGCTGCCACGCAGAAACGCCGGCGGCAGCCGGCGTCCAAGGAGACTTTTTTCCGTCATCTTCTCGGGTTAGCATCGACAGCGGCGGTTGGGGAGAAGCCGTCGTCAGACAACCAACAACACAAAACAGGCCTTCGGCCAGTCTTGGGGAGACATCACAATGACTACCTTGCGCTGTGCGGTGCTCGGCACTGCAGCTCTGGTCTTTTCGCAAACCGCCGCAGCGGTTTCCATCAACGAATTTCAGCCCAACCCGGTGGGCGCCGATCCGGCGGAAGTACAGGTCGAACTTCTTGGCAACGCGTTCGATTCCTTCACCGGCGTGCTGCTTTCGATCGAATCGGACGGTTCGTCTGCCGCGGGCACTGTCGATCGCGTCTCGCAGGTTTCGGGCACGTTCGACGCCAATGGCCTGCTCGTTGTCACCGTGCCGGATCTTGAAAACCCGTCGTTCACGCTCGTGCTGCTGGACACCTTCTCCGGCGACGTTGGCACGGTGATCGACACGGACAACGACGGCATCGCTGACGACCTGTCGACGTTCGGCACCGTGTTTGACGCGATCGGCATTCCGGATGCAGTCAGCGACGAGGCCTTCGTGTACGGCGAGCAGCTCGGTGGGCAGGACTTTGCGTTTACCGGCGACGAACCGCAGCTCGTGTTTCGCGACAGTGCAACGCTTGAGTGGTTCGCCATCAACGACCCGGCCGGAACGGACGCGTTCGACATCAACGGCAACGCCGTGCCGTTCGCAAACTTCAATGCCGATCCGAGTGTCACCACCTTCGGGGCTGTGAACCCGGCGGCAGCGGTACCGGTACCTGCGGCAGCCTGGCTGATGGTTTCGGCTTTGGGTTTTCTCGGCTTCGGCGCTCGCCGCAAGGTCTGACACTCGCAGCATTCAGCGCCGGGAGGGGCAGGCCGCCCCTCGCCGGCGAGCGGTATACTTCGTTGCCATGGAGTCCCGCGGCAATGAGACCATCCAGGTCGGCGAGTGGCTGGTGCGCCCGGCGCTCAACGAGCTCGAAAGGAACGGCGAGTCGCTGCGCGCCGAGCCCAAGACCGTCGAGGTGCTGGTGTTTCTCGCCCGGCGTGCCGGCATGGTGGTGAGCGCTGACGAACTGGTCGCCGGGGTGTGGGGCGGACGGTTCATCGGCGACTCGCCGGTCTATCGCATCATTGCCGAACTGCGGCGCATCCTCGGTGACGACGCGCGCCAGCCACGGTACATCGAAACCATTCGCAAGCGCGGCTACCGCCTGATTGCCAAGGTGCAGGACGCCGCGGCGCCACCGCCGACACCCGACACAACGACCGCTGGCGGTCTTCCCGCCGATCTGGAAATCGTGCGTCCGCTTGGGCAAGGCAGCATGGCGCAGGTGGTGCTCGGCCGTGACCGCGCGCTGGAGCGGCTCGTCGCCATAAAAATGCTGCGACCGGAATTTGCCGGCGACAGCGTCGCCATCCGCCGCTTTGCCCGCGAGGCGAAGGCCGCGGCGCGCATCCGCCACCCCAACGTGACCGCCATCGACCGAGTCGGCACGCTGGACGATGGGCTGCCTTACCTGGTGATGGAGTACATCGACGGCAAGAACCTGCACGACGCGCGCCTGGCCGCCGGCACCTTCGACATCGCAACCGCGCGCCGGATGCTGGCGCAGATTGCCGCGGGCCTGGCCGCCGCGCACGAACAGGGGGTCGTGCACCGCGATGTGACGCCGGCGAACATCCTGTGGCGCACCAGCGACGGCCAGGTGCTGCTCACCGATTTCGGTTTTGCCGCGATCCGCGAGAGCGGCAGTGCCACCGTGACGCGACTCACCCGTGAAGGCGAACTGGTTGGTGACCTCACGTACCTTAGCCCGGAGCGCATCACCGGCGGCCACGCGAGCGAGTACTCCGACGTGTACAGTCTTGGCGTCATCGCGTGGGAGCTGCTAACCGGTGCCGGACCCTACCGCGACGTCGATGCACGCGATCCCGGCGCGGCCCATCTGGCGCAGGCGCCGCGCGCGCTTGCCGACGCACGGCCCGACGTGCCGCCTGAGATGGCCGATGTCCTTACCCGCTGCCTGGCCAAGTCGCCGGCGCTGCGGCCGCGCGCGGGCGACGTGATGCGCGGCCTGCGTGCCGGCTGAAATTTGCCTGGCGGTTCAGTCTAATCGCCGCACGTTTCTGACGCGGCGTAACCGGCACTCGCCGCCCGCGTACAGAAAAACTGCAGGCGCTGAACCGCCGAACGGGTGTACGGCGCGTCCTCGCCTTTCGCCGACCGGATCGGCTCCATGCTGTCCGCCACCAACGGTTGCGCAGCGGCCAGATCGCCGGTGCCGGCCAGCGCCGCGCCCAGCACGCTGCGCGCTACCGCCGTGCGCCAGTGACCCGCCGGCAGGCGGTTCTCCAGCGTCGTGACCGCCTCGGTCGCCAGGTCCCGCGCCCAGACGTAGCTGCCGGACGCGTACAACGAATCTGCAAGGTTTGTGCGGATAACCGCGGAGTTTGGATGATCCGCGCCCAGCGCGTCGTCAAACAGCTGCCGTGCCTGCTGCAGGCGCTCGATAGCCTTCGGGTAATCGCCAAGGTCGTGATATAGCACGCCGAGGTCATTGAGCGTGCCGCCGATCGCCGGGTGCTGTTCCCCCAACAGGTCACGGCGCAGCTCGAGCACCTGATCGTACATCGCCTCGGCCCCCGCGTAGTCGCCGCGCGCGCGCAGTAGCAACGCCAGGTTATTCATCGTAGTGGCCACGTTCGCGTGCTTGCCGAGTAGTGACTGGCGCAAGGCCAGCGCTTCACGATAGGCAGGCTCCGCGTCTGCGTAGTCGCCGCGCTCGTACAGCAGCGAACCGAGGTTATTGAGCATCCGCGCCACTTCGAGGCTCTCGCTGCCTAGCTCCCGACGGTAGATCGCGAGCGCTCCGCGCAGCAGTGGTTCAGCTTCAGTCGTATCGCCCGTCGCCCTGCGCAGCACGGCAAATCGGTTCATTACGCTGGCGGTCTGCAGGCTGTCGTCACCGAACTGCTGCCGGTGAAGGTCGAGCGTGCGCTCGTACACGGCCACGGCCTCGTCGTACTGACCGTTTTCGTACAGCACCCAGCCGAGGTCGGCCAGGTTTTGCGCGATTGCGGCCTGGTCCGGTTCGGCCTCGCTTTCGCGCACCGCCAGGCTCTGGCGCAGCAGCGCCTCGGCGCTCTCGTAGTCTCCGCTGTCGCTCAGCACGAGCCCGAGCCGGTTACGCGCCTGGGCCACGGGCAGCGACTCATCGCCGTGCAGCTCACGGTTGGCATCCAGCGCGTCGCGCAGCAGCGCTTCTGACTGCGGGTACAGCCCGAGCTGCTGGTACACCTGCCCCATGGTCGCCATCAGCGTGGCGCGGACCTCCGGCTGGTCTGACAGGTCGCTGCCGATGCGTTCGGCGCCGCTGTCGAGAATGTCCTTTGCGGTAACCGTGGTGCCGGCAGCCTCGCCCGGCTCGGAGACCTTGAAAAGGCCCACCAGGAAGTCCGACACCTGGCGCGAGGTTTCCGCCTCCACGCGCACCTGCTGCTCGGCGCGCTGGGCGCGCACCAGGGCGGCCGTCACGAGCGCCGCGCCGGCAAGAATTGCGAGCGCGGCCACGGCGCCTGCGACCACCGCGGCACGGTTGCGCCGCACGAAGCGGCTCATCACGTACCAGCCGCTCGGCGGCCTTGCGACAACCGGGCGCTGCTCGAGAAACCGTTCGAGGTCGGCGCCGAGAGCTGCGACCGTGTCATAGCGCTGGGCGCGATCCTTGTGCATGGCCTTCATCACCACCCAGTCGAGATCGCCGCGCAACGTTCGCTCAAGGGTAGTCGGGTCGGCGTGCCGCGCCTTCGCTACCGCCGGCAGCGCCTGGCCCAGCGTGTGCAGTCGATGGCTTGGCGTCACCGGTTCCTTGTCGCGCAGCGCGTAGCGCACCGCGTGATCCGGCACGCCGTCGAGATCGATCGGCGGCACGCTGGTCAGGAGTTCATAGAGAACCACGCCGAGCGAATACACGTCGGTGCGGGTGTCGACGTCCAGACCGGAGCCGTCGGCCTGTTCGGGGCTCATGTAGCGCGGCGTGCCGA
Organism: Pseudomonadota bacterium; assembly: GCA_038533995.1. Classification (GTDB taxonomy): domain Bacteria; phylum Pseudomonadota; class Gammaproteobacteria; order Steroidobacterales; family JBCAXP01; genus JBCAXP01. The sequence goes on from JBCAXP010000074.1 coordinate 8,050, forward strand.
CGAACTGCCCGAGCCGGGTCACTGCATCCGCACCGGTGAGGCTCGGCCCCAGCGCCTTGGCAATGCCGAAGTCGATCACCTTCACCTGCGGCTTGCCGTCGCGCTCGGCCACCAGGATATTGGACGGCTTGACGTCGCGGTGAATCACACCCTTCTGGTGCGCGTGCTGGATCGCCGAGCACACTTCCATCATCAGGCGGACGCGGTCGGCGGTGCTAAGTGTGTGGGTGTCGCAGTAAGTGGTCAGGCGCACGCCCGGCACGTGCTCCATTACGAAGTACGGTCGGCCCGCGTCCGTGACCCCGGCGTCATACACCTTTGCGATGTTCTGATGGTCCATCACCGCCAGCGCCTGGCGTTCCGACTCGAAGCGCGTTACGACCTGCCGGCTGTCCATGCCCGGCTTGATCATCTTCACCGCGACGCGCCGCTGCACCGGTTCGCGCTGCTCCGCCAGGTACACCACGGCGAGGCCGCCCTCGCCGAGCACGTCAATGATGCGGTAGGGGCCGACGTACTCCGGGTGCTGCAGGCTGACGCCCGGCTGCCCAGTGAGTGTGGGCTTGTCGTTCATTACCTGAACGATAGTGCACTGCTGCGCGGGCTGCCACAACGTCGAAGCTTTTTGCGTGGTCACTCGGCCTGTTCCGAGCACAGTTTGCAACGGCTGCCCCGGCGCATGGAAAAAGGTATGGTTTCGGGTACTGATACAGCCCTGGTCAACCACCATCAAAAGCGGGATCTCAATCATGCAGGTAAACGGACATGCCTCGCGACGCCTTCTACGGACCCTCTGCTGGTCCACCCTGTGCGCCGCCTTTTTTTCCTCCGCCAGCGTTTACGCAGATGCTCACTGCGAGACGCCCGTCGCCGGCAAGGAACGGCCGAGGATCGGGTTAGCACTGAGCGGCGGCGGCGCGCGCGGCGCGGCACACCTTGGCGTACTGGCGGTGCTGGAAGAAAACCGTATACCCATCGACTACATCGCTGGCACCAGCATGGGGTCGATTGTGGGTGGGCTGTACGCCAGCGGCTTGTCGCCAGCAGACATCACCACGGCTGTTAGGGAAATCGACTGGGTAGAAGTGTTCTCCGATACCACGCCGCGACAAGAGCGCTCCTTCCGGCGCAAGCGTGACGACGACCTGTACCTCATCAAGTCACGGCCGGGCATCGGTACCGAGGGGCTCAAGCTGCCAGCAGGCATCATCCAGGGACAGAAGATCAACCTGGCGCTCGCGCGGCTCACGCAGCCGTCATCGCACATTAACGACTTCGACCAGTTTCGCATTCCCTTTCGCGCCGTGGCCACCGACATCGTGACCGGCGAAGAGGTGGTGCTCGGCTCGGGCAGCCTCACCGACGCGATTCGCGCGAGCATGTCGGTACCCGCGGCGTTTGCGCCGATGACGATCGGCGAGCGGCGGCTCGTGGACGGCGGCGTCGCCAACAACCTGCCGGTGAGCGTTGTGCGCGAGATGGGCGCGGACATCGTGATCGCCGTCGACATCAGTACGCCGCTCCTGACGGACGAGCAGGTGGACTCCGTACTGGCGGTAACGGTCCAGCTCACGGGACTTTTGACCCGGCGCAACACGGAAGCGCAAATCGCCAGCCTTTGCGACCATGATCTGCTGATTGTGCCAGACCTTGAAGGCTTCAACTCCGCTGACTTTCTTCACGCACTTGACGCCGTGCCGGCAGGCCGAACCGCCGCCGAAGGGAGTGTGGCTCAACTTCAGCATTTGTCGCTGCCGGAAGCACAGTACGCGGCGTACCGCGACAGCCTGACGCAGGGCACGCGCAAGCGGGACCACATTGACTTTGTTCGGCTGCACAACAACTCGCGCATCAAGGACAGCATTCTCGCGTCTCGGATACACGACACCCGCATCGGGGACGACCTGTCGTTTGACAACATCGAGCGCGACGTCAGCCGCATTTACGGCCTCGAGCAATTCCAGAACGTGAACTACAACATCGTGGAAGAAGACGGCCAGACGGGCCTTGAAATCACCGCGAACGAGCGCTCGTGGGGCCCGACTTATCTGCAGCTCGGTGCGCGCTACGACTCCAACACCGAGGGCGACAATGTCTTCAACCTCGGCTTTGCGGTGTTGGCAACCGGGCTCAACGAATCAAACGGCGAGGTTCGTGGCGGCGTCCAGCTCGGCTCGGAGCCTGCCTTGTTTCTCGATTACCACCAGCCGCTAGGCAAGAACGGCATGTGGTTCGCCAACGTGTTCGGAGGCTACCAGGACTTGCTCGTAACCCTCTTTGAGGACGATGACGCATTTGCAACGTATGGAATCCAGGAGGCCTTTAGCGAAGTGAGCTTCGGCCGTGAGCTCGGCACCTGGGGAGAAGTGCGTGCAGGTCTTCGCTACGCCGACGGCGAAGCGACGGTGCGTGTGGGCGATCGCATCGACAATCCGGAAGTCCAATTTCAGCGGGGTGAGTCGTATGTTCGCCTGTTTGCCGATGAACTCGACAGCTTCTTTTTCCCGAGCAAGGGCTACCTGGCAAGCGTTGAATGGACAGCCTCACGGGAGTCGCTCGGCGCCGATATCGAATTTGACCAGGTCAGCATCAGCGGCATCTACACACACTCCATTGGCCCCCACCGCTTCTCCGGACTGCTTGACTACGGCTCGACGATAAGCGGCGAAGCGCCCGTGCAGAGCGTCTTTCGTCTCGGTGGTTTCTTCAACTTAAGCGGCTTCAACAGCAACGAGCTCAGCGGCCAGCATTTCGGCCGGGTCGGGCTCAGCTACTTCCGGCAGATTGAGCCCATTGAACTCCTTCCCGTGTATGCAGGCGTGCTGGTCGAGCGGGGGAACGTTTTCGAAAACCGTAGCGACATCGGGTGGGACAACAGCCTGACGGCCGGCGCCGTGTTCATCGGCGCCGATACGTTCATCGGTCCGCTATCGATAGCCTACGGCGCCGCCGAAGGCGGCAACGACAGCTTTTACGTATTCCTGGGACGGGCGTTCTAGAACATCAGTAGTCGTGCACGAAAACCATCGGCGCGCTCGCCGAGCGCACCCCGACGCCGAACAGCCACTGGCTGTCGACGTCCAGGCGCCGGTCATTGCCCGTGCTTGTCTCCAGGCGATGGTGGCGGCCGAATTCCAGCCCCGCAAACACATCGATTGTAACGCTTGAGAAAGCGTTAACGCTCCACGTCAGCCTGCTGCGGTAGCCCTCGGCGCGATACAGAAAGTCGTTTCTCCAATCGTCGCTAAGCACGTGCCACTGGTTGCCGGCCGGGTACAGCCTGGCGGATAGCGTATGCCGCTGCGATGCCCTGAAGCTCACCGACGGGTCGGGCAGGCCAACGCGCAGGTGCCACCGGTCGCCGGCGGCGTACTCCACACCGCCGAAGGGATACAGCGCCGGGCGGCCGAACAGCCTGTCCCACGCGGCGCCGAGGTAAAACGTGCCGCCGCCCAGCGGCCGGCGGGCGTGAACGCGCGCAGTGACAACCACGTCGTCAGCAGTAACGAGATTGAACGGGTCCTTGATGACGTTGGAGGAAGTCGCAAGGCCCGGTGCAACCACGCCACCGTAGGTCCACGTGTCGGCTGTCCATTGCCAGCGCACCGGCACCTGGAAGCGATGGAGATCGCGGTTCCTGCTGTCGAGGCCCTCGTACTCGTAGCGGGTGTACTGGTACTCCAGGCCGACCCCAAGCCAGGCTTCGTCGTTACCGAACCGGTGCAGGCCAACGGAGATCTGGTTGGAGCTCTCCTCAAGTTCAACGCCTTCGGACGCCGAGGCGCCGGGTATGCCTGACACCTGGAGTGCCAGGTGCCTGCCACCGTCCGCTGCCGCCGCCGGAATGTTGGTCAGGATCGCCGCGGCCAGCGCCGGCCAGCACGCCATCGGTTGCCATCGCGTCACCCGCATCATGACGCCGATAGTGCACCGCCCGGATTGCTCGCACAACGCGGTTTTCGCTTCGCTGAAACACGTGTCTGATGCTAGTGTTCTGCAGCATGGAAACGCTCTATCACATCACAACCGGCGCCGAAGCGGACCAGGGGCGCGACGCAGGCAGCTACACCGCGCCGTCACTGTCGACCGAGGGCTTCATCCACTGTGCCTTTGAACACCAGGTGGCTGGCGTGCTTGAGCGCTACTACCAGGGAATGGACGATCTCGTCATGCTCACCATCGACCCGACAGCGCTGGCTTCAGTGTTGAAGCTGGAAAACACGACCGGGGGCGAGGAGCAGTTTCCCCACGTCTACGGGCCGATTCCCTGGACGAGCGTTGTGGCCGTCGGCAGCGTGCCGGCCCGGTAAGGCAAACGTCCGTCAGTCGGCGCCGCCGGCTTCCATGAGCTCAATGATGGTGTCGTGGCGGTAGTCGAAGATGCGCTGCACATCGCGCCTGACGAGCGGCGCCGCGGCCCCGCCGAGCACGCCCAGCGGGAGCTGGTAGTCCACACGGTCTGTCATCGCCGTGCCGCCCGCCACTGGAATAAAACGGTGCAGGTGGTTCCAGATGCGATACGGACCCTTGAGCTGGTAGTCGATAAACCGGTCGGGCGCCTGCCACTCGCGAATAAGCGTCTTCCACTTGAACGGCAGGCCGTGCAACCGCAGCGAGTAGTCGATAGTTGTCCCTTCGCGCACCGGCTCTTCCGACATGCCGAGGATGCGAAAGCGAAGCAGGTCCGGCGTCATTCTCTCGAGGTTGTAGGCGTCAGAAAAGAACTCGAACACCTTTTCGACAGGACGATCGATGAACGTGAAGTCCTCAAAGCGATCGCAGACGTGCTCTTCGCCGTTGAGGCCAACGGGTAGCCGACCTGCGGCCTCTCGCAACGCGTCGTCCACGTTCCCGTACTGAAAGCGAAAGCCCGCGTCCGCCAGGCGCGCCGATACGATGGACTGGCCGTCGAGCACGAGCTGCGCCATCTCACCGAGAGCGAGTTTCAGCGCCACGGGCGGCGCGGGCAGTACCGCCGGCCGGCCCAGCGCGCGGCCCAGCGCCTTGCTGAAGTTAGCGTTGGACACCGGCCCCGGGGCCACGGCGTTGTAAACACCTTCGAACGAGTCGTTATCGACGCACCGCATGCACAGGGCGACGAGGTCGTCTCTATGAATCCAGCTCATCATCTGGCGACCGGCGCCGACCGGACCGCCGGCCCCCGCCTTGAATGGCGGCAACAGTTTTTCCAGCGCACCGCCGTTGGCGCCGAGCACGGTTCCCACGCGCAGCACCACGCGCCGCGCGGCCGGGTTGTCCGAGCTCGCGGCGGCCTCCCAGTAGGCGCAAACGTCTGACGCAAAACCCTCGCCACGCGGGCCGCCCTCGTCGAACGACTCCGCCCGGTTCGTCGGGTAGAAGCCAATGGCGGAGAAATTGACCCAGAGTCCGATTCCATCCGCGTTGGCGTCGGCAACGCCGGCGACCAGGTGGGCAGTGCCCTTGACCCGGCTGTCGTAGATCGCGCGCTTGCGCTTCTCTGTCCAGCGACCGGCGCCCAGGTTTTCGCCCATCAGGTTGAACACCGCGTCCACGCCGGCAACGGCCATCGCAGGCGGCGGACCGCTGAGCGGGTTCCACTGCACGTAGTCGCCCTTAACGCCCACGCGCCGGCGCGCGCTGCTGGCATTCCTGGACAGGATGACGAGTTCGTGCCCGGCGAGGAACAGGGCACGCGCGAGCGGTGTGCCCACAAAGCCGGTGGCGCCTGTCATCAGAATTCGCATTGGGTGGGCCTCATGAGTGTCGGCGGAGGAGTGTAACCGTGACCGCCGAATGCGACGTACCGGTATGGTGCCGCAGCCTCGACTGTGACCGGCGTCACGCACCGTTTTTGCCCGTGTGAACTGTGCACGTGTCGGCAGTATTTACAGCAGCGCGAGATACAATATGTTGCATTGCACGCAAGTGATTGACTGCCCTGCAGTCGTGCCCGGCTGGCACACAAGATGCATAGGGAAAAGTACGGAAAAACTGACCCTTAGACAGACCAGTACAGCCATGACCAAACCAGACAGCTCTCTTGCCATTTTCGCCGGAACTCTCCGCCGCTGCCTTGGAGCCGCGGCCGTAATGACCTGCCTCGCCGCTGCTCAGCCGGCCGCCGCCGCCGGGCTGACGCCG
>JBCAXP010000075.1:0-14089 GCA_038533995.1 Pseudomonadota bacterium
GCTACTGGTTCTTCGGCGGTGTCACTCGCCGCCTGCTGCAGCAGGCGCGCGACAAGGGCGAGCGCCCTCGCCTGCTGGCCGTCTACGGCAAACTCGAGGCCGCTATCGGCGTCTATGCGCTCGTCTTTCCGCTCGTGTTTCTCGCTGTGCAGGCGCTGTCAATCAACATTCCGCACGCCGCAGGCGGCCTGGGCTTTGCCTTCGACGTTGTGCTGTCCATCCTGCTGATGGGCCCGCCCGCTGTGCTCATGGGCGGCACCATTCCGTTCCTGACGCAGGGCCTTGCGGTCGACATCGACGATGCGACCCGCGTGCACAGCGCCATATACGGCATCAACACTGCGGGCGCTTTCGCCGGCGCCCTGGCCGCCGGTTTCTTCCTCATTCCGGCACTCGGGCTCGTCGGCGTCATGATCATGATGGGCCTCGTGAACATCATCGCCGGCGCCATCTTCTACCGGCTCGACGCAAGCGCCCCAACGCCCGCCGTCTCGTCCGGCGATGAGTCTGCCGCCGCCGTCACGGGCTTCGCCGGCTACGCGTTCGTTGCGCTCTTGACGGGCTTTACGATGATGACGGTGCAGACCGCCGCCATTCGCATCGGCGCGCTGTCGTTCGGCTCCTCCGACCTGACGTTTTCCATGGTCGTAGCGGTGTTCGTGCTGTGTATCGCGCTCGGTAGTTTCGCCGTCGGCGCCCTGCGGCGAATTCCGAGGAGCCTTGTGGTCATCAACCAGTGGCTGCTGGTCGCGCTGCTCGTGTGGCTGTACGGCCGCCTTCCCGACGGGCCGTACCTGGTCCATCACCTGCGCATCATGTTCACCGCGCGGCCCGAGGCGTTCCTCCCGTACCAGGTGGGTGCGTTCATTGGCATCATGACGCTGCTGGCCGCCCCGGTGTTGCTGTCCGGCGCGTCGCTGCCGCTGCTGTTCAACACGCTGCGCGACAGGTTCGGCGACCTCGGCGCCGTCGCCGGCCGCCTGTACAGCTGGAACACCGTTGGTTCCTTCATCGGCGCCCTGCTCGGTGGTTACGCCCTGCTGTTCTGGCTGGACCTGGATGCGGTGTTCAAGATTGGCCTTGCGTCGGCCGCCGTGTCGGCCCTGGTGCTCGGCATTCTGCACGCCACCACCGCGGTACGCGCGGCCAGCGTGGCCGCCGCGGTAGCTGCTACCGCCGTCATCGCCGGCTTGCCGGCATGGCAGCCGGAACGGCTGTCACCGGGCCTGTTCCGCGCGTGGCGCGCGCTGCCGTACAGCGGCCAGCCGACCGACGCGTTCTTCGAACAATGGTGGGCGGGTATCCAACTGCCGTTCTACATGGACGACCCGTCCATGTCGGTGCTGGTCACTGAATCGAACCGCGAAGCAGAGCCGGTGCGCAGCATCCTGGTGAACGGCAAATCTGACAGCGCAACCCATGGCGAGCGCCCCACGGTCGGCCTGCTGGGCCTGCTGCCTGCTCTCTTTGCCGAGAAACTCGACCGGGCGTTTGTTATCGGCTACGGCACCGGCATCAGCGTGGGCGAGATCGCGCAGCTGGACGACAGCAAGGAAGTCATCGTCGCGGAGATTTCCAGCGGCGTGGTAGCAGCGGCGCCGCTGTTCGACTACGCCAACGGCAACACGTCCACCCACCCCAAGGTACGCATCATCAAGAGTGATGCCTACCGGGCGCTGCTGCGCAGTGAAGACAAGTTCGACATTATCGTTTCCGAGCCCAGCAACCCGTGGGTCACGGGCGTCGAAATGCTGTACAGCCTGCAGTTCCTCGAGGCTGCGCGCGACAAGCTCGCCGACGGCGGCGTGTTCGTGCAGTGGTTCCACCAGTACGCAACCAGCGAAGAGGCCACCGCTCTCGTACTGAAAACCTACACCACCGCGTTCGACCACGTGGCGGTCTGGCACGGCCTCGGCCGCGACCTGCTGCTGCTTGGCTTTGACGACCCGGAAACGGCACTCGACCTCGAACGGCTGATGCAGCGGGTCAACCAGCCGGACTTCGCCAGGGGCCTGATACGCAGCGAAGTTCGCGGACTACCGGAGCTGCTCGCGCATGAAATTCTGCCACTGGGCGTTCTGCACGAACTGGAACTGGACGGGCCGGTGCAAACGCTGCTGCGCCCGCGACTCAATGACATGACCGCGCGCGCCTACTTCCAGGGCGTCGTTGCCGATTTGCCTTTCTCCGGCACCCGCGCCGGCCGGGAGATCGGTAACGCCAATTCGCTGATGCGGCGCTACCTTGAAAGCGCCACGCCGGTGCCTGCGGACTTCAGGCCGCGCGCGGCAGTGCAGAGTTGCCGGCACCGTTCGACGCTGTGCACCGCGCTCTTTGCCGACTGGGTCGCCAGCGGCGGCGCCCGACAGCCCGGCTTCCAGGATGCACTGAAGCAGGCCGGCGAAGTGAGCGGCACCGCGCTTGGCGGCCGCTTTGCGCAGAACAACGTGGCGCAGGTGGTTTCTGCCTACCTCGCTGGCGGGACCCTTCCCGCATCGGTGCCGCTCAACGTGGCACAGCGCTCTACCCGCATCCTGACGAACTTCCATCACCATGCCGTGCCCATGGACGCAGAACGGCTGCTTACCATGTGGGAGCGCTGTTCAGTGCAGGGCGACGACCAGTCGCGCTGTGAGCAGGGCCTGGCCGACGCCCGCGAATTGCTGGGCATCACGGCAACGACCGAATCCAACCCCTGACGGGAGACACTCATGCAAAGCTCGCGACGACTGGTGGCAATGACGCTTGCGCTGTTGCTGTTTTCGACCGGCGCCGTCCACGCCGCTGACTCCTCCGCACCCCGCTCCGTCGCAGTCAGCTCGCCCGACGGCTTGCTTAGCTTTGAACTTGCCATCGACGACAACGGCGATGCGCGGTACACGGTATCCCGCGACAGCGAGCCCGTGGTGCTCGCCTCGCGCTTAGGGATGCACTTTCGCGACAACCACGGCTTCGACAGCGGCCTTGCCATCGCCGACGTCGACCGCCGAAGCGAAGACGGCACCTGGGAACAACCCTGGGGCGAACGCCGGATTATTCGCGACCACTACAACGAGGTGCGCGTAAGACTCACCGCGCAGGAGCCTACCCGCATGATTGATCTGCGGGTGCGAGTGCACGACGACGGCCTCGGCTTTCGCTACGAACTGCCCGCGCAGTCCGGCTACAACGAGATCAACATCGTCGACGAGCTCACCGAGTTCCACATCCCTAAGGGCGCAACGGGCTGGTGGATTCCGGCGCGCAATTTCAACCGGTACGAGTACATCTACCACACGACCGGGCTGGAGCCGATGGACCGGGTGCACACGCCGGTGACCTTTCGCCTCGAAAGCGGCACGCACCTGAGCATCCACGAGGCAGCGCTCGTCGACTATGCAGGCATGGTGCTGGACCAGCGGCGCCCCGGCGTATTCGAAGCGGACCTTACGCCGTGGTCAGACGGCATCCGGGTAAAAACCCGAGCGCCATTCCAGACGCCGTGGCGCACGATCCAGGTTTCCCCTGACGCTAAGGGCCTGCTCAACAGCAACCTGATTCTGAACCTCAATGAGCCCAATGCGATTGGCGACGTGTCCTGGGTGCAACCCGGCAAGTACGTCGGCATCTGGTGGGGCATGCACATTCGCACCTTTACCTGGGGCTCGGGGCCCATTCACGGCGCAACCACGGAAAACACAAAACGCTACATGGATTTCGCCGCCAAGTACGGCTTCGACGGTGTGCTCGTGGAAGGCTGGAACCTGGGCTGGGACGGCGACTGGTTCTACAACGGCGATGTGTTCAACTTCACGCAGGCCTATCCCGACTTCGACCTGCCTGCGCTGGCAGAATACGGCCGCGGCAAGAACGTGCGCATCATTGGTCACCACGAAACGTCGGGCAACGTGACCAACTACGAAAACCAGATGGCCGATGCGCTGGACCTGTATGCCAAACACGGCGTCACCCAGGTCAAGACCGGCTACGTGGCCGATGCCGGTGACATCAAACGGGTGGACGAGGACGGCCTTGTGCACTACGAGTGGCACGACGGCCAGTTCATGGTGGATCAATACCGCCTCTCGGTGCTGGAAGCCGCTCGCCGCAAGATCAGCATCAATACGCATGAACCCATCAAGGACACCGGTCTTCGCCGTACCTATCCGAACTGGATTTCGCGTGAGGGCGCGCGCGGGCAGGAGTTTAACGCCTGGGGCGATCCGCCGAACCCGCCGGAGCACACCGCAATTTTGCCGTATACGCGAATGCTGGCGGGCCCGATGGACTTCACGCCGGGCATCTTCGACCTGACGTTCCAGGGTCCGGAGTCTGAGCAGCGCGTGAAGACCACGCTTGCGAAGCAGCTGGCGCTGTACGTAGTGCTGTACAGCCCGATCCAGATGGCCGCCGACCTGCCTGAGAACTACGAGAAGCGGCCGGACGCGTTTCAGTTCATCGTCGACGTACCCACTGACTGGGACGAGAGCATTGCCGTTGCCGGTGAAGTGGGCGACTACGTAGCGTTCGCACGCAAGCAGCGCGCTCATCCGGACTGGTACGTCGGCGCGCTCACCGACGAAGAAGCGCGGGATTTAAGCATTCCGCTGGACTTCCTGACACAGGGCGTCACCTACGAGGCGCAGGTGTATCGCGATGCCGACGATGGACACTGGAAGTCCAATCCCTATGCGATGTCGATCGAGAGCTTCGAGGTAACGAGCGACTCTGTGCTCGAACTGCCGCTGGCCGCTGGTGGTGGCGCGGCAGTGCGTCTGAAGGCGCTGGCGGCCTCGGAGCGCTAGCCGTCGCAGTTGGGCCATCATGGCCCCAGTTCATGTGAGATGATTAATCATCATGGAAAAGAGCCGATGATGAAATCTGAATTCACGAGCAAGCGACCAGGCAGTCGCAGAGGACGCCGACAATGATCGTCCGAGGTGGCGCTGGATTTCGGCGTGTGACGCAGGTGTTTATCGTTCGCAACTGGTTTGCGATCATTCTGCTGCTCGTGCTCGAAGCGACCATTGGCACTTTCTATCACGTGCTTCCTGGTTTCCAGACCAGTTTCTTCTCGGAAACAGCGGTGGCCATGCTGGCAACTGTCGTTGGCCTGTTCCTGGCGCTGCGGTTCAACAATGCCTACGACCGGTGGTGGGAAGCGCGGATTCTCTGGGGTCAGATGGTCAACAACTCGCGCAGTTTTGCTCGCCAGGTAACGACGCTGCTGCGGGAAAGGCACATGCCAGAGCCTGGCACGTTGCAAACGACGCAGCGCAGGCTGGTCATGAGGCAGGTTGCCATCGTCAATGCCCTTCGCTTGCGATTGCGTGGACAGGATGACCAGGTCGAGGAACTCGCACCTTTCCTCAGTAAAGAGGAACTGGACGAAACCGCTGCTCACACCAACCGGCCCACGACGCTCATCAGGCAGCAGGGCCGCGAACTGGCCGACCTGCTGGGCCGTGACACGAAGGACACCGTATTGCTCGCCCGGTTTGACGCGACCTTAAGCAACCTGCTGGACGTTCAGGGTGGGTGTGACCGCATCAAGGGAACAGCCTTCCCTGATGACGTTCGCGCCCTGACCCTGGTGCTGGTCTGGGGCATCGCACTGCTGATCCCGGTCGTCTTCCTGGAAGCTGACGAGCCCATGTACTTCATCAAGCAGGTCGGCGTCCTGTTTGTCGCGGTGGCATTTTTTGTCGTTTACCAGCTCTCCCTCGAGTTGATGAACCCTTTTGAGAATCGCGCCAACGACACACCCATGACTGCGATTTGCATCAACATCGAACGCGATCTTCGTGAGTTGATCGGCGACACGGAATTGCCGCCTCCTTCGCAGCCTGTGAATGGCATATTGATGTAGGGACCTCGCAGGCGGAGCGTAGCCGAAAACGGGAGCGACGAATCCTAGCCGCGCCGGCGGCGAACAGCCCGCTACTGGGCGGCGGCGTGCGAAATCAACCGGAAACTGTCGAAAAACGCGCCGCTGCCCGTCGTCTCTGCAAAGACCGTTACTTGCGAATTGGCGCCGGAGCTGAAACTGACGCTCGTGAACCTGTACGCCGAGTTATTGTCGGTTTCGCTCTGCTCTGACCCACCCAGGCTGACACCCAGACGCGCAGGCCCCTGGGTAAACGCCGACAGCGTGTAGTTGGTATTGGGCTCAATGTTGATCGTCTGTGAGATGCGCCCCGCCCCGGTGACTTCGGCCGAGACACCGCGGGAATAGGTCTCATCCTGTGTGGTCGTCAGCCCGGACGGCGCATCAAACGTCCAGCCACTCATGCCATTGTCGAAATCATGATTGGTGATCTCGAAGCGAACGACGGTACCAGGCGTTGCCGGCGGCGTGTAGCTGATAGGACCGACATCCAGGGGCGTTAGCACTCCCACGGTTACCGGTTGGTTGGAGTCGTGGTCTGCACCGCTGTTGGTGGCACCGACGCGCTCCTGGCCGTCCATGTCGTCTTCAACGGGGTCAAAGCCCTCAAGGTCGACGGTAGCGTCTGCAAGCAGCGAGGGGCTCACCAGGGACGGCCGGGCGATGCCCAAACCATCGTCCTCGAGCTGGGCGTCGACAAAACTGAACCCGGAAAAGGACGTAATCGAGCTGTTGTCGGAAAACTCCTGCCCGTAGACATAGTTGCCGGCGTACGTAGAGCTGGCGGGCATGCCGTCATCTGCCCTGACAATGACCGGTCCGATCGCGTCAGCGATGATGTTGTTCACGAAGATGACGTCTTCCGGCTCGATGCTGAAGCTGCCGCCACTGACGCTCAGACTGTTGATGCTGTCGACAATCGTGTTGTTGGCAACAAAGACATTCTCAAGCACCTGGTAACCGTTGCTGGTCGAGCCGTCCGAGGAGTGAAGGACAATACCCCCGTGGAAGCTCGTCGCCGTGTAGCGCACCCCTTCGATGTAGTTATTGACAATGCGATGACCGTCATCGATGACGCGTATGCCGGAGGCAAACGGATGATCGTCGCCGATGATGAAATTGTGCGAGACAGTGGCACTCGAGCCGTGCCGCAGGGTCAGCGCGCCAAAACTGTCGCGAATGGTGTTGTTGTACAGCGTGTTGTTGCCGGACTTGTTGGAAATAACCTCCGACTCACCGTCGATGCGCTCGAAGTAGTTGTGCTCCAGCACCGACAGCGCGTCTTCCGAATGCGAATCGCTGGTGCCAATGCGAACCGCCTCGAAGCCGTTGTCGCCACTCGTGGGATAGGGCTTGCCGTCTGCTGGGGGGCGATTGCCGAAGTAGTTGTGGTCCATTTGCGCGTAGTTAATTTCCACATCGGCCGGCACCCCGCCGCTCGGCACGCTGCGCCAGACAACCATCAGCGCGCCTTCGTTGGTTTTGCCCGAAAACCAGCTGTGGTCGACCCGCGTGTGCTGCCCGTAGATACTCACCCACTTGTTGGAACTGGAGCTTGCATCGTCAATATCGATAATCGAAATCTCGGTGACGCGACAATGGTCACAGAGATTGCTGCTGCTGGTTCGCGTCTGCAGCAGGTCGCCATCCTCGCTCGTGCCGTCTTTAAAGATCAGCCCTTGCAGCACCACGTAGGTGCCGGACATGCGCACCTTTATGGCACCGCCAATCGTCACCTCACCAGGGTTCTGCGCGGCGACGGTGATGGGCTCGGCCTCGGTACCTGCGCCACCGAAGTCAAGATCCAGATCGGTGTAGGTGCCATCGGCAACGCAGACGGTCACACCCGGGGTCATGGAACGGTTCGTCATCGCTTCGAGCGATGACATTGAGGCCACTACTGTGTCGCAGCTGACCTGCGGCACCGTGTCGTTGTCACCGACGGTGCCTCTGGGGAAATTGCCACCGCTGGCGGCAGCGACCACCGCAACGGTTTCATCAGACTGGACGTCCTCGACGTAGCCCTGATCATCGGTGTAATTGACAAGAACCTGAATGGCGGCGCCAAGCAGATTTGATGCCAGTTGCAGCGTTGGACCCTGAGCGCCCGCAATGTTCACGCCGTCAGACTGCCATTGGTAAGTGAAGGCGCTTGTTGTCGTTCCGTTTTTGTCTGCGACAGCGACCTCGAGCGTTTCGCCCACTTGCGCTGCACCGGATAGCGTTGCGACACCCAGGAAGTTCGGCGCCTGTCTGATCGTCACAGGGGTGGCTGCTATGTTCTCGGAAAAACCCTCGTCGTCCGTATAGCTGGCGTTCACCAGGACAGCTTTGTCAAAGTCATCGACGGTTGGCGTGTAGGTGTCCCCCGTTGCGCCAGCCAGGTCCTCGCCGTCCGCCGACCACTGGTAGGTTATGGTTGCATTGTTCAGTCCATTGGAGTCCTGAACCTCGGCCGTCAGGGGCGCGCATACCTCGGGGACACCATCAATGGACACCGCGCCGACGCTGTTGGTCGGCTGTGGCCCAGGGGCCGGCGACGGAGAGACCTGCGGTGCGCCACCGCCGCCGGAACCGCAGGCGGAGCTTCCAACCACGATGCACGCCAGCAAGAAGCGCGCCTGGAAGGCGCTCCTACGAGAAAGTGTCATTGCAACTGGTCAGGTGTTTGCTAGACGGGCTCGAGTTTACTGATCGTGAAGTTGGCAAACGCTACGTCCTCCTCGTCAGGCCGCAGATTTCCAGCGTCAAGCAGCGATCGATAGATTCCCCACTTGGGGCGTACGAAATGATCGGCGCTGTCTCCGCGCCACATGTCAACATTGTTCTCGGTGACGTCGAACAGAATCTGCTGGTCACTGAGCCGGCCGGCGATCAGCCGCAACGAACCCTGATCGGAAAAGGTAGCCCGGCAATAAACTTCGACCCATTCGCCGGTAACCTCGCTCCAGTCGATCCGACCAAGGATGTCGAAGTCTTGCGCCGGGCTTTGCCTGATCTCCAAGCCGTCCTCGCCCGTGCGTTCATTACCCGTCAGCGAAACAACCGGCTGGCTGTCGTCGCCCCCAACCGCTTTTAACTGAAAAAAATGAGAGAAATTCTTCGACACTTCCATATCGGAGTTAATCCTGAATTTCCATTCAAAGGCCATCGTCTCATCTTCGTACCCCTTTACGGCGTCTTCGGACGGCCCAAACGTTTTGATTTCATTGCGCTGGCGATCGGTGATATCGGTTCGATCGCGATCGATATCGATGTCGCGGTGGATCACAAACACAAAGTGATTACCGACCTGGGCATCGAAGGCTTCGAAGATATGCGGCGTGGGCGGATGATTCACCGCGTAGAGATCGGGCGCTTCGATCGAGCCGGCACCACCCAGGTTAGTGATTAGATCGTAGGCGCTGAGGCCAATGCCGACACCATCGGAATCAAGAAAACGACTCGCGACTTCGGTGAACGCCTGTTTATCGGCGTTCACCAGGATTTCAAACGCAGTGGTAACTACTCCACCAATAGTTTCGACCGTGGCTTCCGAAGTGCTCGAGTTGTAGGGCGAAGCAGGGTTGTCCGTATCGAGCGAAGCACCATCCTCATAAGACTCAAAGTCATCTGCAAACACTTCCACAGTGCCCGCCGTATCGGAATAGATAGCAAAATCATCGACACTGTATTTGCCTGTCGCTGCACGCACGCCACTATTGTCGCCAAAGCGGAAGGCAACGTGGGTCACGCCTCCAAAGGCGCTGTTGTCGGGCATAAAGGGAGCAAGACTGACGCCATCTACCGTTATCGTTACCTCTGGAAGCAGCAAGGTGTCTCCGCCCGGGTACTCCCAGGTAATAACCACATCCATGAAGGCACCCAGCGTGTGCGGTAGCGAAGAAGTATCGATAGTGTCCGGACTTCTGACAGCAAAACTGTCATCCCGGATGCGGAAATCGAGAATCGCGCCAGCGTTGTTGGTTTCCGAGTTAAACAGGGTGATGAATGCGTCGCCATCGCCAAGCGCATCGTCCAGTCGCTTGATTCTCGCTTCCACTCGGCCTGCCGCAAGCGGGCCACCGCCGCCTAACGCATATCTCAGTTCACCAGTGTCACCGGGATCCGTATCGATAATCACGGCGACGTTGTTGGTTTCACCAGTTGTCCAGGTCGAGCCCGGCCCCACCTGCGATTCCTCGATCAGTTCCAGGGTCGAAGTGTCCACGCCGACGCCGGTATCGGCACCACTCCCGTTGACCAGCCCACCTGTTGCGAAGGGCTGCGTGTTGCCATCCTGGGTAAACGTTGCACCGTCCTCGCCGCCGACCGTGTTGCCGGCAAGGTTTCCGTTGAAATCGAAAGTGGTGCTGGTAGACAGCACTGCCGAGTAGAAATGATTGTCCGCAAAGGTCGAGGCAGGATCCAGGGCACAGCCGGCAGTCGTCCAGTCATCGTCCGTGACCGCATCGCGGCCGCTGCCGTTGGAGTTGTCGTTGATCGACGGCCCACCGGTCTGGTTCATTACGAAGTTATCGTCAAAGTCCAGCAGTGGCGGCAGATCGGCGCAGTCCGCATCTTCGAACTGAATTGCCTGTCGCGCGTTGACGATTGTGTTTCGGGCAACCGTCACGGTGAAATCGCCGGGAGGCGACGCGATTAACGCGGTGTTACCAGAACCACTCAGCGGGTCCGGATTCAGCAGCAAAGCGGCGCGCTGGCCAGACGTCGTGCGCATGTTGTTAATGTAGTTATCGGTCACCGTATGCCCCAGCGGCGCGAAACTGATGCCGCCGTCGTCGCTGTCATCACCCATCGACAGAATGATGTTCTGGGTCACTGTGCTCGCGTAACCGTCCTCCAGCGCGATCATGCCGAGCGTGTCGATAAACGTGTTGCCCTGGATCAGGTTTCCGCCGGATTGAACGCGCATAATGCGGCGTTCGGACTCGACGTTCTCAAAGCGGTTGTAAAGCACCTTGACGAGGCCGTCGCCCGTGGAATCGCTGCCCGTGCTGCGACCGATCTGAAGGGCGTGCGCTGTGGAATTGCGGTTACCCGCGACACCGGACTTACCAACAATATCCTTGAACAGGTTGTACTGGATTGTGTGGTTCTCGTTACTCGGGTCGAAATCCGGCGCGTCGTTGGGGTCGGCGAAGATCGAGATGATGGAGCCCTCGTTGTCCATATCTTTACCCGCAAAGGAGTTTCTTTCGATGAGATTGCCGACACCTTTCAGCGTGATGTAGTGGTACGGATCGCCGCCCGGGACGGTACGCGGAAACGCCTCTCCCAGGAACTGGCTGTTCCTGAGCGTGACGGCATCGCCGCCGATAAAGACGGAGCCGTCGCCTTGTGAATCGCAGGTGCTTGCTGCAAGCCAGTCAAGGACGTCAAAAACCAGCCCATCGATAACAATGCCGTCGCCGGTGACGGCCACACAGGTCGCACCTGAAATGACGGCAGTGCTGTCTGCAGTCCGGCGAACCAGCAGGTTGTCGGTATCGAACAAAACCTCGGCCATGTCTGCGTAGTCATCACCGCCTGACGCCGAAGCCAGGCCGATGATGTCACCCGCCACCGCAGCCCCTGCTGCTGCCTGCAGCGTGGCCTCGCCGGTTGCGATCGCGCTGTAGGTAATGTCTGCCGCTGTGGCCACCAGGGGGCCCTCCGCGAAGCCGTCATTGTCTGTATAGCTGGCGTTGACGGAAATCAGCGCACCCCGTTGGGCGGCAGTCAGCGTCAGTGTCTCGAGCGTTGCGCCCCCAATGTCAACACCATCGGCCTGCCACTGGTAGTCAATGACGCCAGTGCCGTTGTCGTCGGTTACCGTCGCGGTAAGCACTTCCCCGACCAGGGTCGTCCCACTGAGGGAGATTTCTCCAGGTACGTTGGCAGGCGGCGCGTCGCAACCTGTTGCACTGGGACCGGGAAGACTGAAGAACACTTCCTTTATCCGACCGAGGTCAAAGAAGTTCACCTGACCATCCGGCTCGGTGTTTCCGGGACCCACCAGGTCGGCCACCGGATCCGTGGTGAAAAACGCAGCCTTCATGGCGCCCAGATCAAGGAAGTTCACCTGGCAGTCGTTCGGCACGGCGATGTCACCGTCGCAGACATTGCCGATATCGTCATTGTCCGCGTCGACCTGCATCGGGTTCGGGTCCAGCCTGCAGTTGTCGACGTCGTCATCGATGCCGTCAGCGTCGGTGTCAACAGCGCTGACAGGTGCCGCAATAAAGGACAACGCCAGCAGTGCCAGGAACAAGATTCTTTTGAACATGATTTCCCCCGTCGTATTTTTTTTCGCTTCGCTCATCCGTCCGCCGCGCATCGGCAGCCGTGGCGCTCCCGTGGTTTTGCATCAACCGAACCGAAGTAATCGGAGGCGGCGTAACAGCTACGGTGAGACTGGCAATTTCGTTGCCACTTTTATTGGAATACCGGAGGCACCATACCAATTGGAAAGCCTCTTGGCAAACCAATTGAAATGCTTGGTCTTCATTATTGGTAGGACCAATTGGTATAATTCTCAAGGCCGTTTGTGAGTACTACGAGGGTGACGCCCCTGCGAAATGCACTTTGGGGCACGAGGCCGATACCGCTTGGCCACACCTCCGCTGAAACGTCAGCTGGTTGATGGACGATCAGGCGCAGCCTGGACAGGTATACTGGCCAACGTGCTATGAAATATTCACTGACTTGTACCGGCATTGCCCTATGCGTCCTGCTGTCAGGCTGCAGCACGGCGCCGGTTATCGAAACCGCCGAGCAACCGGCGACTCTGGACTTGCAGACCGATGTGTTCGGCGAACGGCCAGACATCGTTTCCGTGTCAGGCATTCACACGCTAACCGATGATCAGCAGCGCGATTTCCAACGTTATTTCACCAATGCGCGAAACAAAGGTACGCCGCCGCACAGACGCGTTTATGACTACCTGGCACTGGAAACCAGCAACTTCGATTATCAAGGGCGCACTTCCACGGCGTCCGAGGCGCTCGACAGCGCGTCCGGCAATTGCCTGTCACTGGCAATCCTGACCACGGCGCTGGCAAAACTGGCAAACGTCGAGATCGATTATCAGTTAATTGACTCGGACCCGGTGTTCCAGGCCAGTGGCGGCGTTATCCGTCGCAGCAGACACGTAAGGAGCCTGCTCTACGATGCTGACTCGGAAGTAGATCAAAACGCGACTTCATTCATGTTTGTTCGTCGCGCGCGCATCGCGGTCGACTATTTCCCGAGCAAAACCGATCGCTTCATCGCCAATATCGATGAAGCTGAGTATTTCGCGTTGTACTACCAGAACATTGCAGCGGATGCCCTCGAGGACGGCGACCTGAACCGGGCCTACTGGCTGTCGATGGAGTCCCTGAAGTTCTCAGAGCTAAGCCCGGAGTCACTCAACATGCTGGCGATCGTTTTTGATCGCGCCGG
This sequence comes from Pseudomonadota bacterium, assembly GCA_038533995.1. Taxonomy (GTDB): domain Bacteria; phylum Pseudomonadota; class Gammaproteobacteria; order Steroidobacterales; family JBCAXP01; genus JBCAXP01. The sequence continues at coordinate 13,292 of JBCAXP010000075.1, forward strand.
CCATCCGGGCAAAAGCGAAGAGATCTACAAGTACGGCATTGAGCACGCAACGCGCCAGGTAAGCCTGTTGCGTAACTACGGCAAGTTTCTTAAGCGCAATGGGCGATTGTCGGAGGCCGAGCAGGTCAACAAGCGGTTGGCGGCACTGGACGACCCGAATCCCTTTGACTGGATTTTTGCAGGGCAGGAAGCCTACGGGAACGGCAATTACCATCGCGCAATACGCTGGTTCGAGAAAAGCGCCGAGCTTGCGCCCTACCTGCACGAAAGTCACTTCGGTCTTGCCAGGGCGCACTTTCGTCTCGGAAATATGACTCAGGCCGAGAAGGCGCTGGAGCAGGCAATCGCGAACGCTGGCCAGTCATCGACCCGCCAGTTGTATGAGGCGAAACTCCACGCGTTGAGCGCAAGCAATACTCGCTGATGCAGGGCAGGCTCATCGCCGCTGCTGCAGTCGCCACACAGCTTGTCGGCTGCGCAACTTCCGCACCGCACTGGGACGATCCCTCGCTGAACTCCATTACCAGGGATTCGCTCGTGCCCTTTACAAGTCGCGAGGAATTCGACGCTTACTTCAAAGAAGCGGTCGACGCCGCGGAAAAGTACGACATGTGGTGGGCCCAGGTGCGGGCAAAGCCGGTCGACGTGCTTATGGCACAGACGGGTGACACTCTGCCCTGTGACCCCGCCTATGGCGAGTGCGTGGGAGAGCTCGAGGAGGTCATGACGACGGGGTCGCGGCTTCAGCGCAACGTCGTCATCGATGCCGTCAGCGTCGGTGTCAACAGCGCTGACAGG
>JBCAXP010000076.1:0-13934 GCA_038533995.1 Pseudomonadota bacterium
AGGCCATTGTTGCTGCACAGACGCCGGACAACTACGACGACGGGCGCAGTGACAATAAGGGCCCGGAACCCGAAGGCGTTGAGATTGGCCAGCTCTTTGGCGGACGCACCCTGGCCTTCATTGGCCTGGAGCGCACCGACCAGGTGATGGTCTACGACGTGTCCCGCCCGTTTGTGCCGCGCTTCCTGCAGATCCTGCAGACGGAGGGTGACGAAGCACCGGAAGGCCTGCGGTTCATCGGACCGCAGGACAGTCCGAATCGCTGTTCAACCCTGCTCGTTACCAACGAGGGCAGCAACACGCTTACGGTGTACCAGCGCCGCCTCTGCGGCGAGCGGGAAACGCGCTAGCGTTCGCGGCAACGGCGGGGCGCCTGCGCCCCGCCGTTGCTGCCCGGACACCGGGTTGGAACAGCCGGCAGTCTCAGGACTGCCGGCTTTTTCGTTTTCAGTAACTAATGTTTCCAGGCGAATCTCTCTTCCGAGGTTGAAGAGTTGGTCAAGGCACGGCTGCAGACCCTCTACTCCATTGCGAATGCAGTCTTGAGAGACTCACTCGCGCCGATCATTCCCTCATCGACAGCGTTCAGTGACCACCCTGGGGATGCACCGCTTCGGGCGGCGTATCGTCAGCAAGGGCCTCGCTGCGCCATTGCAGCCGGCGGGTCAGAAGCATGAAGACTGCCAGCGTCGCAAACAACAGAGTGCTGCCCATCAGCAACGCGAAGTCCTCCGAGCGCAGCACGACGAACAGCGTGCCGTACAGACTCCCGAGGCCAACCGCGTAGACGGTGCCCAGGCGGGCACTCTCCAGAACGCCTGAAAGGTAAATGCCGATCAAGCCGATGCAAGCCAGCATGGCCGTGAAGTATGCGGGTGCGAAGCCGATATGCTCGGACAGCGACACGAGAAGGAGATAGAAAATCGAGAGCGCGCAGCCTACCAGCAGGTAATGCATCGCGTGCAGCTGGCGATGGGACAGCGCCTCGGTTAGGAGAAACGCGGTGAAGGTCAACGCGATAAAGAGCACACCGTATTTCAGTGCTCGCGTTACCTTCTGGTAAAGGTCCACAGTTTCCAGAAACTGCACGCCAAAGCCGCTCGACAGCAGCGGCTCGCACTGGCCGGCACCGCAGCCTTTCAGCAGCTGTGGCGCGTTTGTGCTGAAGGACGACAACTGCCAGCGCGCCAAGAAACCCTCTGCCCCAACCGTGCGCTCTACAGGCAGAAAGCGACCGTCGAACTTTGGATGCGGCCACGGAGACTCAAGCAATACCTCAGCCTCACCGGCAAGCGGCACCACTTGAAGTGCCTTGCTGCCGCGCAGGTTCAAGCGCAGGGAAAAGTGCGTTGCGGAGGAAACGTTCGCCAGGCTGAGCGGCGCGTGAATACCGTCGCCGAAATCGCGCTTCCCGCTGCCCGGCTCGAAGTTCACCGCATCACCATTCCAGTCGAGAGTCGGAATCGTCGCGATGCCGCGCGCATCGCCGATGCCCACCGCAAACTCGGGCGTGCCGAACCTCGCGAAGCCCTTGATGGTTGTGCGTAGTTTGTCGACTTCGGCAGCTGGAAACGTGCCCTCAACGCTAAGCTCGGCACTGAATACGGGCACGCCGTATATGCCGCGATAGCGCTTTTCCACCGGCACCTTTCCCGTGATCGACAGTCGATCAGGCATGATGCTGATCGACTGCCACCGTAGCTTTTCTATTTCTTCATAGGCTCCACGCTCATTCTTCCAGACCCGCTCCTGGTAGCGAACCTGATAGGGAACGTTAATGACCGGGCCAATCAGCACCTGACGGCCGGTCCAGGTTGCAGCGATGTCGTGTTCGACAACGCGGCGGTTGGTGCTGCGTTCGTTCACGACACTCTCGATCATGGTCAGCGGGATGAGAAGGACGAGGACCAGTCCAACTATCACGGCCAGCTTCAATGGTAGCGAGTTTTTTAGCTTCATAGCGCGGAAGTGTGCACCGCGATTGTGGCCCGATGAGTGGTGAAATCCGGACCAATTGTGGCAGCAGGACCGCTACAGGAATGGTCCGATGACTTTCTATTTGTGACTTGGCCCGGGAAAAAACTGATTTGTGCGCTGCTGGTAGGCCGCAAACGCAGGTCGCTTTCGGACGGAGAAATACTCGGACGGTACTGCTCCCGAGTAGTACACGAGCGTGTTGTACATGTAGTACGACACTGCAACGGCGCCGAGCCCCAAGGCAATCCATAGCAGTAGCGTCTCCGTGCCCTTCAGGGTGCCCCAGGACGGGATTGCCGCAAGCAACACACCATTCCAGCCCATCCATTGACCAAAGTAGTTTGGATGGCGGCTGTAGGCCCACAGCCCCTTATCGCACACGGCTTTGGAATCACCAGCAATTTTTTGTGCGCGAATGAACAGGCGTTTCTGTCGATCCGCCGTCTCTTCGAACAAAAATGCTCCAAGCCACACAACCAGGCCGGCAAGCTCCAGCGGACCGACCGTTGTCGACGGGTTCGAGGCGATGATGAACGCCGGGAAGGAAAGAAAAGATGCGTTGAAAGCTCCCTGGGCAATTACTTCCGCCTGGGCCGCCAACATTGTGTTGTCCTTGCCTGCTCTTTTCCATCGCCGCCTCTGGTAGGCGTAGCGTGGCAGCTCTTCCTTGAGCGCGCCATGTTTCCAGTGGCGAAGCGCCATGAGGCCCATTCGACCGCCAATGAAGAGGTAGACGAGACCAACGATCGCTCTTCTTGGCCAGTAGCCATCCAGCATGAAAACCGCCACACAGCCAATGATGACAATGCCAAGCGGCCATCCGATATCGACATACGACATCCGCCCCGTTCGCAACAGCGGCAGGCATACGACCGCAGCGAAGAGAGCTGCCTGGCAGGTAGCGTTGACGAGCGAGGCGTCAAAAAACGACGAACTGACGAGCAGAACGCTAACGCCGAGGGCCAGAGGGATCAGGATCGAAAAGTACTTCAACGCGTATCGTTCGCATCAGGCCGGGTTCAGCGGCCAGATAAAGGGTAGAAAGATCACCGTGACCAGGAACACGACAAGCGTCAGCGGGATCCCGACCCGGAAGTAGTCGGCAAACTTGTAGCCGCCAGGGCCCATCACCAGCAGGTTGGCCGGGTGGGAGACGGGGCTCGCGAAGCTCGCCGAGGCGGCAATGGCAATCGCCATCATGCCGGGCTCCGGCGATATGCCGAGCGTGTTGCTGGCAGTGAGCACAATGGGCGCCATCAGTACGACGAGCGCCGCCGTTGGTATGAACAGCGTCGCCATGGCCGTCATCAGGTAGAAGCTGAAGATCACGACCCACGGGCTGGCATCGCCAAGCACGTTCATGAGCTGGCCCGCGGTGTACGCCGCGGCGCCGGTGGTTTGCAGCGCAATTCCCAACGGCAACATGCCGGCGATAAGAAAAATCGAGCGCCACTCGATCGCCTGGTAGGCTTCCTCCATGGTGAGACAGCGGGTGAGTGCCATGAGTGAGGCCGCGAGCACCGCCGCCACCTCGATCGTGAGTGCACCGCTCAGAATGGCAACCACAAAACCGGCGAGAATCGACGTGGCGATCCACGCCTTGCTGGTGTTCTCCTCTTCACCCGTGGATACCGGGGTCAACACGAGAAACTCCGGGTCGTTCTGCAGCAGTTCGAGTTTGTCTCTTGGCCCCATCAGGAGAAAGGCGTCGCCAAGCTCGAGCGACATGCCGGACAGTTCGGATCGGTAGTTTTCACCCTGGCGCCACACGGCCAGCACCTCGAGGCCATACTTTTCCTCGAACTGGATGTCAGCAATGGTTTTTCGGGCCAGGCCGCTGCGCGGCGCGAGCATTGCTTCGACAAGCGCGATCTTGTCGGCGGCGAGTTCGTCGAGGTCGGCGGCGCCTTCGGTGTCGATCTCCAGCTCCTGCAGGCCACGCAGCACGTCGACCTGGCTGAGGTCACCCTGGATGAGCCAGCGGTCCTCTTGCGTCACCAGTTCATCGCGGCCCGGCAACAGGTCGAGCTTGGTGCCGCGAATCGTACCAAGCAGCCGAAAGTCGAACAGGTCACCAATGCCGCTTTCGTATAGCGGTTTGCCGACGAACGCCGAATCGGATGGCACACGAATCACGAAGATCTGGTCGGAGATCTCGTAATCGTCAACAAGGTCCTTGTCGGTAACGTCAAAACACTCGTCGAAGTCCGTCGACTTCTCCAGCCGGTTGAGCGTCTCCTCGCCGCCCTGGATCAGCAAGCGGTCGCCGGGATCCAGCGGCAGGCGGGCCATACCTTCGCGCCGGACGTCATCACCGCGGCGCACCGCAAGGACGTTGCCGAGGAACTTCTCGCGAAACGCTGCATGATCCAGCGGCTGGCCCGCCATGGAGCAAGTGGGCGACAGCTGCACCTCGAACAGCAAAATTTCATCGGACACCAGGTCCCAAAGCACCGACCGTTCGCGAGACACGATGAGCTCGTTCCAGTTCTTCAGGCGCTTGAAACGATCCAGCCGGCCCTGCACCAGCAGCCGCTGGCCACCGAGCAGACGGTAGTCGGAAGAGGGCAGCACCTTGGTCTTGCCGTACTGCATCGCCGCGATCACCTTGAGTCCGGCGATGTTCGTCAGGCGGCTTTCGGCAATCGTCTTGTTGGCGACGTGGGAGCCTCGAGGCACCACCAGCGTGAACGTGCGTTCCTTGAGCCGGTAGCGCGCCTGCAGGTCCGCCTCAGGGCGGTGGGCGAGTTCGCGCGCCGGCGAGCGTGTGGGCAGCAGCCGGCGCCCAAGCAAAAGGAAAAAGCCGATGGCAGCAAGCACGATCAGCAGGCCCAGCGGCGTGAAGTCGAACAGCTCAAAGCGCTCGTAGCCAGCATCGCCCAGCGCCATGCTCACAAGCAGGTTAGGGGGCGTGCCAACCATCGTGGTCAGGCCACCGAGGAGGCTGCTGAGTGCGAGCGGCAACAGCAGGCGGGATGGCGCGATGCCGGTGGTGCGGCTGAGGTCGATGACCACGGGCAGCAGCAGGGCGGCAACGCCAATGTTATTCATGAATGCTGACAGGAATGCAGACGTCAGCATGATCACGGAGATAAGCCGCACTTCGCCGGTTCCCGCCAGGCGCAAAACGTGGCGTCCGATGATTTTCGCGATGCCGGTACGCGTAAGCCCCGAGCTGACGATAAACATCGCCCACACGGTGATGACGGCGGGGTTACTGAATCCGGAAAATGCTTCGGCGGGAGTAACGAGGCCGAAGAGGGTGAGCGTGCAAAGGACGAGGAGGGCGACCAGGTCCACACGGATTTTTTCCGTGATGAACAGGGCCAGTGATACGAGAAGAATCAGGTAAACGGCAGCAATGTGCCAATCCATGCAGACATCCTATGTTGTGCACGCGGCGCGCCTCCCGGCGCAGCGCGTGAAGCACCGCCCGATCAGAACTTGGCCTTGAACAGGTCAACCACTTCTGAACGGGAATTGTCGATGCCCATGTCGACGGTGCGCGCATTTCTCGGGTCGTAGGTCGGCAGGAACTCAGCCTTGAAGCGCCCGCTGCTTGAAGTGGTCGTTGCCGCTGCGCCCGACTTGAAGCGGTCGTTGTACTGGCGCTCGCGAAGATTTCGAGCTTCCTGGGCCTGCTCGGCTCGCCACAGCTCCTCTTTGACCTCGTCGTCGAGGCGCCACCGTTTGCCGATGGCAACCACCTCCGGCATGTTGACGTACTCTTTGTCGCCAGTCAGCGCAGGGTCCTCGCGGGCCATCATCGTTTCCGGCGCGGTGGCTTCCGTTTTGTCGCTGCTGACCTGTCCGTGCGCCAGCGGTACGACGCACAAGCCTGGCAGCACCGCTGCAACGATGCGTTTCGCCAGGCTGCCCGCCGTTATCGTGATGCGCCTGGCCATTCGTCTATTTCCCCGCCGACGCGCGCCAGTTCAGCGAGTTGAACCAATAGTCGTGGTGGCCCTGAAGCCACATGTCGGCCTCATGCGCGTTGATCCACGCATTCAGGTAGGCAAGGAAGTCAGGGTCGCCCTTGCGAATGGCAAAGGCCTCGCGGGACTGGCGCAGCGGCTCTGGCAGCGGCACGTCAACCTTGTCAGGATGGCGCAGCGAAATGAATCGCGGTACCGGATTGGCCACGACGAAGGCGTGTGCCTTGCCCTCTACCAGCGCGTCTGACGCGAGGTCGCTGGTGTCGAATTCGGCAAACGTGGCTGCCTCGAAGGTGCTGCGCGCAAGGCGCTCGGAAAGAGTGCCGGTTACCACGGCGATCGTGACGTCCTTGCTGTTCAGGTCCGACAGGCTGTCAAAATCGCTCGTCAGGCTAAGGTTGGTCGCAAGGCCGGTGCCAGAGTTGCTGTACGGCGCGCTGAAGTTCATTTTCAGTGCCCGATCCGGCGTAATCGAGAATCCGGACGCGATGATGTCGGCTTTCCCGGACATCAGGGTTGGCACCAGTTCGTCCCACACCGGCACCACGAATTCGACTTCGACGCCCATGTCGCGCGCCAGCCTGTTGGCGACGTCGATTTCGAAGCCGCGCAGTTCGCCCTCGTCCGAGCGCATGGCCCATGGCGGGTAAAGGGCAACAGCCACTTTCAGCACGCCGCTGTCCAGGATGTCGGTGAGGCTGCGGGCGGAGTCTGCGGACGCCGCGTGGTCCTTGTGATCGGCGGCGCCAGCGCCGGCGGCCGCGAAAAGCATGATGAAAACGGCGAGAAAACGAGTGAATTTCATGGAGAATCTTGAGGTCCTGTGCAATCAGACAGGCATGATAGCCCCCGCCCGGTGCAGCCGCAACAAACGGTGTGCACCCATCACGCGGCCGCGAACTGCAGCGACGCAAGGCGTGCGTAGAGCCCGCCGCGCGCCACGAGTTCGTCGTGCGTGCCAATAGCCACGATACGCCCTTCGTCCATCACGACGATGCGGTCGGCTTTCAGTACGGTGGCCAGCCTGTGCGCAATCACGAGGGTTGTGCAGTTGGCCATCAGCGCCGTCAGCGCTTCCTGCACAAGCCGCTCGCTCTGGGCGTCCAGCGCGCTGGTTGCCTCGTCGAGCAACAACACGGGTGCATTGCGCAGAATGGCGCGGGCGATCGCGATGCGTTGCTGCTGGCCGCCCGACAGACGCACGCCGCGCTCACCGAGAAAGGTGTCGTAGCCTTCCGGCAGGCGGGTAACGAACTCGTCAACCAGCGCCGCTTTGGCGGCCGCCTTCACTTCGTCGTCCGTCGCGTTCTCTCGCCCGTAGCGGATATTCTCCAGGGCGCTGTCGGCAAAGATAACGGTTTCCTGCGGCACGATCCCCAGGTGAGTCCGAAGGTCCGTCGTGCTGGCTTCGGCAATGCTGACGCCGCTTAAGCCGATGCTGCCGGCCTGCGGGTCGTAAAAACGCAGCAGGAGCTGGAACAGGGTGCTTTTGCCGGCGCCTGACGGTCCGACGAGAGCAACCGTTTCACCGTCGCGCACGTTCAGCGTGAAGTCGCGGACCGCCGGCGTGTCCGGCCGCGACGGGTAGTGAAAGGTGACGCCCTCGAACGCGATCTCGCCTTTCACCGTGGCCGGGAAAGGCGCTGGCGACGACTGCGAAACAATCTCGGTTCGGGCGGCGAGCAGTTCCATGATGCGTTCCATGGCGCCAGCGGCGCGCTGCACTTCGCCGTAGACCTCGCTCAGCATCATGGCGGAGCCCGCCACAAGCGAGGCGTACAGGACGAACTGCCCGAGTTCGCCGGGCGTCATGGTGCCCGCGATGACCGCGTTAGCACCGCGCCACAGCCCGAACACCACGCTGCCAAACACGAGCATGACGGCGATCGCAGACAGCAGCGCGCGGTAGCGGATACGGCGGCGCGCGGTGATGAAGGCCTGCTCGACACGGTCGTCGTACCGGCGTTTCTCGCTGTCTTCCTGGGTAAACGCCTGCACCGTCGGCATGGCGTTGAGAATTTCACCGGCCAGGGCGCTCGTGTCAGCGACCCGGTCCTGACTTTTTCGCGACTGCTTGCGGACGATGCGGCCCACCACAATGATCGGAATCAGCACCATCGGCACTACTACAAACAGCGTGCCCATCAACCGCGGCGCCGTTACGGACAGCATGACCAGGCCACCGGTGAAGGTGAGCGTGCCTCGCAGCGCGATAGACGCGCCGGAGCCAACGATGGACTGCACGAGCGTCGTGTCCGTCGTTAGCCGCGACAGCACTTCGCCGGTGCGCGTCGTTTCGAAAAACGCCGGGCTCATCGTCAGCACGTTGTTGTAGACGGCTTTGCGAAGATCGGCGACCACCCGTTCGCCAATCCACGACACGAGGTAGAAGCGCAGCGCCGCCGATACCGCCATCACAACCGCTACCAGCAGGAGCAGCAGGAAATAGCGGTCGATCATTTCAGGGTTCTCCGCGGAGAATCCCTGGTCGATCATGAAGCGAACGGCAACGGGCAGGCTCAACGTCGCGCCGGCGGCAATCAGAAGCACGAGCATTGCGAGCAGCACCATGGGCAGGTGCGGACGAAGAAAGGGGCCAAGTTCCCGAATCGGGCGAATGCTGCGGCCGCGCGGACGCTCCTCTGTGGCGTCGTTCATCTACCAGGTCAGGTCGTCGGGCACCGGAAACTCGTCTTCGTCGCCCTTGTCCGACGGCACCTCTGCGAAGAACACGTCGGGGTTGGATGCTTCAAGTTCCTTGCGCACGTTGCCGTGGACCAGGAACGTGGCGCCGTCGTAGACGGCGACGGCCAGCGTGCCCTCGTGCAGCGCCTTTTGTTGCTCGGCAGTGACGTACACGTACTTGATCTTCTTGCCCCTGACAAAGTGGTGCGCGATGGTGGCCTTGTCGTCGTTACAGCGCGACTCCTCCAGCGATGCGCGGGTGCGCCGCGCGAGCACTTTGCGGTCACGCTTTGCGGCTTCGCGAATGTCCTGGAGCAGGGCGCGCCGAATCTGCGTCTGTGGCGTCTTGCCAGTGCTTTGGCCGGTGCTTTGGCCAGCGCTTTGGCCAGCAGCGGTCGCTGCGGCCGCCGTCGACGCGCCGTTTGCCGCGCGCGGCGCCGCAGGCTTGCGTCGCTTGCGCTTCTTGTTCTTTGACCGGGCTGGCGGGCGCTTCTTCTTCTGCGCCTGCTCGGCGCTGGCAAGGCCGGCCTTGACCAGTTGGTCCTGTAACGATTCGCTCATGTGAATTTCAGGCGCACCGGGCGCTGTGCTGACGTGCGGGGTTGATGCATTATCCTCCGGTGCCCGCTGCGGTGGCAAGTTGAAAAAACCGGCGGAAATACGCAAATTTCGCTACAGGCTGCGCATTATCTCCTCGAGCGCGCCGGTTTCGTGCATTACGAACAAGAGGATCGCCAGCGCCGCCGCGCCGCCGACAACCGCGGCGGCAATCTTGGCAACGCTGTAGGGCCTTTCGCCCTGGACCTTGCCGGTTCGGCCGTTGACGACGAAGCGGTAGGACTTGTCGCGAAAGCGAAACGCCGCCGACCAGACGGGCAGCAGCAGGTGCTTGTACGTGGTGTCCGAGTGCCGCGTGTCCACGCGGTGAATGCGCTGGTGGTCGCCGCCGATATCTCTCGCGACGTCCTGGCGAATCACCCGATCCATGATGTTGACCGCGGTTTCGAAGCCCTCGTCCAGGCCGACCTGGTACACCTCGCTGCGAAAGCCGCTAAGAAACTTTGGGTCGTAGGGCACCAGGTTCTCAAGGTCCCAGGGCGCTATACGCTCAGTAATCGTGCGCGGCAGCGAGCGGCTCGCGCCCACGAGCACGTCGTCGAACGCGCGCGCCACCCGGCCGCGCACCGGCGTCCAGCGCACCTTGCGCACCGTTCGGGTTCGCGTGCGAGGCCTGCCGTCCACCATGACGGTGTAGCGTTGCTGAACGTAGTAGGCATCGCCGCGCTGGCCGCTGTACGAGGATGCGGTATGGCTGTCGTAGGTCCAGTACGGCACGTAGACGCCGGTCATGCCGGTGTCTTCACGCGCAAACTTCTGGATTTTGCCAGGGGCAAACCACAGCTTGCCGATCCATTGTCGAAAACGCTTCTTGGCGGTGTTTTCATCCAGCGCGAACGGCAGCAGCGACTCGGGCTTGATATGCCTGTTGATCCCGGTGCCCTTGACCACCGGCGTGCCGCAAAACGGACACTCTCCGGAGTGCACGTTTTTCTCGAGGTTGAAGACAGCGGCGCAGTTTTCGCACTGCGACGTTTGCAGGGTGTCGGCCGGCGGCGCGCTCGACAGCCGCTCGAGCGCTTCGCGAAAGTTGTACTCGACGATGGCCGCGTCGCTTGCCTCGATCTCGTTTTCGAAGCCGCAGTAAGGACACTCCAGCGCACCGCTGCCCGGCGCGTACGTTTGCAGCGCGCCGCACTTGCCACACGGGAACCGGCTGGTGCCCGGCCTGGAGGTTTCCTTAGGCAAGGTTTATCGGGTGCGCCGCAGCCTGGCCGGTTTAAGGCTTGGGTAGCGGTGGCGGTACGCTGTCGAACAGCGCGGTCAGCGTGTCGACCGATTCTGCCGACGCCCACTCTTTCTGGCCGGGCGTCCACACGAGCGAGTCACGGGTGACGTCGCTGGTCGCGATTTTCTCCCGCATCTCCGCGCGCGTGAACGGACCGGTCTGGTGACCGTTTGCCGCGACGTAAAACGGCGGCTCCTGCGGAACCGGTGGCGGCTGATGCCCCTGGTTTGCGCTCTGCCCCTGGGCCTGTGCGTTGCCGCCGGGCATCATCGATTCGCTCATCTTGTTGGCGATGGCAAATCCCATGCCCATGCCAATGCCCTCGGAAGCACCCCCGCCCGGGTTTTGCGCGGCGTCCGTCATCGCCTCGGCGGCCTGGAAGGCTGTGTAGTCCTTCAGGCTGCCGACAATGCCCATGCTGGAACGCTTGTCGAGCGCTTTCTCGACTTCCGGCGGCAGCGAGATGTTTTCCACCAGCAGGGTAGTCAGCTCCAGGCCGTAGCTCCTGAACTCCGGTGAAATTACCTTCGTGCAGAACTCGCTCAGCTCGCTGTAGTTGCCAGCAAGGTCGAGGATAGGAATATCGGCGCTGCCCAGCGATGCGGAGAAGCGTGACACGATTAAGTTACGCAGCTGGTTTGTGATTTCCCGCGTCGTGAAGTTGCCGTCGGTGCCGACGACCTCTTTCAGGAACGTTACCGCGTCGGCGAGGCGAATCACGTAAGTGCCGTAGGCACGCAGGCGCACCGGCCCGAACTCCTTGTCACGCAGCATCAGCGGGTTCTTCGTGCCCCACTTGAGGTCGGTGAACTGACGTGTGCTGAAGAAGTACACCTCGGCCTTGAACGGGCTCTCGAAGCCATGCGGCCAGCCCTGCAGGGTCGACAGCACCGGTACGTTGTTGGTCTCGAGTTTGTACAGGCCGGGTTCGAACACGTCGGCAATCTGGCCTTCGTTGACGAGCACCGCGACCTGCGACTCACGCACTGTGAGCATCGCGCCGTATTTTATTTCGTTGCCGTAGCGCTCGAAGCGGTACACCATCGTGTCGGGCGTATCGTCGGTCCATTCGATAACGTCGACGAATTCGCCCAGCAGTTTGTCCCAAAAGCTCATGGTGTTTACTCCCTGCTTTAAGTTGTGCCCGACGTGCGGGCGCTGGCCGAGGCCAGGGTTTTCTTGAGTTCAGATTCCATCGCCTGCAGCTGGTTGACTGCGTCGGCCCGCATGCGCTTGCCTTCGTCGGCGATGGCGAGGCTTTCCTCGATCGTGGCAATCAGCGTGTCGTTGGCCTTTTGCACTACCGCGATGTCGAACACGCCGCGCTCAAGCTGTTTGCGGGTCTCGGCGTTGGCCACCTTCAGGCTTTCCGCATTTTGCTCGAGCAGCTCGTTTGTGAGGTCCGACGCCTGCTTGACCGACTTGGCGGCGGCGCCGGAGCGGTAAATCGTAACGGCGGTGGCGAGCTGCTGGCGCCACAGGGGAATGGTGTTGGTCATCGTGGAGTTGATCTTGGTCACCAGGCCCTTGTCGTTTTCCTGCACCAGCCGGATGCTCGGCAGGCTCTGCATCGTAACCTGCCGCGTCAGGCGCAGGTCGTGCACCCGCCGCTCCAGGTCGTCGCGGGCGCTGCGCATGTCACGCAGCTCCTGCGCCTTGAGCATATCGTCACTGCCCTCGGCGGCGGTGACCAGGGCAGGGATCACGTTTTCATCGAGGTCGCGAAGTTTCTCTTCGCCGGCGGTGATGTAGAGCTCGAGATCGTGGAAATACTGCAGGTTGGCGTTGTACAGCCGGTCGAGGGCGGTGATGTCGGTCAGCAGCTTGGTCTTGTGTGAATCAAGGTTGTTGCTGACAGTGTCGATTTGCTTGCGCACTTCCTCGTAACGCTGCAGGAACTTGACGACCGGTTTCGCCCTCCCGAACAAGCGCGCGAAGAAGCCCGGCTTCTTGTTCGGGTCAAGGCCCTCGAGATCGAAGCCGCGGAGCGTCGCCACCATGTCGTTGAGCGACTCACCGGCGCCGCCAAGATCCTTGTTTCGAACGCCGTCGAGCATGTTGTCGGAAATCGTGGTGAGCTGCTCCTGCGCCTTGGCGCCGAAGAAGATGATCGAGTTGCTATCCTTGAGATCGAGCTCGGCCATCAGTGCGTCAACCTTGTTGCGGTCCTCGCCGCTGGTTTCCGTGTACGGCACCAGGGCATCGGACACGTCGGGCAGTGCAACGGTGGCGGCGGCAAGCTGCATCTCCGGATTGGCGGTGGTCACCGCTTGCTGCTGTTCGTCGGCTGTGCTTTTTTCGCTTGTCATTGCTGTCCCCTTCTCTGTCCTCTGGGCTGTCCCCTGGGCTGTCCCCTGGCGATGTTCATCGCGGCCCGCCGTCAACGTGGACCACGCTCAAGTCTGTTAGCGTGTTAGTGGCCCTGACCGGTGCCGGCTCACACCACACCTTCACGCTTTAGCTGCGTCGCCAGCACCTCGATTTGCACGTCGAGGTCCAGCTCGTTGTTCTCCAGCAGCTTTGCCTGCTGTTCCGTGAATACTTCCTCAATTGTCGCGAGCACGTTGCGGAAGTTTTGCTCAAGTTCTTCAGACGCTCCCCGCTTGTGCGTGCGCGCGTAGCCCTCCGTGACGCTTTGTGCGCCGTCGAGGTAAACGTTGAGAAACTTACGGGCGCGGCGAATGTCCCTCGGGTCGTCCTCGATGGTGCCGATGATCTTGCGCGCGAGCTTTGTGATTGCGCGCAGCCGGCGGCTAAGTTCGGTGTTGGAGATGTCGCGATTGGCAAGTTCGATGGCCTCGATCTTTCGTTCGGCCGTTGCGAGTTGCTCGACAACCTCGTCGGTGGTCAGGCCCAGGTGGCCGGTGTCGGCCAGTTTCTCGCCCCGCGGGTCCGGACCGTAGGCAAGTACGCTGCCGGCGGTGGCCAGCACGCCGACGAGCGCGGAAAACGCAAGCCCCGTATCCACCGCGAAGTAACTCGTCACGGCGGTCGCGATGCCGACGAGCACGGCACCTAAGTTCTTCAGCGGCAGCGGCGGTGCGCTCGCGATTTTGCGGCGGTTGTACTCGCGCTCGGCGGCAAGGCCCGCGCGTACGCACTTGCCGCCTGCGAGCACGAGCGCCAGGGCTGCGCCCAGGACGACCACGTTGGGGGCGCTACCGAGCATCAGGGAGACGCCAATGGCGGGCAACAGCGGGAGCGCCAGCACGTAAAGCAGCATGCCGGCCGCCGACCGGTTACCGCCTTTTGGCTTGACGTAGACCTCAGGCACGCGCGCTTGACTCTGCCGGCGTGTGTACCGGCGCGCGGTCGGACAGGGGGGTGACCACGGAGCCCACGTTGCTGAACACTGCCTGGCAATTCGTGAGCCCCAGGGAGAACAACAGCAGAAGGGTTCCGGCTGTGCGGCGCACGATGCGCTTGCGGGTCAAAGGCGTCTCCTCGTGGGTCTGTCGCGGCGGGATCGCCTATTTTACGGCATCTGCGGG
>JBCAXP010000077.1:0-13931 GCA_038533995.1 Pseudomonadota bacterium
ATGAGTACCTGTCGCAGGAGCGTGAGATTTCCAACCGGGTAAAGTCGGCAAGCCGCTATCCCATGATCGTGCTGGCGGCCATCGCCGCGGCCATCAGCATCATCACGCTGTTTGTTATCCCCAACTTCGCGCCGGTGTTTGCCTCACTCGGCGACGACATCCCGATGCCCACGCGCATCATCATGGGCGTGTCAGAGTTTGCCCAGAACCATGGTCTGCTGCTTGCCGCGACCGGGGTGCTGGCATGGATGGGCTTTCGCTACTGGCGCAGCACGCCGAAGGGCCGCTACCAGTGGGACAAGGCGCGGCTGCGCTTTCCGGTGGTCGGCACACTGTCACTGGAGGTGGCGCTGGCACGCATCACCCGCTCCCTGGCGCTTGCGCTGGACGCTGGTCTGCCGGCTAACCGTACGCTCACCACGATCGCCGGCACCACGGGCAACGATTTTCTTGCTGAACGCGTGCTCGGCATGCGTGCCGGCGTCGAGCGCGGCGAATCGCTGTCGCAGACGTCGATCCAGACTGGCCTCTTCACGCCGCTGATCATCCAGATGATCGCTGTCGGCGAGCAGACCGGCGCGCTGCCGGAGTTGCTGACGGAGTCTGCCGAACACTACGAACGCGAAGTCGATTACCGGCTTCAGAACTTGAGTGCCGCTCTCGAACCACTGCTGATTGTCGCCGTGGGCGGCTGCGTACTCATCCTGGCGTTGGGTGTATTCCTGCCGCTATGGGACATGGTTGGAAAAGCCAAGGGGTTTTAATGAACACGCTACATCAAAAAGCTCAACGTGGCCTGAGCTACCTGGAAGTTGTGCTGGTTGTCGTACTCATCGGCTCGCTCATCGCGGTCGCCGCCGCGCGGCTCCTGCCCTACGTGGACCACGCCGAGCGCATTGCCGTGCTGCGCCTTGAAGGCCAGCTGCGAAGCGTGCTCCTGCTGGAGGCCGCCAAGCGCATCTCGAACGGCGAAAGCGAGAGCCTGACCGAGCTGCACAGCAGTAACCCGATGGCGCTACTGCTGCAGCCACCAGCCAACTACCTGGGCGAACTGACGGCACCCGTGCCGCACGAATTACCCGAACGCACGTGGCATTTCGACACCGAGCGCCGCCAACTCGTGTACCGGGCCGGTTCCGGTTTCCGCTTTGAAGGCGCCGATCCGGTTATCCACGACTACCGCGTTGAGCTGGCCTTCGAGGACGTCGACCAGGACGCCGCCTTCGTGGCGGGTACCGATGAATTTCTTGGCCTGAGGCTCATGGGCCCGGGCATCCGATTCGAGTGAAGAAAACGCGGCACCTGCCGCTTCGAGATAGCGCGGTCCGCCTCAAGGCCGCTGTTTGTAAAAGGAGAGTAGATCAATGATCAGGGCAAACAAGGGCTTCACGCTCATCGAGCTGGTGGTAGTCATCAGCATCCTCGGCATCCTCGCGGCCTTCGCCATTCCGCGTTTCGTATCGCTGGAACGCGAAGCACGCATCGCCGCAACGCAAGGCCTCGAAGGCAGCGTACGCAGCGCCGCCGCGCTGGCCCACGCGCTGTGGCTCGCGCAGCAGTCGCCGGCGACCATCACCATGGAAGGCCAGGTGATCAACATGGTCAACGGCTACCCGTCGAACGCCGACATCGTCAACACCCTGCAGGACACTAGCGGTTACACCTTCGTGCCCGGACCTCCGGCAGTGTGGACGAAAGACGGCGCCGGCACGCCCGCGACCTGCTCAGTGAGCTACACCGAGCCTGCGGCTGCGAACACGGCACCGGCCATTCCGCCGGCCAACGTCGCCGGCTGCTAGTTCACTCAAGGTGTTGGCCGGCAGGCGATCGGCCGGCTTCACGCTTGTCGAGCTGGTGGTGGTCATTGCCATCGCCGGCATCCTCGCAAGCATTGCCGGACCGCGGTTTTTCGGGAGCAACGCGTTCCAGGAACGCGGCTATGCCGATGAGCTGAGTGCAGCACTGCGCTACGGCCAGAAGGTCGCCGTGGCCAGTGGCTGCCCGGTGCAGGCAACCATTGCGGCCGCGGGCTACGCGCTCGGCCAGCAGGCGGCACTCGCCGGGCACTGCAACCCGGCGGATGCCGGCTTCGCCGCTGCCGTGCTGTACCCCGACGGGCAGGCGGTGGCCGGCGCAGCGCCGGCCGGCGTCGCGGTTGCACCGCCCGTAACCTTCCGCTTCCTGCCAACCGGAGAAACCGACCTGGGGGCGGACTTTACCGTCACTGTCGGCGCCCGGACCGTTGCGGTCGCCGCGGGCAGCGGCCTGGTCGTGGCCCAATGATCGCCCCAACGATAAAACTGAGCCGCAAGCAGCGCGGCGTGACGCTGGTGGAACTCGTCGTCGCTATTGTGGTTATCGGCATCGCGGCAGGCACCGTGCTTGCCGTGTTCGCCACCACGACCGGCGCCAGTGCCGATCCGATGGTGCGTCGCCAGGCCGTGGCGATAGCGGAAAGCTATCTTGAAGAAATCACCCTGAAGCCAGTCACCGATCCCGACGGCGTTGACGGCGAAGGCACACGGCCGCTGTTTGACGACGTGGACGATTTCAACGGACTCACCGATGTCGGCGCCCGCGATCAGTTTGGCACCGCGATTGCCGGTCTGGGGGACTACACCGTTACGGTCGGCGTTGCCGCCTCCGGCGCTCTGCCAGGCATTGCCGCCGGCGATGCACTCCGTGTCGACGTGCGCGTCGTGCGCGCCGCCGACGTCGACATTACCTTAAGCGCCTACCGCACCCGCTACTGATGCGCAGAACAGCATTCTTCGAAATCGCGGCTGAAGCCGCTCCCACGGGTTCGCAAGTGATGAAGGCCAGGCAACAACATGGTTTCACTCTTGTCGAGCTTGTGACCACGCTCACGCTGACCGCGCTGGTCGCGAGCTTTGCTGCGTATTTCCTGACCCTTCCCGTTGAGGGCTATGTCGACCTGAACCGCCGCGCCGTGCTGGTGGACAGGGCCGAGATGGCCCTGCGCCGCATCGGCCGCGACCTGCAACGCGCGCTTCCCAACAGCGTGCGCATTGCCGGCGGCCCGGTCGTTGCCGTGGAAATGCTCAACACGCTGGACGGCATTCGCTATCGCGCCGGGGGGCCGCCGTCCGATGCCGACCGGGTGCTCGACTTCTCCGCACCGGACACCGCGTTCAATACCATCGGCGCATTCACCGGCGTGGCAAAGCCTTTTTCATCCAACAGCGCGTACCTGTCGGTGTACAACGTGGGCGTCACGGGCGCTGACGCCTGGGAACTGGCCAACGTGATCACACCGCCGGGAACCCAGATCGACATCGCCGCCGACACGCTGGCAAACGAAGACCGCGTAACGCTGAACCCGCCGTTTCGCTTTCGCTTTGGCTCGCCGGCGCAGCGAATGTTTCTCGTGTCCGGCCCCGTGACATGGCTGTGTGACCCCATCAACGGCACGCTGACCCGCTATGCGGGCTACGCTATCGACAGCGCGCAAGGTAATCGCGACAGCGACGCCGAATTGATGGCCGCGGGCGCCAATCGTCAACTGGTCAGCGACGCCATCAGCACCTGCGCCTTCGACTACACGCCGGGCACCGCCCAGCGCGCAGGCCTGGTGTCAGCTCGCCTGGAGGTGGCTGACAGCGGCGAGCGCATCACTCTGCAGCACCAGGTGCACGTGGTGAACGCGCCATGACACCTGGCTGCAAATCACTATGCCGTCAGCGCGGCGTCGCACTGGTCACCGCGCTGTTCCTGACCGTGGTGCTGGCGAGCCTGGCGCTGGTTGCCGTGAAGCTCGTGTCCTCGCAAAGCCAGACGGTATCGCTGTCGATCCAGGCGGCGCGGGCGTTCCAGGCGGCGCAGGCCGGCATTGAATACGGCGCCCACCGCGCGCTCGTCGCAGGCGCCTGCGCACCGGCGACCTTCACGTACACCGAGGGTGGCCTGACCGGCATTACCGTCGACGTAAGTTGTGCAGTCAGCACGCACGGCGAAGGCGCCACAACAACCAGCGTGTACTCGCTGGAAGCCTTTGCGCGGGCCGGCGCGTACGGCTCGCCTGACTACGTGTCCCGACGCGTGCGCGCGACCGTGGCGGATTCGACATGATGCGTCTGGCGCTCACCGCCACGATGGTCTTGCTGGCTGGCGCTCAAGCCGCGGGCGCCAAGCAGGTCTGTACGATCACAGATCTCGGCAACACCGTGTTCGAAGGCGTGGACGGCGTCGACGACAGCCTGGTTTTCGGCGTCGGGCGAAACGGCGCGATTGTCCGCTATGACGGCAGCACCTGGACCACCCAGCCCAGCCCGACAGGCGACGACCTGGTTGACGTTCACGTGGTGTCGTCGTCGCTCGCGTTTGCGGTCGGTGATGACGGCACTGCGCTGCGCTGGAACGGCACCACCTGGACGAACCTTGGCACACCGACAGGTAACAATCTTCGCGGCGTGTGGGCCGACGGACCGAACGCTGCCTGGGCGGTCGGCACCAACGGCACGATACTCGCGTATGACGGTGCTACATGGTCCGACCAGAACGGGCCGGCCGGCGCCGCTGGTCGGGCCATCGAGGACGCCTGGGGCGATGCGAATGGCGTCTACGCGCTGGACGACCGTGGCATTCTCTATCGCTTCGACCGGACCGGCGGAACGTGGGATGCGCCGGACACGCTGTGCAACGTGGGCGGCGGCTTCGAAGACCTCTGGGGTGACGGCACAGGCAACATCTTCCTCGTGCGTCGTGCCCAGATTTATCTGAACGACGGTGCGACCTGTACGCTCCTTGAGACCGCGCCTGAGAACCTGCGCGGCGTATCGGGATCGACCGCCACCGGTGAAGTGTACGCCGTGGGCAACGACGGCGCGGTGATGTACTACAACGGCGCCGCCTGGCAGGAGAGCACCGAGGGCAGCCAGGACCTTCGCGACAACTGGGTGTCGGCAATTGGCAATGCCTATTTTGCCGGTCGCAGCGGCCAGCTCACCGCCTGCCAGAAGGTCGTTCCCAACGTCGTTGGCGACTGGCACTTCGACGACTGCTCCCTCGACCTTGCCGGCAGCACCGTGCTCGACTCGAGCGGCAACGGCCTCGACGGCATCGTGAACGGCGGCGCGGCGCTGGAGACTGACGGGCAACTCTGCCCCGCCGTGGGCCTGGATGGCAGCAGCGGTTATGTGGATGTTGACGACACCGCGCTGCTCGATCTCAGGGAAGGCATGAGCTTTGCGGTTTGGGTGCGTCACAATGCCTCGGCCGTCAGCGACTGGGAAGCGATTTTCGCCAAGGGCGACAGCTCGTACCGAGTGCACCTGAACGGCGGCTGCGGGATCGCCGACACCCTGCCCGGCAACACGCGCCACGGCATCACCTTTGGGCTCAACGGTGGCTGCGGCGGCGCCGACCTAAACTCCAACGTGGTGCCCGTGCCCGGCGTCTGGTACCACGTCGCCGGCACGTACGACCGCAGCAAGATGCACATCTACATCAACGGCGCGCTCGTCAACTCGGCGGACTTCACCAACGCCATCAACACGAACAACTTTGATCTTTTCATCGGTGAGAACTCGCAAAACCGCAGCCGCTACTGGGACGGCGACATCGATGAGCTGACGCTGTGGGACGAGGCGATCACCGCGCAGGAAGTGCGCGACCACAGGGACCGCACCCGGCCCTGCAACAACTGCACCGCGGCGGCCTTTGTCGTCAACCACGACAACAGCGGCATCCATTGCCTCGACGAGCCGGTGCGCGTCGACGTGATCGACAGCCTTTCGGGCACGCCGCGAATTGACTACAACGCCCAGGTAGAGCTGGACACGGGCAACGGCCGGGGCACCTGGACGCTGCTGTCCGGCAGCGGCGCTTTCAGCGACGCCACCGGCGACGACGGGCTTGCGACCTACAGCTGGCCGCTCGGCGAAAGCACGGCGCAATTTGCGCTGACCTACCCGGCCGGCCCTCCGTCGCTCAACGTCGATGTGTTCCAGCTTAGCGATCCGCTCGTGCGCGACCAGGACGCCGAGGGCAACCTCGTGTTCTCGCCCAGCGGCTTTACCGTGACCGGTGCCGCGCTTTCCAATCCGCCGCCAGCGATTATTGCGCCCTTCAGCGGCCCGCGAATTGCCGGCACCGACATGCCGCTGTTCATAACCGCCTACGGCCAGACGGCGACAGACCCGGAGTGCGGAGTTATCGAAACGTATACGGGCACGCGGCCGCTCACGTTCTGGTCCAGCTACCTGGACCCGGGCACCGGCACCGTGCTCATGGGCGTGGATACGACGCCGGTGGCAACGTCGGAAGGCGCCGCCGCACCCCGCAACGTCACGTTCACCAACGGCCAGGCGGCGCTCACCGCGAAGTACAAGGACGCCGGGCTTGTGCAGCTTCTGGTGAAGGACGACTCAACGACGCACCCGGACTTGCCAACCGGCATTCGCGGAGCCACGTCTGCCTTTGTGTCTACGCCCCAGCAGTTTCTGCTTACGACGATCGAAGACACTGGCGGCAACGCAAACCCGGCAGCGGCGGACGCAACCGGCCCGGTGTTCATCGCAGCCGGCCAACCCTTTTCCGTAACGGTAACCGCCGTGGATGCCGAGGGCGACCCTACACCCAACTATGGTCGTGAAACCACTCCCGAGAGCGTCGCGTTAACGCCAGCGCTCGTCGCGCCGGTGGGTGGCAACAACCCGCCACTCACCGCGGGAACAGGCTTTGGCGCTTTCTTGGGCGGCTCCGCCACTGGCACGGATTTTCGCTGGCCCGAGGTCGGCATCGTGACGCTGACTCCATCGGTCGCTGACGGCAGCTACCTGACGGCGGGTGACGTGGGCGGCCCCGCCTCAGCGAACGTCGGCCGCTTCATTCCCGACTACTTCACCGTTGCGGCTAACACACCGGCCTTTACAACAGGCTGCGGCGTTGGTGGCTACACCTACCTTGGCGAGTCCTTTGACTACGCCATCGCCCCACAGCTCACCGTGACCGCGCAGTCGGCGCTTGCCACCGTGACGGAAAACTACACCGGCGCGTTCTTCAAGATCGACAACGCGTCGCTTGCCAGCCGCAGCTACACCGCCGGCAGCGGCACGTTGGACACCGCCGGACTGCCTGCAACCGCGGCCGATCCGGCAATTGCCGATCTCGGCGCAGGCATCGGCACCCTGACGTTCAGCGCCGGCACCGGCCTGCTGTTTACCCGCACCGCGATCCCGGAGGCACCGTTCGCTGCGGACATCTCTTTGAGCATTGACGTACTGGACGCCGACGCCGTTGCCGCCGTCGGCAACCCGGCGCAGTTCGGCGGCGGTGGCGGCATCGCCTTCGACGGTGGCGCACAGATGCGCTACGGCCGCGCGTTGCTGGCCAACGCCGTCGGCGCGGAAATTCTCGACCTGCCGCTGCCGATGTCGACGGAGTACTTCGTCGACGCCAACACCGGCTTTGTCCCGAACGTTGCCGACAGCTGCACAGCCGCGGTGCCGCTGTCGCTCGGCGCCTTTGCCGGTGCGCTGGCCGCGGGCGACACCTGCGTACTGGACACCGGCGCACCGGGCATCAGCGGCGCCGGCTGCACCACCGCGGGCTTGCCCGGCGTTCAGTATCGGTCACCGCCCGTCGCCGGCGACTTCAACTTGTTTCTCGCAGCGCCCGGCGTCGGCAACGGCGGCAGCGTCACGGTTACCGGGGACGCACCGGTCTGGCTGGAGTTCGACTGGGATACCACCCTCCCCGGACTGGAAGACCCCACCGGCACCGCTACCTTTGGCATCTTCTCGGGCAGCGCCCGGCGCATCTACCAGCGGGAAGTCTACTAACCCCCACAGCCTCGAACCGTCGCCGGGTGCCCCTGGCGCCCCGCGATGCAGACCCTGCCGCCCATCGCTGCTATCTTTGCCGGTCGCAAAGAATCGATCGCAAATCGACCACCTGTCGGGGATACCATGAGAATTGCGTTTGGGATGCTGGTGCTGTGTTTGTTCGTGCCTGTCGGTAACGCAGCGGAGGTGCGGCTGAAGGACGGCTCTGTTGTCGTTGGAACGGTGCTTAGTCTCGCCGACGGTGAGGATCTCCTTATCGATACCGAGCATATGGACGAAGTGACCATCGACTGGGATGCGATAGTCACCATCAGTGGCACGCAGATTGTGGAGGTCGAGCTATTCAACGGCCGGCGGATTCTCGGCAGCGTAAATCTTGAGGAAGGCGGTGTTTCCATCGCCGGCATCAACACCCTGACCGTGGACTCCGATGACGTTTTCGCGATTGGCGAGGTCAATGACTCTTTCCAGGAGGCCCTCGAGGTTCATACCGACCTTGGCATGAATATCGTCCGGGGCAACAACCGCGTTACGCAAATCAGCTTCGGCGGGGGAATCGACTACGACGGCACCGACTTCGAAACTTCCCTCAGCGTAACCACGATTATCAACGAGCAAACGGAGAGTGTGGACACCCGTCGCCTTACGCTCAACGGGAGCTACACATACAAGTTTGGTGGCGGCTGGCAGGGTACCGGCCTCTACCAGTTTGAATCCGACGAACAGCAAAACCTCGACGGCCGCTCCCTGTTCGGTGGCGCCATAGCAAAGCGTATCGTCAACCAGCGCCGGCATCGCGTCGAGTTGTACGGAGGCCTCGGTGTTAACTCAGAAAATTTCTCTGACCAGGAGCGCAATGAGTCGCTGGAAGCCATCATCGGGGCCAGCTATCGCATGCGCTGGGGGGCGGATTTTGACCTGGGCTTCACGCTGTTCCCCAACCTGCAGGAGAGCAGTCGAATCCGCACCCAGCTGGATGCGAGCCTGAGCTTCGACCTCTTTTCCGATTTCGACTTCAAGGTTACCGTCTACGATCGCTATGACAGTCAGCCTCCTCCAGGCAACGAAAACAACGACTCGGGGCTGACACTCGGGCTGAGTTGGGACTACTAGCACCCACCGCGCCTTGCGCTGCCGCGAACGATTGACCATGACGCCAAAGTCGTTAATGATTTCTCTTAATTGAAACAATCAAAGGGTCGTTCATGTTCATTCGTGTGATCTCGATAGTCGTTCTCTCGTTCATGCTGCTCTCAACAGCGGCGTCCGAAGAGCGCGAGGGAGACTACCTTTACAAGGTATCGACCGTCCGTGCAGCTACAGGCTCGTTGTCTTATCTCCTTGACTGGATTGGCGCTCTCAACGCATCGGACTATTTCGAAGACGCAGGCGAGCATCAGCCTCTCGTAATGCGCCACACCCAGGGCGATCAGTGGGACCTGATGATTATCACGCCGATGCAGTCGTGGTCGGCCTATTTCTCGGAAGAGGCTGTCAAGCAGCGGGAGGCCGCGTTTCGCAAACACGCTGAGCTGTTGGCGCCGGTTGACAAACTCATTGCGTTCGATGAAGACACCTTTGCGTATGGTCCAGCCCTGCCGGTCGTTACCGCTGCCTTCCACAACAATGGCTTTTTTCACATCGAGATGTTCAAGGCAGCGCCTGGCAAAACAGAAGAGTTATTCGAACAACGGCGAATGGAAAACAACTACCTGGAAGCCACCGGCCAGGTGACCAGTATGATATTTGGCCGCGCCGCCGGTTCCGACGTGGACGTATTCACTATTGGTTTTCATAAAAGCTTCGAGGCCTTTGCTGCGCCGGCGAGTGTGAGTGACGATGACAAAGAGGTAGCGGCAAAAGAGGCCGGGTTCAAAGACCGTGCTGACCTGTCCTTTTACCTGCGCTCGCTTATTTCCAGCCACCACGACACGCTGGCCGTGAAAGTCGACTGAACGCGGTCGATCTGGTCGGAGCTACTGGTTGATGAAGGCGGTGACGAGCGCCCCGGTGATGTCGAAGACCTGGGAGTCGAAGTCGTTGCTACGGGCTCGTCGCCGACTTAGCGAGTAGCACGTCACAGGTCTCGTCGCTGGAGCCCACGGTTACGAGGTTGCGGCACAGGGACAGCGCCTGGCGGAGATCGCCGGACGCGGCAAGAATCTGTGCCAGCCCTCCCGTCGCGGCAGCATCGTAGGGCGACAGCCGAAGGATGCGGCGGTACCAGGCTTCCGCCTCCTGCAGGTTACCCATGGCGTTATGCATCCCGGCGATGTGGTTACCGAGCGGTGCATGCCATGGCCCAACGCGCTGCGGTTCGCGATCGTAAAGACGCTGCATCACTTCGTAGCTCTGTGTGAAATAGTCGACGGCGGCCGGCAGGTCACCACTGGACTCGGCGAGTTCACCGAGGTTGATCAGCGACTCCCACGCATCGTCGTTGGCCGCCACGGCGCGTTCGTAGTGACCACGTGCCTCCTCGAGCCTCCCCGATGTCGCGAGCACCAGTCCGAGGGCCTTGAGCGTTTTCGGGTCGTCAGGTGCCAGCTCCACGCCGCGCTCGGCGAGCAACCTCGCCCGCTCAAGCAGTTCGAGGGCCTGCGGCGTCTCGTTGTATCCCTGTTCGAGCGCATCGGTCAGCGACGCCAGACCAGGCAGGCCTTCCGGCCAGCGAATGACCCGCTGCACCAGCGCGCTCGCGAGACCAGCGTGGGCTCGCGCATGCTCCGGCTCCCTGGCGATAACGCGTTCGTAAAGGTCGATTGCTGCCGCATTGTCGGCCTGCTCGAAGCGCATGTAGAAGTCGTCGGCACGGCCTGCGAGCAATTCGGTGTCGGAAGGTGTAGTGCCCTCTTCGCCACCGCCAACAAGCAGCACGCCGGCGAGCGCAGCGAACAGCACAGCAACCCCGGCGATCAGCCATGGCTTGAGTTGCCTGCTCTCGCCTGACGAAGGCTGCTCGCTCGAAACCTCTGCAATAAGTCGGTAACCGCGCTTGGGGATAGTCTCGATGTACGCAGGCTGCTTCGCGTCGTCGTCCAGCGCGCCTCTGAGCTTCGACACGGTGCGCGCAAGCGTGTCTTCGCCGACGACAACACCGGGCCAGAGAGCCGACAGCAGCGCCTGCCTGCCGACAACCTCGCCCGGATGCCGGGCCAGGAGCAGCAACAGGTCCATCACCTTGGGTTCGAGGCTTTTTGCTTCGCCGTCGTTGTCGATGCGGCAGCCCGGGCCGTCGACGCGCCACTCGCCGACGATCAGTGATCTGGGTGAGGTCATGCTGGTACTCGAGGAGAATCGCCGAAATAATAGCCGCAAGCACTCATTGACCTCAACACGGCGGCCGCCTGCTATATCAATAAATTTCAATGAATTAACCTCCCGTCAGGATTTCGGGAGGAATAAAAGCGGGTATCGTCATGGCCAGAAACAGACCGGTGGGCTGTAGTGGCGATCCCCGTTACCTGGAGATTCCCAACGTGTTACGAACCCGTCCAATCACGACCCTTATTGCGCTGCTGCTGATCACCGTGCCGGCAGTCGGCCAGACAGACAAGATCCCCGCTGACCAGCTCAAGGCTGACTTCGAGGCCCTGTACACGGGCCTTGCCAGCGCTCACTTCGACCTCTACGCCAATCGGTCGAAGGAGGAGTACGACACCGAGTTCGAGGCGGCGCTGGCGCAGCTCGACACGAGCCTGACCCGGCAGCAGGCAAGCGTTGTGTTCCAGCGCTTTGCCGCCTTCGGCAACGTGGCTCACGCCCGTATCGACTATGACCGGGCAGATTTCGAAGCCTATCGGGCAAACGGCGGCAAGATCCTCCCCCTGGCTCTGCGCATTGTCGATGGCCGCTCCTACGTGGGCGAGAACTACTCCGGCAACGAGGACCTCAAGACCGGCAGCGAAATCGTCTCGATCAACGGCCGGCCCATGCCCGACTGGCTCGCGCTGACCGCGCGCAACGTCTCGGCTGACACCCCCTACATTGCGCATTCCCTTCTCGAGTTTCTGTTTCCTATGTACCTGTGGCTGGAGGAAGGCCCCATCGACAGCTTTGAACTGGAGCTACGCGACGGCGCAAAAGGAACGAAGCGCATCACCCTCGCTGCGCTCAATCGCGAGCAGATCGAGGCCAACCGCGAGGCGTCTGACGAGACTTTCGCGCTGGACTCGACAACGCGTGAGGCCGCCATGCTGGATGGCGGCGTCGCCTACCTGAGGCCTGGCCCGTTCTACAACGCCGAAAAACCGGAGACACCGTGGGACAACCGCAAATTCGTTCGCTTCATTGACGAGTCTTTCGAGTCCTTTCTCGACGCGGGGGCGACACGACTGGTCGTCGACCTGCGTCAAAACCCCGGCGGCGACAACTCGTTCAGCGACCCGATGGTTGCCTGGTTTGCAGACGAACCCTTCAGCTTCGCCTCTGCGTTTCGCGTGCGCTCGAGCACCGAAGCCAGGGCGTCGAACCAGGCCAGGCTCGACGCCAACCCCGGCATGACGGAGGGCGCCTCGGTTTTCTTCGCCGAGCGCTATGCGGAAACGCCGCTCGGCGACACCTTCGAATACCCGATTCCGAAAACGGCGCCGCGCGATGGCAAGCGCTTCGACGGCGAGGTCTACGTGTTGATCGACAGGCACAGTTACTCAAACGCAGTCACCGTGGCCGCGTTGGTACAGGACTACGGCTTCGGCGTGATACTGGGAGAGAAGACGTCAGACATGGCGACGACCTATGGCGCGATGGAGACTTTCTCACTGCCTGCAACCGGACTCGTAGTTGGCTTTCCGAAGGCGCACATCGTGAGGCCGTCCGGCGAGCTGCGCACGGACGGCGTAACGCCTGACGTGCCCATTCGATCCCCGATTGTTCCGGCTACAAATGACGTCGTGCTAGAGGCCGCCCTGAAATACATCGCGGAGGCGAGCTGACCTTGTGCCCGTAGGAGCGGCTTCTAGCCGCGATGAATGACGCGGTGACGCGTCAAAATCGCGGCAGGATGCCGCTCCTACGGCGATAGTCTCTACTGATCGCAGGCGGTCGGCAGACCGCTTGGTCCCGGCGGGGCGAAGAACAGCGACTTCAACTGGCCCAGGTCGCTGAAGTTGACCACGCCATCACCGTCAAGATCCGCATCCTCATCGGTCGTAAAGAACACCGACTTCATCGCGCCAAGGTCTGAGAAGTTCACGCTGCAGTCGTTGGTAAGGTCAGCGTCGCACAGGTTGCCGAAGCCGTCACCGTCAGTGTCACGCTGATCCGCATTGGCAAGCAGCGTGCAGTTGTCGATACTGCTGTCGACACCGTCGCCATCGCAGTCCGACGCCAGGATCATGGTGGTTTGCGAGGCCACGAGGCCGACACCGAAGTCCTGGAACACGCCGTCGAAGTAACGGAAAAGAGAGACTTCTCCATCCACCGGCAATGAAATGTTGTCGCCCGCCAGGTACCACGTGCCGGTGGCGCCCGGGTTACCGACAGCCCCATCCGCGCCGGTGTTGAACTGCTGGAGTTCGAACGTCTCGTAGTTGAAGTCCCAGGCGGGGAAGTCGCGCGGTTCGGTACCGACCGGCTGCAGCGCGCCGTCGTCCAAAACGGTGTCGCTGTAGATCAGCTGCGTGCCTGCATAAAACTGCAGCTCGTAATCGGTGAGTTCCGTGACGCCGCAGGCGCTGCTGCGCCACAGGATTTCGATGCGATCTATGCCGTCAAGGGACGGCGCTTTGAAGTTGAGCGTGGTCTTGTACGCAGCACCCGCAGACGCTCCGGGAAGATCGCTGGCATCCAGCTTCAGGATGAACGCGTCACCGCCGCCGGCCGCCGCTGGCTGCAACGCCGCCTGTGTCGGAAAGTCGACAGCCTGCGTGTCACCCGTCAGGTAAACGCCACCGGCACCGTCGACTTTCAGGCCCCAGTTGCTGTTCTCGCGGCCGGAGCCGCCGTAGAACGTCGAGAACAGCAATTCGGTACCGCCAAGGTCGGTTGCCGCGACAAAGGCATCAACCGGCGCAACGTCCAGCTGCTGAAGCGCCGTACCGGACGGCGTACCGAGATACACCCGGCTATTTGAGGTGCCCCTGGCGATCGCATTGGTGGGCTCATCGAGTGTTGACAGGACCAGCC
>JBCAXP010000078.1:0-13887 GCA_038533995.1 Pseudomonadota bacterium
TTTCGCCAGTTCTCGGCGGCGCCACTGGTGGCCATCAGGATGCTGACGGGCGCGCTCCGCCGCGGCGCTTGCCGTCGCGTTGGCCGCCGCGCTGTCCACGCCCATGGCTGACGCGCCAGTCATGAGCGCGGTGCCGGTTTTCAAAAAATCCCGTCGATTGATGCCCATGCGCACGTCCCCCCTCTCGAAACGGCATGGTGGTGGTAGCGCCGGGCGTGCGTCAAGTACGGCGCCGGCACGGTCCGCGCGGCGGCCCGATTGCCTGTATCATCACTGTCCACCCTCGAGTTAAAGGAACAGACCGCCGCCATGCAATACAAAGCCATCAAGCTCGTAAAGCGCCCCGAGATTCATATCACGCCTGACCTGTTCGAGACCGTAACGCTCGACACGCCAGCTCTCAACGACGGCGAGATTCTGGTCCGCCAGACCCACATGTCGCTCGACCCGGCCATGAAGGGCTGGATGATGGAAGACCGCAACAGCTACATACCCCCGGTGGAACTGGGCGAAATCATGCGGTCAAGCGGCGTCGCGGAGGTCGTGGAATCGCGCAACGAGAGCTTTGCTGTCGGTGACCGGGTGATGGGGCTGATCGGTTGGACGGAGTACGCGGTCAGCAACGGTGCGGGCCTGCACAAGCTGCCCGAAGGCATACCCGCCGAAGCGGTGCTGTGCGTGCTGGCCCTGCCAGGGCTCACGGCCTACCAGGGCCTGGTGGAGATTGGCAAACCGAAGGCTGGCGAAACGTTGGTCGTTTCCGGTGCGGCCGGTTCCGTCGGCTCGCTCGTTGGCCAGATCGCCAAGGCGGAAGGTCTCACCGTCGTCGGCACCGCGGGTTCGGCAGACAAGTGCGATTGGCTGACCAGCGAGCTGGGCTTTGACGCCGCCATCAATTACAAGAGCGACGACCTCGCGGAGCAGATCGAGGCGGCGACGCCCAACGGCGTGGACCTGTACTTTGAAAACACGGGCGGGCCCGTGCAGCACGTCGTGTTCAATCGAATGAATGCGCACGGCCGCATCATCGTGTGCGGCATGATTTCGGACTACAACACCGACAAGCCGTCGCACGGCCCCAACTGGATCAACATTATCAAGCGGCGTCTGACCATCCAGGGCTTCGCTATGCCGGACCACTGGGACAACGTGCCGGCGATGGGCCAGAAGCTCGCCGAATACCTGATGGCGGGCAAGCTGAAGTATCGCGCGCACAAGCTGTCCGGGCTGGAAAGCGCCATCGAAGGGATCAACCTGCTGTTCACCGGTGGCAACACCGGCAAGCTGATGGTCGAGCTGTAGTACGCCGAAGCAGGATGTAAGAGCATGGACAACACGTACGCGGCGCTGCCCGAGCGGTTTTTTGTGCGCGCCAACCCCGCCAAGGTGCTTTCGCCCGTGCTGCTGGCCTTCAACGCGCCGCTGGCCGAGGAACTCGGGCTCCAGCTGCCCAGCGACGATCCAGAGGCACTGGCGAAGCTCTTTAGTGGCAACGCCTTGCCGCAGGGTGCCGATCCGCTCGCCCAGGCCTATGCCGGCCACCAGTTCGGCCACTTTGTGCCGCAGCTTGGCGACGGGCGCGCCTTGCTGCTTGGCGACATCGTCGACCGCAACGGCCAGCGGCGCGATATTCAGCTCAAGGGCAGTGGCCGCACGGCGTTTTCCCGCGGTGGCGACGGCAAGTCATGGCTCGGGCCGGTGCTGCGCGAGTACGTGGTGAGCGAGGCGATGCATCACCTCGGTGTGCCGACCACCCGCGCGCTGGCCGCGGTGAAGACCGGCGAGCAGGTGATGCGCGAGCAGGGGCCCCTGCCTGGCGGCGTGTTTACGCGCGTCGCCGCCAGTCACGTCCGCGTGGGCACCTTTCAGTACTTCGCTTCCCGCGGCGACGCCGAGGCGATTGCGGCGCTGGCAGCTTACGCCATCGACCGCCATTACCCGGAGCTTGCGGCTGAAGACCGGCCGGTGCTGCGCTTGTTCGAAGCGGTCGTGAGCGCGCAGGCCAGGCTGGTTTCCCGCTGGATGGGCGTGGGTTTCATTCATGGAGTGATGAACACCGACAACACCTCCGTGTCCGGCGAGACGATCGACTACGGCCCGTGCGCTTTCATGGACGAATTTCATCGCGACAAGGTGTTCAGTTCGATCGACCGCCACGGCCGCTATGCCTACGCCCAGCAGCCGGCCATCGCCGCCTGGAACCTGGCGCGCCTTGCCGAGGGCCTGCTACTGGCTGACGACGGTCACGCCGATTTCGAAGCGGCACTTGCAGCGTTCGGTCCGAAGTTCGAGAGTGAGTACCTGGCGACGATGAGCGCGAAGTTCGGTATCGCCAACGCCGTGGCTGAAGACCTGCAGCTGATTGAAGACTTCATGGAGCTGCTTCAGAAGGACGGGCTCGACTTCACGGTGAGCTTTCGTGAGCTCATCGACAGCGTCTGGACCGCCGAGGAGCCACGCTTCGGCGATTGGCAGGCGCGGTGGCAGAAGCGCATCGGCGAGCAACCCGGCGGGGCCGACGCGGCGCGCGAGCTGATGCAGGCGAGCAATCCAAGGTTTATCCCCCGCAACCACCGCATCGAGGAAGCCATCGACGACGCCATACGCGGCGATTACCGCGTGTTCGAGGAGCTTTGCGAACTGGTAAAGCGGCCCTTCGAGGAGCAGCCGGACTTCGAGCGGTACGCCGAGCCGCCGCTCCCTCAGGAGCGCGTAACGCGGACTTTCTGCGGCACCTAGCGCCGGCTTTTACAGACTGCTAACGGTAACCGCGCGCCTGCAGGTCAAACAGGCTGGCGTAATGCCCGTTCTGCGCAATGAGCGACTCGTGGTTGCCCTGTTCGATGACGCGCCCGTCCTGAATCACGACGATCAGGCTGGCCATGCGCACTGTGGAAAAGCGGTGCGAAATGAGAATGGCAATCTTGTCGGCGGCCAGGCTGTGGAAGTGATCAAAGATCGCCGCCTCGGACTGCGCGTCCATCGCGGCGGTGGGTTCATCAAGCACGAGAATGTCGGCACCGGTGCGCATGAAAGCCCTGGACAGCGCGATCTTCTGCCACTGGCCGCCCGACAGTTCGCGGCCGCCTTTGAACCAGCGGCCAAGCTGCGTGCCGTAGCCCTCCGGCATCGCCTCGATAAAGGGCGCCGACATGCCTTTCTCGGCGGCCGTGCGCCAGCGCTTGGCGTCCTCGAAGTGCTCGACGTCTCCCGCGCCGATGTTCTCACCGACCTGGAACTGGTAGCGGCCAAAGTCCTGGAAAATAACCCCGATGCGCCGGCGCAGTGACTCCGGTGACCAGTCCTTGAGCTCCGTGCCGTCCAGCAGGATGCGTCCGCTGGTCGGCTCGTAGAGCCGCGTGAGAAGTTTGATGATGGTGGTTTTTCCCGAGCCGTTTTCGCCGACGAGCGCAAGGCTGTGGCCGGGTTCCAGGTGCAGGCTAAAGTCAACCAGCGCCGGTGCCGTCGCGCCGGGATAGGTGAAGCTCACGTTTTCAAAGCGAATACCGTCGCCGGGCGTTGCGCCGGCTTCGGCATCGCCGGCTGCGGCCGGGGCGGGCTGCTCCAGGTACTCGTACAGGTTCGACAGGTACAGGTTGTCCTCGTACATGCCGCTCACCGCGGTGAGTATGGCGGACACCGCTGACTGACCCTGTCGGAACAGCAGCATGTACATCGTCATCTGGCCGAGCGTGATGGTGCCGGAAATCGCGGTGACCGCGGTCCACGCGAAGGCGCCGTAAAGCGCCGCCGTGCCGACGAGGCCAAGCACGAAACCCCAGGAGTCCCGCCGCAGCGTGAGGCGGCGATCCTCCACGTACAGCTTGGCGAAGATGTCGCGATAGCGCTGCAGAAGTCGCGGCCCCAGCGAGAACAGCTTCACTTCCTTGACGCTGTCCTCGCGCGCCAGCACGGTTTCGAGGTACATCTGTTTGCGCGTTTCCGGCGAGCGCCAGCGAAACAGTCGAAAGGCGTCGCCCGAAAACTTGGCTTCGGCAAAAAACGACGGCAGCCCTGCCACAATCAGCAGCGCCACGGCCCACGGCGAGAATTTCACGAGCAGCACCGCGTAGCTGGCGAGCGAGATGCCGTTCTGCACCAGGCCAAACGTCTTGTTTACCAGGCTCAGTGGCCGGGTGGACGCCTCGCGCCGCGCGCGGGTCAGCTTGTCGTAGAACTCCGAGTCCTCGAACTGCTGCAGCGAGAGGGTGAGCGCCTTCTCGAGGATCATCACGTTGACGCGCTGCCCGAGCTGCGCGCGCAGCAGCGACTGGCAGGCGGAGATTCCCCGCTGCGCGGCGGCGATGGCGACTACCACGAGCGCTTCCAGCAGCACGAAGTAAAGTGTCGCGTGCACCTGCACCTCGCCGGTGGCACTGGCGTGCGCCATGGCGGCAACAACGGAATCCACGATCAGCTGCCCGACCCAGGCCACCGCCGCGGGCAGCACGCCGGCGACGACGGTAAGCACGGCCAGCAGCACGGTAAGGCGCCGGCTGGTGGCCCACACCAGTTCGATGGCGCGGCGACTGTAGCGAAACACGCCGACGTAGCGGCCGGTGACGTCGTCCTCCGCGGAACTCACGGTTGCCTCGCTCATGCGCCCAGCATGGCCGACGCTGCGGCGCCAACGGCCAGCGCGTAGGCCAGCCTTGGCGCCCACGTGGCGAGTGTCTGTTCGCGATCGGCAAGTGAGTCGTTCAATGCCTTTACCTGTCGTTGCAGCATGCTCTCCAGTGCACCGGATTGCTCCCCGGCCGTTGCCAGCGCCAGTCCGGCCGCCGTGATCAGACCCGCTTCCCGCAGTGCGTCGGCTACCGTCGCGCCGTTCATGACGTCGCGCTTTACGCCGCCCGCCGCGCCGTGTCTCATTGGCGAAGGCAGCGTGCTGGTGGCAAGGTCGATAGCCTCCAGGGCCGGCATGCCGCTGGCCAGCGCGAGCGTCAGCGTATCGAGATAATCCCGCCGCCGGTAGTCAGCAAACCACGGGCCGGCGAACGGCTGCGCCATCCGTCCCAGTGCGTAGCGTACCCGGGGTGTGGCAAAGAGTGCGGCGAGAGCGGCGGGTACGGCAAGGACGCCGGCTGCACGAAGCAGGTAACCGACAGCGCCATAGCGCTGCGCGAACAGGCCGGGCAGGGGCGCCAGCAACGCCGCCAGCAGTACGACCGCCGCGGGCAGCACCAGCCTTGCCTTCACCTGGCGCCGAAGGGCGTCGCGCCGTTCGTATTTCGTGGCGATCTGGTCGAGCACTACTTCCAGGTTGCCACCGTGCTCTGCCGCCGCCGCCACGGTGGCCTCGGTGCCGGACAACAGGCCGGCGGCAGCAATGCTCGCCGCGAGACCGGAGCCCGCGGATAGCCCCGCGTGCATGCGCTCGACGAGATTGCGCTCGGCAGGATCGGACGATTCGCCAAGCATGGCGATTGCCCTGTCAGGCGCAATGCCTGAGGCGAGCAGCCTTGCGAGGCCGCGGAGGAGTACTGCGCGCTGCTGCGGAGAGCCTTGGCTAATTGGGCTTGGTGTCTTTTTCACCGTCCTGCGGCGGCGCCTGGATCAGAGACGCGGCGGGGGCGGAGATAGTGGCTTCGGTGCCGTCGCCGTTTAGCGCAGCGTTCACAGGACTGACCTTGGACTCCAGCCAGCCAACCATGTCGAGCCAGATATCATTGATGTCGCCCTTGTCCGGCATGCGACCGGCGCTCTCAAGTTCCACGGTCAGCATTGGGATTCCCATGTGCACGCCGATGAAGCGGCCCATCGAACCCGGGTACGTGCCGAGGAGGCGCAGCTCGAGCGGTCCCAGGTTGTCAGGCGGCAGCTTCGGGCCATCAAAGTCTACGATGCCATGGGGGGCGTGCACCGACACGACGGCATCGGGCTTGAAGGTCTCGATTTGCTCGGCAAGCCAGGCGCTTTCCGGCTCGCTCAGTGCTGCGGGACCTGGGTAGCGGCGCTTGTTTCGCCGCGTCCGTTCAATCCAGTACTTTGGCGCATCGGTTTCCCAGTTCGGTGTTGGAAAGTTGCGGTTAAGGTCAACGCCGTTTTCGTTCATGCGCTGTGACTCGTTGGGTGGGCGCAGCAGGCCATCCGGATTCAGCAGCGGAACGACGCGCCAGTGAAACTGGCTGCCGTGATTGTCTTTCAGAAGCTCCACCCACTTGAACACGACGCTCACGGAGCTGTACTCGTCGCCGTGGATACCGCCGACGAGCAGCACGCGGCCGACCGGCTTTCCCGTTTCCGGCAGAAAGTCGCGATAGGCGAGGGTGGTTTCCCTGTTGGACACGGCGCCGCTCGGCTGCAAGCCGGCACCAAGGCACTCCTCCTCGGTGACAGAAGACAGCTTGCGGTCAATTTTCTCGCAGAGGTAATCCACCTGCAGAGACGGTGGGTTCTCCACTTGGAGGGGCGGTGGGGTCTCCATCTGCAGGGACGGTGCGTCCTCCATCTGCACAGACGGTGGGTTTTCCACTTGGAGGGACGGTGGGTTCTCCACCTGCAGGGACGGTGAGTTTTCCGCCGCAGCATGTGTCCACAGGCAAAGCACGCCCACGAGGGCAGCGGCGGTTACGCGCATTGAGGTTCCATTCAGCGATTCTTTTGCTTCCAAGCCCGACATTCTACCTGTGACAAGCGGATTTCATGAAATGCTGCAGATTTGCACCACCCGGTCACTAGCCAACACAATGAGGGGCAATAATGGCTATCAAATGGCAAATCCGAGCCTGGAGGCTGGCATGGCAGAGGCAATTCTCCTTGCGCTGGTGACCGCGGCGCTGTCCAGCATAATGACCCTGGGGCTGGCCGTGGTGCTCTACCAGCGGCATATTGCGGCGCGCGTGGAGCAGCGATTGGACGACGTGGCTGAAGATTTCACCGCGCGCCTGCAGGCCGTGGCGAAGGACCTCGGGCCAACGCTGGAGGCGCACGTTCGCGACGGGGTTCGCGAGGGGCTGATGTCTCTGGCGCGTCCGCAGACGGTGGCCGAAACAACGGCCAACGTGACGCGCACCGGCGCCGGCTTGGTCGAAGAAGGTCTGAACACGCTTTTCGGCCGGCCGCGCAAGCCGCCTGGCCGCCGATAACCCGCGTTAGCTCGTGGTGACGGCCACCTCGTCGGGGATGTGCAGCACGCGGGTAGGGAAGGCAATCGAGGCTTCGTGCCTGGTGATGATGTCAGAAATCCTGAGCATCACGTCTTCCTTGATCGCGTGGAACTCGGTCCAGACCGTTGTGCGCGTAAAGGTGTAGATGAAGAAGTTCACGGAAGACTCGCCAAACTCCACGAGGTTCACCATCAGCGTCTGATCAGTGTCGATCGCCTCATGGTTTTGCAGCATCTCGCGAATGTCGGTCAGTATCGCGGGCAGGCAGCCAATGTCGCTGTAACGCACTCCGATGGTTTCCTTGATGCGCCGGTTAGTCATGCGCGAGGGGTTCTCGACCGAGATGGAGGCAAACACCTGGTTGGGCACATAGAGCGCGCGCTTGTCGAAGGTGCGTATGAGCGTGCTGCGCCAGCCGATGCGCTCAACCACGCCCTCAATTTCCCGGTCCGGCGAGCGTATCCAGTCGCCCACCGAAAACGGCCGGTCAAGATAAACGGTTAGCCCGCCGAACAGGTTGGACAGCACGTCCTTGGCGGCAAAGCCCACCGCGATGCCGCCAATGCCGCCGAACGCCAGCACGCCGGATACGCTGAAGCCCAGCGTCTGCAGCACGACCAGCGTCGCGGTAATCGCGATGCTGGCTCGCAGCAGCTTGGCCACGGCGTCAATGGCGGTTTCGTCGACGTTCTCGCCGGCTTCAATCTGGGTCTTGTAGTACCTGTCAGCGACCAGCGCTACCAGTCGGAGTGCGAACCAGCTGAGCATCACAATGATGCCGACACGCTGGGCAACGCCCACGTGGTCGAAAATCGGAGAGTCGCTGTTCGCACCGGCAAGCTGCGCGGCGAAGCCGATGCCGATAATCCAGATTGCACCCCGCACGGGTCCGCGCAGCGCATCGACGAACGAGTCGTCCCAGATGTTGCGGGTTTCGTGCGCCTTGCGGCTGATGCGAGCAAGAACGATTCGCTGGGCAAGGCTCACGATCAGCGTCAGCAGCACCACCAGGAAGATCTTGACGATCCAGGTATGCGTCCCGGCCAGGCGTTCCAGTGTGTCGAACCAGGTATCCATGGCGGACGGGTTAGCGGTTCGCTGCCTGCGTTTTCACTAGCGCTGAGGTCATCACGCGTTGCCTGCTCGGTGTGTCGGGTGCCTTGGAGCGAGGCGAGATGCTATCACGTTCGATGTTTTGACGTTACGCTGTGCGCTTGAGATTACTGAATGCGGGGGGCGACGAATGAGAGCGTTTCGGGGCAGGATTGCATCACGGTTTGCGTTGCTGGTTTTGTCAGTGGCCGGCACCGTCACATGGGCGCAGGTGCCGTACCAGCGGCCGGCCGGCATGGCGGACCTGTCGGAGCCGCTTATTGTGGCGGGTTACCGCGCGCTCTTCACCTGTTCAGCGCACTTTGTAATGGGCAGGCCGCTCGATGACATTCTCAAAGTCGAGCTGGTTGACGTTCAGACGCACGCCTGGCCCCTGCTGGTCGTCGACGCTGACGAATTCACCGTGAGCGCCCGGGACGGGCAGGGCAACGTGCAGATGGCGGCCTGGCGCCGGGGCATGGGTTGCACGTTGCTGCCGCCTCACTGGGATTCTGGCGACGTTGCCAGGCTGCCGTACATCGAGCTGCCTGCGGCGCCTGACATGAGCGACACGGCCTTCCCCGTGGGTGATCGTGTGGCGCTCCGTCGCAGCGGCCTGCATCGCAAGGCGGGCAGTCTCGCGCCGGTGATGGAGCGCGCCTTCGACGGCGAGACGTTTGTGCCCGGCAACGTCACC
Organism: Pseudomonadota bacterium; assembly: GCA_038533995.1. Classification (GTDB taxonomy): domain Bacteria; phylum Pseudomonadota; class Gammaproteobacteria; order Steroidobacterales; family JBCAXP01; genus JBCAXP01. The sequence continues at coordinate 8,899 of JBCAXP010000078.1, forward strand.
ACGGCGGTCATCATCGTTAAGGATGGCGAGATGCTTGCCGAGCGCTACCGGGACGGCTTCGGTATCACCGCCGGTTACCGCACGTGGTCGACGGCAAAGAGCATCTCCGCGGCGGTGATGGGGATCGCCGCGGGCGAGGGTCTTCTCGACCTCGATGAGCCGGCGGCGGTTCCGGAGTGGCAGGACGGCCAGGATCCGCGCGCCGCGATCACCTACAAGCACCTGCTGTGGATGTCCAGCGGACTTACCAGTGGTGGCTCCAACACCGCCGCTATCTATTTTGGCGGCCAGGATGCTGTCAGCGCGGCAACAACCACCGCCCTCGAAGCCGAGCCCGGCACGCGCTGGAAGTACGCCAACAACGATACGCTGTTACTGCTGCGAAGCCTTCGCTTCCTGCTTGATGACGACGCTGCGTACCTGCGCTATCCGTACGAAAAACTCCTGCACCGCATCGGTATGTACCACACGCGCATGGAGGTCGATCACCAGGGGAATTTCATCGGCAGCAGCCAGGTGTACACGACGGCGCGGGACCTCGCGCGCTTTGGCGTGCTACTCGCGGCCGACGGCGTCTGGCAGGGCGAACGCATATTGCCGGAGGGCTGGGTCGCGTTTTCGCGCACGCCGGCACCCACCCGGCCGCAGGAACGCGGCGTCAACGGTTACGGTGCGCAGTTCTGGCTGCTGGACCAGCACGACGGCGTGCCGCCCGGCACCTTCACGACCGCGGGCAACAAGGGCCAGTGGGTGACCGTGGTGCCCGACGAAAACCTGGTGATTGTGCGAACCGGCGTCGACCCTCAGGGCGTGCGCTGGGAGCAGCATCGCTTTGTCGCGGACGTGGTGGGCGCGCTGTAGACGCGCTGCCCGTTACTCAGCTCGCTAGTCAGCTGGCGGGGGAAACTGCTCCAGCAGTCCCCGCACCGACAGTCTTCCACCGGCATGCGAGCCGCGGAACGTTTCCACGAACTGGCTATCGGTGCCGGACCACAGTTGCCGCTGCGTGGCGCCGTCAATGACGAGCAGCTTCAGCGTGCCGCGGTAAAGGGTAGCGCGGCTGAAGCCGACCGTGTCGAGGGTTAGTGTGCCTTCGTTACGTTCGCGAATCGCTTCTTCGCGCTGACGCTTGTCGTCACGATCCACGATTTCCTGGTTGACCTCTTCGAACACCGCGGCTCGATAGGCGTAGTAGAAATCCGGCTGGCCGTTGGTGGTCTTCGTGAACCCGCGCCTGCCCAACTCCTTCTCGATCGTCTGGCGCAGCAACAGTTCGTTGGTCAAACCACGGTCGTCGGCGACGATGGCAGTGCGGGTGAATGAGCTTTCCGACTCCAGCCAGTCGTAGGTTCGAAACGTGTCGAACTCGGCACCATCGGTGAGAGAGAAATTGTAGTCGCCGACGTATTGCTCGGTGGCGCAGCCGGCAGTGACGATGACGACTAAGGGCAGCAGTGCCCGCTGCAGGGCGTGGCGCAGCAGTTGGCCAGGCATCCTTGGGTACTCCCTGTGTAAGGAGCGCCCAGTGTACTACGGAGTTGCCACCACGGCAGTCGCCACACCGGCGCTTTTGGCCTTCACGCCGGCGCTTTGCTCCATCACAGGCGGCGCCGACACCAGGCTGGCGGCGACCAGGAAGCCGACTATGGCAAAGGCCAGTAATCTGCGAAGCATGATTTGTCTCCTTACAAACTCTCGTCGCGATAGCGGCGCAACCACACGGCGCCGGCCAGGAAGGCGGCAGCGGCGACCAGGCCGCCCCACAATCCTGGACTGCCAAGCAGCGCCGTAATGTTGGCCGCTTCCATCATGTTGGTGGGCCAATCCACCATGGAATCCCTTGAAATATAGTTCTCATGGACGCCCGGGAAGTCTTCGCTCGTAAACGCGAGCGGGAACACGCCGCCCAGTCGCTCGCCGAGGAATTCAGCAAAGTGCCTGCTGTGGAACAGCGTGCCTTCGAGGAGCATGATGAGCAGCGGCGGCGCAAGCGCCCACAAAATGGGGTTGCGGCGAGCGAACGCCGACGTCAGTAGCAGCCATGCAAACAGCGGCGCGTACCACAGCGACTGTACGAAAAATCCGTACGCTATGAATAAAGATCCCGATGCAAACGGTATCGGTTTCAGTAGCAGTTGATACGGATTCTCGCCTTTGAACAGTGCCAGTACGGAAATTTCCAGTGAAAGCACCAGCGCCGTGATGAGGGTTACGGCCAGGGCCACGGCGGGTATGAGCGCCATCGCGACAAGGAATTTCGACAGCACGGTCTGCGTGTCGGACACCGGCAGCGACTTCCAGAAAAGAATGCTGCGGTCCTTGCGTTCACTGTACAGCGCGTCCTGGAGGTAAAAGAACAGCACCAGCACCGTCGCGATGTTAAAGGGGATGGCGATCAGCGGCATGAAAACCATGGCGGCGGCGCCGCGTTCCACGTCGCTCAAGTCGTTGAGGTGCACAAGGAACATATCCAGGCCGCTGGTCAGCGCGGCTTCCAGCGGCACCGTGATAACGATGAGCGCGGCCACGACGAGCGGCACGATATAAACGAAACGGCTTTCCCAGATTTCACGGCGCATCAGCCAGGCAAGGGTGTTCATGCGGCCTTCCCCATTTTGGCAACGAACAGGTCAGCAATGCCGGGCGTGTGCGTTTCTCCCAGCGACTGCAGCTCGGCGCGGTTAGCACCCTCGAACAGGAACAGGTGCTTGCCAAACACTTCCCGTTCGTGAAGCGCGCCCATGGCCCTCGCCGCATCGCTCTGGTCGGCATTTACCAGCACCTCGACGTATTTCTCAGCCACCGTATCCATGGACTCGTCCAGCACGAGCCGGCCATCGTCGATGAACAGAACGTGCGTCAGAATGCGTTCGATTTCTTCGACCTGGTGGGTGGTCACGAGAATGGATTTGCCCTCGTCGAAGTAGTCGCCGAGCAACGCTTCATAAAAGTTTTTGCGGAACAGGATGTCGAGGCCGAGCGTCGGCTCGTCGAGCACGAGCAGCTCTGCGTCGATGGCCATCACCAGTGCCAGGTGAAGCTGAGTCACCATGCCCTTCGACAGCTGCTTGACCTTGTGCCGAAGCGTCACGTCGGTTTTGTCCAACAGTTCGACCGCCCGCTCGCGCCGGAAGCGCGGATGGGTGGCGGCGATGAAGTCGAGAGCCTGCTCCACCTGCAGCCAGCGCGGCAGCACGGCCACGTCGGCAATGAAGCACACCCGCTTCATCAGCTCCGTGCGCTGGCGGTAAGGGTCGAGGCCCAGCACTTCAAGCTCACCGTCGTAAGCCGTAAGGCCAAGGATCGCTTTCAGGGCCGTGGTTTTGCCGGCGCCGTTCGGGCCGATCAGGCCAGTGATGCAGCCGCGCTCGATCGTAAAGTCGAGGCCCTTCAGGGCGTGCGTGCTGCCAAAGCGTTTCGCAAGGCCGCTGGCCCGGATGACGGCGGTCATTCCGCCTCTCCCTTGCCGGCAGCAGCCGCCTCGCTCTGGGCCAGCAGTTCGGCGGTATCCAGGCCCAGGCGCGTGATCGTCTGCGAGATGGCTGGCCACTCGACTTCGAGAAAGCGCTTGCGCTCATCGGACATCAGCGCTTTCTGCGCTCCGGCTTTGACATACATCCCACGGCCTCTTTTCTTTTCTACCAGGTCTTCGTCAACCAGCTCCTGGTAGCCCTTGAGCACCGTGAGCGGGTTCAACTTGTATTCGGCTGCGACGTTGCGCACGGACGGCAGCGCATCGCCGTCCTTGATGGCCCCCTCCAGGATCATCGTGACCACGCGGTCGCGAAGCTGGCGGTAGATGGGCTGATTGTCGTTCCAGTTTGGATCCATAAGGTGCGTTCGGTTCGTGCGTACGAAGCATTATCCAGGTGAAGTGGTGTTGTAGTCAACTATAACACCAAATTGGTGAATTGCAAGGGCCGCGTTAACCCCTTTTGGGCAGCGCACGCGGTTACAGGGGCAAACGTCGCAGCAAAGCGCTGGACATTTCCGTTCTGAAAAGGAGCCCTTGATGATGAACAACGTGCTGATTAAAAAAGGACTAATCGTGTTTTCCACGGCGCTGGCTGTGGTTGCCTGCGCCGGTCGCGACGAGCAGGTGGCGCACATATCCGGCCCCGGCGCCGCCGAGACCCAGCCGCCGGAGCAGCAACGCCAGCAGGCCGACATGCTCGAAATCGACGCAGAAGCCAGGCTTTCGGCACCGGCCATGGAGTCGACAGCGGACAGGAGCCTGCAGGCCGTCGCCTCCTATGCGAAGCAGGGCGGTGTGCAGAACTTCATGGCGGTTTCTGCACCCCCGGAGCCCTACATCGATCCGGTCTATGGACAGAACCGGGAAAACTACGCTGCCATCGATGCCAACCCGGTGCGCGTGGTTACGGAGCACCCGGTGTCCACGCTAAGCATTGATGTGGATACGGGGGCGTACGCAAACGTTCGCCGCTTCCTCAACAGCGGCACTCTGCCGCCGCAGGACGCGGTCCGCGTGGAAGAACTGGTGAACTACTTCTCCTACGATTACCCGGTGCCCGCAGTGGGCGAGGCCCCGTTCAACGTGGTGACCGAAGTGGCGCCGGCGCCGTGGGACGCCGACGCGCTGTTGATGCAGATTGGTATCAAGGGTTTCGAAGTGCCGGCGGCGCGCCGCGCACCTGCCAACCTGGTGTTCCTGGTGGACGTGTCCGGCTCCATGCAAAGCGCTGACAAGCTGCCGCTGCTGAAAGACGCCTTGCGAATGCTGACGGAACAGCTCAATGACCGCGACCGCGTTGCGATGGTGGTTTATGCAGGCGCCAGCGGCGTCGTGCTTGAGCCAACGGCTGGCGACAATCACGACACGATTCTGTCTGCTCTGGAGCGTTTGCGCGCCGGCGGCTCGACGAACGGTGCCGCCGGCATCAGGCTGGCTTACGACACAGCGCGCGCCAGCTTCGTGGAGGGCGGCGTGAATCGCGTCATCCTGGCGACCGACGGCGACTTCAACGT
>JBCAXP010000079.1:0-13856 GCA_038533995.1 Pseudomonadota bacterium
CAAGGGGGAATCCGATGCGCAAGATTGTTACATCGCTGGGACTTACGGCACTCGCGCTTCTGGCACTGCCAGCACAGGCGCAGCTGTTCGAGGAGGGCAGTACGGTTGTGATGCTCGCCAACATGCATCACCAGGCGGGCGAGACGGAGTTGTACTCGCTGAACTACCAGCTGCCCGCCATGATTCCGATGTGCACTGAGGCAACCGTGGTCAAGCGCAAGAAGAAGCAGATCACGCTGGCGATCAACGGTGTCGAGTTCAAGATGAAGTACGACAAGCACACGAAGAAGGCCGGGGTGTCCTTTGATGACGCGCTGGGCAACTACTTTGGTGAGTCCTGCGAAACGGACAAGGCCGAGGCCTTAAGCGAGGTCGACCGGAAGGGGATTCGCGATGGCCTGCCGTACGAGGGGATGTCGAAGCAGGGCATTCTCTACGCGATGGGCCGTCCGCCGCAGCATGCAACGCCCTCACTCGACGGCAACATGTGGATGTACTGGCTAAACCGCTTCAAGCGCCAGGCAATCCACTTCGACGAAAACGGCAACGTGGAGCGAATCCGCCTCTAGCTGTCTTTTCGCCCGGAATCAGGACGTATGGCCGCCGCCAGCGGTGGCCGTGCGTGCCTCCGGAACGCCACCGTAGCGGCGCTGCCGCGCCGCAAAGTTCTGCAGAGCCTCTTCCAGGTCGGCCGGCTTGAAGTCCGGCCATAGCACCGGCGAGAAGTGAAGCTCGGCGTAGGCACACTCCCAGAGCAGAAAGTCACTCAGCCGCTGCTCGCCGCCGCTGCGCACCAGCAGGTCTACCGCGACGCCCGGAGCCGGGCAGTGAATCGCCTGGGCGAGGGCAGTGTTGAAGGCCGAAACCGGGTCGTCAGTACTCTTCGCGGCGGCTGCCGCGGTAGCAATGGCATGGGTAGACGAATAGTCGACGGCCACCCGAAGGTGCATGCCCTGGCAATCGCGGGTTTGCCGCTCCGCGCCGTCGATAGCGCGCAACAGTGACGCGCTCAGCCGGTCGCGCCGCCCAATGACGGTAAGCCGAATGTCGTTTTGCAGGCAGCGCGCCGTCTCGGACGCCAGGTATCGCGCGAGCAGCGCCATCAGGCTGCGCACCTCGGTGCCAGGGCGCGACCAGTTGTCCGACGAGAAGGCATACAGCGACAGCGTGCCCAGGCCTGCGCGGGCGGCGTGCTCGACCACTTTCCTTGCGGCCTTTGCACCTTCCCGGTGACCTGCGGTGCGCGGCTTGCCACGCCGCTGGGCCCAGCGGCCGTTGCCGTCCATGATGATGGCGATATGTAGATCCTGGTTAGTCATGCTCAAAAAGTGCTCTGCAATTCAAAGTTAAAGGTGAAAAAAACTAGCGCTGCCGCGTCGCGTTGATCAGCGCTTCCATGTGCTCGAGGTAGCGTGCCAGTGCGCGGTGCCCGGCCGCTGTGAGGCGATACACAGTTTTGGGGGTACGCCCGGAGAACGATTTGCGGCATGAGACGTAGCCGGCGTCTTCGAGCCGCCTGGCGTGGGTACTCAGGTTTCCGTCGGTAGTCTTCAGCAGCGCCTTGAGTTCCGAGAAACTCAAGGAAGTGTTGACGCTGAGTGCGCTCACGATCCCGAGACGGATACGTTCGTAGATCAGCCGGTCACGGTCGCGGGCCCCGGCGTTGCCAAGGTAGGAGACGAGCTTTTCGGAGTGCTCCGAAGTTGCCGTCGTGTCAGGGGGCGGCGGGGCTGTCTTTCGCCGGGTTGCCATTTTGAAGAGTCTCCGCTGTTTATTCGCCGTCAATCCAGGCGATCCAGATGCCGAAGGCAATGTGAAGGCCGCCGAAGCCTGCGGCGAGCATGGCGTTGCACCAGCCGGGCGGTGTAAAAAGGGCGGCACCGCCCAGCAGCATGAAGCTCGCGCCCATCAGCGCAACCGGGCGAGCGGTGAAGCTCCCGGTGGCGGCAATGCCTGCGCCGTAGCCCAGCAGCCAAACGCTGGGAATGAGTGCCGGTTCGCCGGCTCGCAGCAGGCCAACCGTCAGCGCAGCGGCCGCAAGCATGGCCGGCGCAAGGGTGAGGAGGAAGCGTCGGGCACTGCCGTGAAGCACGGACTGGCGCTTGGACTTCATCTTGATAAGGATTGACATAACGCCGGCGGGAAAGGCCAGCACCGCTGCGCCGCCCCACACTGCCAGCCAGTACTCACGCAACGGGGGCGTGCTGGCCAGTGCGCTGGCCACAAGCGCGATGAGCCCCATCGCGATGGTGCCGCGGCCTGGCACCGCTGTGAACGAGCCGGCAGCCTCCATGGTGCCGCGAATGTACTGCAGGTTGCTCAGTGCGCGCTGACGGATGTCCGAGGCCGGCGGCGCGGCCGAGTTTCGCTCAACGTGTGCCATGGCTCGCGATGCTGCGTTGCGAGGTTGGCTTTGTCAAGTACTTTGTAACAAAAAGTAGACGTGGTGCTCAGAGGAGCGGCATCGTCACGATGAAATGCGCCCCGTCGTGGTAGCTGTCGTCTACCTTCAATGACCCGTCGTGGGCTTCGGCGATGGTTTTTGCGAGGTACAGCCCGAGGCCGGTGCCACCTGTGTCCCGGTCCCGGGATTCATCGCTGCGGTAGAACGGTTCGCCCAGGTGGGCGCGCTGGCTGGGAGTCAGTCCCGGTCCGGAATCGCTCACGGTAATGCGCAGGTTTTCGCCGTCCTGTGCCGTGTGCACGCGAACCGGTTCATTGCTGTCCGAGGAGTAGCGCAGGGCGTTACTGACCAGGTTCTTAAGAAGCAGCGTCAGCCGCACGCTGTCGCAGCTCGCGAGAAGGCTGCTGTCTGCATGGGTAACCTTGATGGATTCCCGATCACGGTCGAAGAACTGGTCAATCATCTCGTCAACCAGCCCCGGTATGTGAATGCTTTCGAGGTTGAGCGCCGCATGCTGCATGCTCAGCGTTTCGGCATGCAGCAGCGTGCCGATGATCGCCTCCATTTCGATAATGTCGCTGCGCAGCCGCTTGCGGTCTTTGCCGTCGGCAAGAAACTCAAGGCCGATGCGCATGCGGGAGAGCGGCGTGCGCAGCTCATGGCTGATGCCCAACAGCAACACGCGTTTTGCCTCCAGCATGCTCTCCACGTCAGCGGCCATCGCGTTTACGTCGCTGGCGAGTTCACCGAGCTCGTCGTTGCGCCCGTTGGCAATCCGGTAGCCGAAGTCCCCCGAGCCAATGCGCGCCGCGCCTTCGCGAATGTCCTTGATCGGCCGGAACAGCGTTCGCACCGCCAGGTAGAACAGCAGCAGGAGCGGCAAGCCGAAAGCCAGGATAATGAACTGCAGATCGAGCCCGCTGCGGGTATCGCTTATCTTCGGGCTGGCTACCACAATCGAGTACTCGCCCTGGTCGATCTTCAGAAAGGCGTGGTTGTCACGCCGCGCGAACAGAACGTCTTCCAGCTCGTTGACCCACGCGCCGGGCCGGTCGCTGAAGTTTTCGCTTGTGCCGAAAACCAGCTCGTTGACCCTGGGGAATTCCGGGTCCGATGCCCAGTCGAGATCCGGGCCGGCAAGGCGGATGTCAATCGGCACTCGTTGGGTAACGCGCTTCGCGGCGTCGATTCGCGGCGGATTGCCGATGTCGCTCCGTACGTAGTCAATGTGCAGCGACAGGTGCTGGCTGACAAGCTCGCGCAGATCGTCAGCCTCGTACAGGAAACGTACCGTGGTCAGGGTGCCGTAGATGAAAACCAGGGCCATCGCCAGGAAGATGGCGATGAGCCGAACCGACAGCGATCGGGTAATCAGCCGCAGGAAATGGCGAACGACTACTCTCCGGCTTCTTCAGCGAGCGGGCGGCCGACGAAGCAGTAGCCGTGTCCCCACACCGTCTGGATGAACCGGCCGGGCTTTTCCGTGTCGCTGAGCTTCTGACGCAGCCGGCTGATCATGATGTCCACCGACCGGGTAAAGATCTCGGTGTCGATGCCGCGCAGCTTGCCGAGAATCTCATCTCGGGAGAGCTTGTGGCCGGGATGGCGCGCGAGAAAGGTAAGCATCTCGAATTCCATCGTGGTGAGCTCGGCAGGCTTGCCGTCAACGACAACGCTGCGTGTCTGGAGGTCGATCTCCAGGTTTTCGAAACGAAGAAGGTCGGGCGGCGCCTCCGGCTGCTTGCCTTCGAGGCGGCGCAGCACGTTCTGGATGCGTGCAACAAGTTCGCGCGGCTCGAAGGGCTTAGCAAGGTAATCGTCCGCGCCGATCTCGAGCCCCACGACCCGGTCGGTGACGTCGCCGCGCGCCGTCAGCATGATAATGGGTACCTGGCTCGTGCGCCGGATATCGCGGCAGATTTCGAAGCCGTTTTTGCCGGGCATCATCACGTCCAGAATGATGAGATCTGGCTGTACGTCGCCCAGCATCCGGAAGCACTCCTCGGCGTGCCGGGCCGACAGCACGTTCATCTCGAAGCGCTCAAGATATTCGCTTAACAGTTCAGTGTGACGACGGTCGTCGTCGACAAGGAGCACGGTGGTCATAGCGCGACTATACACCCGTCGCCGCCTTGCCACAGCGGCGGGCAACTGCTGGATACAAAAGGAAACACCGACAAGCGGCCGGTAGCTGCGCTGCCGGCCGGCGCGATCACACCTGGTCGGCCCAGCGGCTTGTCACCAGGTAGTCGATGATCTGCGGTCCGCGATGACCCCAGATGGGATGGTTCTGTTGCGACAGCTCGTCGGCGAGCGCTTCCGCCTCGGCATTTGGCGTGCGGCCGGACGCTTGCGCGCGGCTGAACACCTCGAGGCAGCGCTGAAACACTCCGGTTGGCGTTTCCCGATCCAGGTGAGCCTCAACCATCGGGTCGCCTTCAAAAACGCCGTATTGCTCGTTGGCGCAGTTCACGATTCCCATGCGGTTGGCGAGGAAATCCGGCACACCGAGGATGCCGCGCTCCTGCAACAGGGTCGCGTCTCGCTGAGAATCCTCGAACTGGTTGTTGGCGGCGCCACACACCACCGGCGCTTTGATGTGCGGAATCGTATCCGGGTTAAGAATGCCCCCTACCGCGTTCGGCGCGAGCACGTCGCACTCCTGCGCGAGAATCGACGTGTCCCGTTTGTCCACGACGGTGGCGGTCAGCCGGCCGTCGGCGTAGGTCCTGAGCGCCCGGTCAACGCTGTCCTGGTCTATGTCCACGGCAACGACCTTGGCTATGCCGCGTCCCAGCAGTTCCTCGATCATGTAGAACGCAACGTTGCCGAGGCCCTGCATGGCGATGGTTTTGCCGGCCAGCGTTCCCTGGTCCGAGCTGTGCAACGCCGCTTCCATTGCGCATACCACGCCGGCGGCAGTAATGGCGCTCGGGTTACCGCTTCCGCCGAACTCTGGCGGAATGCACGTGGTAAACCGCGTCGTCTGGAACACGTTTGCCATGTCCTGGGGCGTCGTGCCAACGTCCTCGGCGGTGACGTACACACCGCATAGCCCGGATACAAAGCGGCCGTAGTCGTTGTAGATCGCCTTGCGCAGCAGCGGGTCGCGATGGTCCTTGCCGGCCTGGCGTGCGATCACGCCCTTGCCGCCGCCCCACCAAAGGCCGGCCAGCGAATTCTTCTGGCCCATGCCGCGGCTCAGGCGAAGGCCGTCGCGCACCATGTCCTCGAGCGTGTCGTAGCCCCAGAAACGCGTTCCACCGGCTGCGAGCCCGCGCTTCGTCGCATGCACGAATGCTGCAAGCAGATGCCCGCTGTCGTGGCCGACTTCGAAGAAGATGGCCTCGTGCTGTCGAAAGTCCCGCATGCCGCCGGAAATTCGGGCGGCCAGTCCGTCCAGGCAAGGGTGGCTGGGCACCAGTTCGTTGGAGGAGGGGTCGAGGATCAGGCAGGCGCGGCGCAGGCCCGCGTCGCGCAGGGTGTTCAAAAAGTCCTCGGTGGAGGACGCCCAGATAGTCATGGCTAAACCTTCAGGGGTTCGAATGACGCAATTCTACAGAGGATCGCGGCGAATGGGCACCTCGGTTATTGCTTGTATCGGGGCTGTCACCGCGAGTTCCGATGCGACATAAGCGCCCGCCCAATTTCTAAAGTCCGGACGCCTTCTGCCGCTACACCGAACGCATCGGGAATTCGGGCTTCGGCAGCCGTGAGCCAGGCTTGCGGTCCTTCTGTCGGCCATTCTGTCGGGGAGACAAACAGTTGCAAGATTCAACGAGCCAGTCGGAAACCGGTTGGGAGCGCAGCGTGCTGCGCCGGCAAAACCTGCTGATCGTCGGCCTGGTGGCGGCCATCGGCTGCGCGGGCTGGCTAACCGCGCGCGCCGCCGGTGAATTTCAGCCGGATTTTCCGGCAACGGCGTGGATGACCGCCGGCCTGCTGGTCGTGCTGCTGGTCGTGGCGCTGGCCTTCACCGTGGGCCTCGCGCAGACCCGGTCTGAGGCCCAGCGGCTCATCACCGCACGAACGCTACAGCTCGAGCGTGCGCGCAAGGCGGAGAAGGAAAACAGCGAGCGCCTCGCGGTGCTGCTCGAAGACCTCACGACGGCCAAGCGCCTCTCCGAGGAGGACCACGCCGAAAAGAAGCAGCTGCTTGGCGCCATCACCTCCATCCTGATTGGCCTGGACGCGAGGGGCGCGGTCACCAAGTGGAACCGGGTGGCGGCAGCCAACTTCGGAATCAAGGAGGCCGATGTGCTCGGACAACCCGTGGAGGAGTGCGGAGTGTCCTGGGACATCGGTGAGCTACAGGCCGCCCTTGAGGAGTGCCGGGACAGTGGCAACCCGGTAAAGCGCCAGCTCACCTTCACTGAGGTCAATGGCGACGAGGGCACCGTGGGCATCACCATCAACGCGGTGACCACCGATGACAACGAGGTGTCAGGCTTCCTGATTCTCGGCGCCAACATTACTCAGCGCCTGCGCGCCGACCAGGACCGGCTGGCGCTGGAGATGCAGCTGCGCCAGGCGCAGAAGCTCGAGTCCATTGGCCGTCTCGCGGCCGGTATCGCACACGAGATCAACACGCCGACGCAGTTTGTGGGCGACAACATTCGCTTCTTGTCCGATGCGTTCGACGACGTGTTCGAGGTGATTCGCCGGCATACCGAGCTGCTCGAAGCCGCCGCCGAGAACAAGGTGACGCCGGAGATTATCGAGGCCGCGCGCGAGGCCGCCGACAAGGCCGACATTGAATTCCTGAGCGAAGACGTACCGCAGGCGATCAGCCAGTCCATCGACGGCACGAAGCGTATTGCCGGCATCGTCGCAGCGATGAAAGCATTCTCCCACCCCGGTGGCAACCAGCGCGAAGTCGTGGACATCAACCAGGCCATCGAGAACACCGTGACGGTGGCGTCAAACGAATGGAAGTACGTGGCCGACGTCAAGCTCGAGCTTGATGACACCGTGCCGATGGTTCCCTGCCACCCGCAGGAGTTCAACCAGGTGGTGCTCAACCTGGTGGTTAACGCCGCTCACGCCATTGGCGACACGGAGGTGGTGACCGAGGGCGGGAAGGGCACGATCACGGTCAGTTCGAAGGCGGTGGACGACATGCTGGAAGTGCGCATAGCGGATACCGGGTCGGGTATTCCGCTCGATGTGCGCGACAAGATCTTCGACCCGTTTTTTACCACCAAGGAAGTCGGGCGCGGCACCGGCCAGGGCCTGGCGATTGCGCATGCCGCCATCGTTGAGAAACACGGCGGCTCGCTCGACTTCGAATCCGAGCTGGGCGAGGGCACGGTGTTCATCATCCGAATTCCCCTCGAGGTTTCCCAGGACGCACAGGAGCGCACAGCAGCATGATGCGCGTAGTTTTCGTCGACGACGAAGAGAATATCCTCAGCGGACTCAAGCGCATGCTGCGCGTGAAGCGCAGGGAATGGGACATGGCGTTTGCCCAGAGTGCTGATGCAGCGCTGGAGATGATGGCGGTCGAGCCGTTCCACGTCATCGTCAGCGACATGCGCATGCCGGGCAAGGATGGCGTCGCGCTCCTCACCGAAGTGATGGAGAAGTACCCCGACACGATCCGCATTGCCCTGTCCGGCCATGCCGACATGGAGATGATCCTGGAGTCGGTGCGGGCAACGCACCAGTACCTGGCCAAGCCCTGCGATGCCGAAACGCTGATTGCGACCATTGACGGCGCTCGCAAGCTGCAGGACATGCTGCGCAACGAGAAGCTGAAGAAGCTCGTCTCCCGCATGGACAGGCTGCCGAGCCTGCCGTCGCTGTACCTTGAGGTGATGTCGGAGATACGCGAAGGCGGCTCGCTCGCGAAGATCGGCAAGATCATCGCCAAGGACGTCGCCATGACGGCCAAGGTGCTCCAGCTCGTCAACTCCGCTTATTTCGGCCTGCGCCGGCACATTGAATCCCCCGCCCAGGCGGCAACGCTGCTTGGTCTGGACGTTATCCGCAGCCTCGTGCTGAGCACCAAGGTGTTCTCAAACTTTGAGCAGAAAAACCCGGCGCTCGACTTGCAGGCGCTGTGGTCTCACAGCTCGAAAGTCGGCTCGCTCGCGAAAGAAATCGCCATTGCCGAAGAGGCGAGCGGCAAGGTGCGCGACAACGCGCTGATGGCTGGCATGCTCCACGGCGTCGGCAAGCTCGTGCTCGGCGCCGGGCTGCCGGAGGAATACCGCAAGGTTGCCGAAGTGATGAAGGAAAAGGGCTTGACCGAGGCTGAGGCCGAGCGCGAGGTGCTCGGCAGCAACCAGGCGGAGGTTGGTGCCTACCTGCTCGGCATGTGGGGTCTGCCCAACCCGATCGTCGAGGCTGTGGCTTACCACCAGCGCCCTGGCGCCGCCGGCGGCGACCGGTTCTCGGTGCTGACGGCGGTGCATGCGGCGGACGCCATTGTGCGCGCCAACGGCGCCGGCGACGTGCCGCCTGATGTCGATATGGAATACCTTGCGCGGCTCGGTCTCGAGTCACGCGTTGCCCAGTGGACGACGCTGTGGCAGGAACTCAACACGCGAAAGGAAGTGGCATGACCGAGAAAGTCCTGTTTGTTGACGATGAGCCAAACGTTCTCCAGGCGTACAAACGCGCGCTGCGCCGCGAATTCACCATCGAGACTGCGCTCGGTGGTGAGCGGGCGCTGGAAATGCTCGAGATGGAGGGGCCGTTTGCGGTCATCGTGTCGGACATGCGCATGCCGGGACAACGGCGTGCAGGTGCTGGCCGCGGCGAAGCGCATGAGTCCGGAGACGGCGCGTGTCATGCTCACCGGCAACGCGGATCAGCAGACCGCCATCGACGCCGTCAATGAGGGCGATATCTTCCGCTTCCTGAACAAGCCGTGCCCACCCGACGTAGTGGCGCGGACAGTAACAGCCGGCATCGAGATGTACCGGCTGCACACCGCTGAAAAAGACATGCTGGAGAACACGGTGCGCGGCAGCATCAGCACGCTGACCGAAGCGCTGTCACTCGCTCGGCCCGATATCTTTGGACCGATCTCGCGCATCAACCGCCTGCTCGTGCATCTTGGCACCAAGCTCAAGATTGCCGAACCGTGGTGGCTGGAAACGCTTGGCATGCTCTCGCAGGTCGGTTGCGTCACCCTGTCACCGGAAACGGTCGCCAAGGTGTGCGCCGCTGAAGCGCTGACTCCGGAAGAGCGCCGCCAGTTCGAGCGTCACCCGGAAGCCGGCGCGACGCTGGTCGGCAGAATTCCCCGGCTCGAAGACTTCGCCGACGCGATCCGGTACCAGGAAGCTAACTACGACGGCACAGGCGTGCCCCAGCCGGGCCTTTCGGGCAAGGACATTCCCGCCGGTGCGCGCCTTTTGCACTGCGTGCTGGACTTCGATCGCGCGCGCAGTGCTGGCCTAAGTGTTGTGCACGCGCTGTCGCGCCTTGGCGGCAACGCCGGCCGCTACGATCCACAGGTTCTCGAAGCGCTCACCCTGCGGGTTGTCGAACGCACGCCCAGCACTGAACGGGAAGTGCCGGTGTCCGAACTCACCACGAGCATGGTCGTGTCGCGCGACGTCAACACAACCGACGGCTCGCTGCTTGTGTGTGAGGGTCAGCAGGTTTCCGAGTCGATCAAGGAACACCTGGCAAACATGCTGGAAAGCGGCCGGCTGGCGGAAACCGTGTACATCCGCGAGAACCCGGAGGACGAAGCGGAAGACGAACGGGCGGCGTAGTGCCGGCTTTATTGTTTCGTCAGAAGCGGCTGCTGCTAGAGCGGGGGAACGAAGTCGTCGAGCTCGTAGCCTAGCATCGTGTCGTCGTCAAAAAGAAAGCGGCCGCTGAAGTCCCTGCCTTCGAAGAGCTTCGGTAACCAGAAGCGATCGTCCGCCCACATGCGGTCGTAAGGAATTTCGTTAATCGGCGTCCACAGCGGAACCGCTTCGTCGGTTTCAACCGGCGTGCCGGTGTGGCCGGCTGCGGCATAAACGTGGCAGCGCAGGCCGTAGCCAGACACGAACTGGAAATCGAGCTGCCCGTGGCGGGTCGGATCCGTTGGGGTGATGCCAAGCTCTTCCTCGACTTCCCGAATCGCGCAGGCCTCTACAGTCTCACCGGCCTCCACGCGACCGCCCGGCCCGTTGATCTTGCCGGCCCCGAGGCCACGCTTCTTGTGGATGAGCAGCACTTCGCCGCCGCGAAACACGAACAGCAGCGTGGCGACGTCCTCGGGTTTCCAGTTTGGCCAGTCGATGCGGTGGAAATCGCGCGGTGTGGTCTCGGTATCCATTGGCCGGCAGTTTACCCGTTGTTGCGGCGCCGGGGGAAACCCGGTGCATTGCCGCGAGCCTGCAGTGGCCTATACTGGCCGACAAGCACCCGCTACCGACCCGGAAGCTACTATGAGCCCAATCCGTTATTGCGTGCTGACGCTGCTGCTGCTGGCTGGCTGTTCACCGCAGCCGGAGGGCGCGCCGCCGCCGTCCGTGATTCCCGTGCCGGAGGACGTAGCAACCGCAAGGCAGCTCGTCCAGCGCATCGACGAGAGCCTGGACCAGTGGCAAAGCCGGCGCACCGACCTGGTGGACTACTCCGGTGACGGCGGTGAAATGGTGTTCTGGTTTTCCAACGAAACCGTGCGCAAGATACAGGCAACGCTACCGGATAAAGCGGTGGTTGCGCACTGGCAGGTGTACTACACGAGCACACAGGCGCCTTTCTTTGCAGTTTATGCAGAAACCCGCGACGGGTCGCAGGCCAGCACCGACGTGTTTGCCTTTCTGAAAGACGACGCCCTGCACGTGTTTGAGGACAGCACTGGTACCGGTGAGCCGCTGGTGGCGCTGGAAGAGGTGCGGGAGTTCGCGCTGCAAATGGTGCAGTCCGTGCACCAGCTCTAGCGAAGCGGGCCGCGCTCTTTGAATTTGCACGAAACAGGGAAACTCACCATGACCGACGTGGCAACGCATTACCGCAAGTGCAACCTGTGCGAGGCCATGTGCGGCCTGGAGATTCGACATCGCGGCGAGGAGATTCTCTCGATTCGCGGCGACCCGGAGGACCCCATCAGCCATGGGCACATCTGCCCCAAGGCGGTTGCGCTGCAGGATTTCCACAGCGATCCGGAGCGGCTGAAAACGCCGCTGAAACGCTCCGGCAATGACTGGGAGCCGATGGCGTGGGAAGACGCGATTGCGGAGGTGGCAGAGCGGCTGCGCGCGGTGCAGGCAAGGCACGGCGCGAACGCGGTGGGCACGTATCTCGGTAACCCCAACGCGCACAACTTCGGCAACACGTTTTTCATACCGCGATTCTTTGGCGCGCTGGGGTCGAAAACGCGCTTCAGCGCCTCGTCTGCCGACCAGTGGCCGCACCACTTTGCGAGCTACACGATGTTCGGGCACCCGATGCTCGTGCCGATTCCAGACATTGATCGCACGGACTGGATGCTGATCATCGGCGGCAACCCGATGGTGTCCAACGGCAGCATGATGACAGCACCGGCGTTTCCGCGGCGCATGAAGGCCTTGCAGGAGCGCGGCGGCCGCGTAGTCGTCGTTGACCCGCGCCGAACCGAGACTGCAGCAAAGGCCGACGAGCACATCTTTATCCGGCCGGAGTCGGACGCCGCGTTGCTCATGGCGATGATTCACGTTGTGGCCGAAGACAACGCGGTGCGGCTGCGTCACCTTGAGCCGCTGGCCGATGGCCTTGACGCCCTGCTGGCCGCTGCGACGGAATTTTCCCCCGAGAAAGTAGCGTCGTTTACCGGCGTGTCCGCGGCGGCCACAAGACGGCTCGCTCGTGAGATGATCGCCGCGCCCTCGGCGGTATGCTACAGCCGCATGGGTGCGTCGACGCAATCCTTCGGCGGCCTGTGCCAGTGGCTCACGAACGCGCTGAACCTGCTGACAGGCAACGTTGATCGTGAAGGGGGCGCGATGTTTACCAGCCCCGCGTTCGACCTTGTGGCGCTCAACC
Source organism: Pseudomonadota bacterium (assembly GCA_038533995.1). GTDB lineage: Bacteria > Pseudomonadota > Gammaproteobacteria > Steroidobacterales > JBCAXP01 > JBCAXP01. The sequence goes on from JBCAXP010000079.1 coordinate 12,380, forward strand.
CGTACAACTCGCGGCCCGACGCGTTCGGCCGCTACCGCTCCACCGTTCGCGGGCTGCCGTCGTTTCTTGGCGAACTGCCGGTGGCGGCGCTTGCCGAAGATATCCTGCATCCAGGTGAGGGTGGCATCCGCGCGATGGTGACCATCGCCGGCAACCCGGTGCTGTCGTGCCCCGACGGCCGGCGTATCGACGAGGCGCTCGACAGCCTCGAGTTCATGGTGAGTATTGACCCTTACCTGAACGAAACAACGCGGCACGCAGACATCATTCTGCCGCCGACCATTGGCCTGGAAGTGTCTCACTTTGACGTGTACTTCAACCTGTTTTCTGTGCGGAACACCGCAAGTTACTCCCGCCCGCTGTTCCCGAAGACGGACGCGCAGCGCCATGACTGGGAGATTCTCAGTGCGTTGACAACAGCGCTTGCCACCGCGCTGGGCGACGCAGCCGGCGATGCGCCGGGCAAGGCAATCGGGGGGCAGACGCCGGAGCAGATGCTCGACGCGGCCTTCAAGGCCGGCCCCCTTGGCGCGCGCGGCATTGATCTCAAGTCTCTGGCCGCCATGCCCCAGGGCATCGATCTTGGTCCGCTCGAACCGTGCCTTTCGGGCCGCCTGCAAACGGCCGAGGGAACGATTGACCTGGCGCCTGAGCGGCTGCTGGCGGACGTGCCGCGGCTGGCGGCAGCCGTCGAGGACGGCGAGGGGCACGACGCCGGCTTTCCCTTCGACCTGATTGGTCGCCGCCTGCCCCGCAGCCACAACACGTGGTTACATAATTCCCACCGGCTGGTGAAGGGTAAAAACCAGTGCACCCTGCTTATGCACCCGGAGGACGCCGGCGCCGCGGGCATTGCCGACGGTGACTGGGCCGCGGTGCGCTCGCCAACCGGCCGGGTCGAAATCCAGGTGGCAGTAAGCGACGAAATGATGCCCGGCGTGGTCAGCATGCCCCAGGGCTGGGGGCACGGCCGACAAGGCACGCGCCAGTCGGTGGCGGCGCGCAGTCCCGGGGTCAGTATCAACGATCTCACGGATGCCGGGCGCGTTGACGCGCTCACCGGCAATGCGGCCTTCAACGGCATGCCGGTTGCTGTCGAGGCGCTGCAGGCGGATACTCGGGGCTAGCTAATAATCGGTTGGCGAAGGTCAACCGACAACAACGACAAACAATATATCGCTGCATGAATCGCGTACTCCTGGCACTTCTATGTGCCCTGTGCCTGGCTGGCTGTGCCGCCAGCAGACCGGCGCCGGACGACTCTGTCCCGGTCGAGTACCTGCTGACGCTCGACAAGACCATGGATCACATGCAGGAGATGCCGCGTGCGAACACGGTGGTTGTCGCCCGTAAGCCCGTCTGCCGGCGCGAGCCGAGAGTTGACTCGCGCATGACCCGCATTGTCTGCAAGGGCGAGCTCGACAAGGCCCACCTCAAGCGGGCCGACATGGCAGGACTACGCGCGTTTCGGAGAAAC
>JBCAXP010000080.1:0-13831 GCA_038533995.1 Pseudomonadota bacterium
TCGCCCGATTGATAGACCGCAACGTCATCGAGATTGCGCCGCTGGCTTTCATGCGCGGCCGCACGCTCAACGAATCGTTCGTGATCCTGGACGAGGCGCAGAACACCACCATCGAACAGATGAAGATGTTCCTCACCCGCATCGGCTTCGGCACGCGCGCCGTCGTCAACGGTGACGTTACCCAGACCGACCTGCCGGGCCACAAGGCCTCAGGGCTGCGCGACGCGTTGAAGGTTCTCAAGAGCGTCAAGGGCGTTCGCATTACGGAGTTTACTGCCCGCGACGTTGTGCGCCACGCGTTGGTGCAGCGCATCGTAAAGGCGTACGAAAAACAGGGCTCGTCCACCGGCGAATGACCGTGCACCTCGATCTGCAGGTTGTGGTCTCCGACCCGGGGCTCCCCGCGGTGGCGGACTTTGCGCGCTGGGCCGAGGCCGCCCTCGAGGGCCGCAGGGACGATGCGGAGCTTACGATCCGGGTCGTGGACGCGGCAGAGAGCCAGTCACTGAACGGTACCTATCGGGGCAAGGACTGGCCCACCAACGTACTGAGTTTTAACGCAGAATTGCCGCCTGAGGTGAACCTGCCGCTGCTCGGTGATTTAGTGATTTGCGCGCCTGTGGTGGCCAGCGAGGTCGCCGAGCAGGGCAAGCCGCCGGAGGCCCACTGGGCGCACATGGTGGTGCACGGATGCCTGCACTTGTTGGGTTTTGACCACGAAAACGAGGCCGATGCCCTGAAAATGGAGAGTCTAGAGACTGTTATCCTGGCCAAACTGGGCTATCCTGATCCATACGCACAGTCGAATGTGGCGACCGCAAAGGAGACAAGCAACCACCATGTCTGACGACCAACCTCCCAGTACCAACGGTCCCGGGACGAAGAACTGGTTCACACGCATGCTGCACAGCATCAGCGGTGAACCCCGGGATCGCGAAGAATTACTGGAAGTGCTGCGCGAAGCGCAGGCACGGGACCTGTACGGCGATGACGCGCTGAAAATGCTTGAAGGCGTGTTGAGCGTCGCCGAGACCCAGGCCCGGGACATCATGATTCCCCGACCGCACATGGTAGTGCTCGAGCGCGACGCCGCGCCGGACACCCTGCTGCCGGCCATTATCGAATCTGGCCACTCACGTTTTCCCGTTATTGGCGAGGACCGCGACGAAATCGTGGGCATCCTCCTGGCCAAGGACCTTTTGCGCTACTTCGCCGAGAATGGCGGCAAGAGTTTCAACATCCGCGAGTGCCTGCGCAGCCCGGTGTTCATACCCGAGAGCAAGCGCCTTAACGTGCTGCTGAAGGAATTCCGCGACAGCCACAACCACATGGCGATTGTGGTAGATGAGTATGGTGGCGTTGCGGGTCTTATCACCATCGAGGACGTCATCGAGCAAATCGTCGGCGACATTGACGACGAGCACGACATCGAAGACGACGTGCTGATCCAGCTCGAGGGCGACAACAGCTACAACGTGCGCGCCCGCATCCGCATTGAAGACTTCAACGAGGAAGTCGGCTGCAACTTCGTGGACGAAGAATACGACACGCTGGGCGGCCTCATCATGCACGAGCTCGGGCGGCTGCCGCGCCGCGGTGAAAGCCTGTCGTTCGGCGGGTACACCTTCCGCATCGTGCGCGCCGACCGCCGCCGCATCGACACCGTGCAGGTGTCCCGCGATCGCAGTCCGAAGGCGGCCACCGGTTAACCCGGTGGCTTGTTCAACGGAACGCTAGCACCTGGCACCGACCGGTTACCCAGACCTTTGACCGACCCGTTACGCAGCCTGATCCTGCGGCACCCCGCCAAGCTGTGCCTGCTCGTTGGCGCGCTGTATCCGTTTGCGTTTGCGCCACTCGGCCTTTTTCCGCTGGCGCTGCTCGGCCTTGGCCTGCTGTTCGCGTTTGTCGATGACGCAAGCCCCAGGGAAGCTGCCCGCCTGGCCTTTTCGTTTGGCGTTGGCGCGTTCGCCACCGGCACGTACTGGCTGTACACCAGCCTGCACACGTTCGGCGGGGCGCCGCTGCCGGTTGCCCTTGGCCTCATCGCGGCGTTGATTGCCTGGATGGCCGCCTGGCCGGCACTGGCCGCGTGGGTCGCGGTGCGCTGGGGTCCGCGTGGAGGGCTCGCGCGCTGGCTGCTGGTGCTGCCGGCGTCGTGGGTGCTCGCGGAAATCGGCCGGGGCTGGGTGCTGGGTGGTTTTCCCTGGCTAAGCCTGGGGTACAGCCACAGCGATACTTTCCTGCGCGGGCTCGCGCCCGTTACCGGTGTGTTCGGCGTGAGCCTGGCCGCAGCGCTCACGGCCGGCGGGGCGGTCGCGCTTGTGCGCGGTGACCGCCGCGGGCGCATGATCGCAGGCAGCGCTTTAGCGGTTGTGTGGCTGGCGGCGGCCGGCCTCGACCGCGTGGCCTGGACGACGCCATCAGGGCAGCCGCTGGACGTTGCCATTGCCCAGGGTTCGGTGCCGCAGGACATCAAGTGGAATCCCGAACAGTTGTTGCCGACGATGCGCCTTTACAGCGACCTGACCGCCGAGCACTGGGGCAAGGACATTGTGGTGTGGCCGGAAGCGGCGATACCGACGCTGCGTTCCCGCGTCGACGCCTACTTCGACCGGCTCGGAGAGGTGGCGCGGGAAAACGGCACGGACCTGCTGATCGGGTTCGTTGACTATCGCGAGGACACCGGGCAGAACCTGAACGGCGTCATGTCCCTTGGCGCGAACAACTCGGATTACTACAAGCGCCATCTCGTGCCGTTCGGTGAGTTCTTTCCTGTGCCGGCCTTCATCCGCAACTGGATGCGCCTGCAAAATCTGCCGTACCGCGACTACACCCGCGGCGCGAAGGTGCAGGACCCGCTCATTGCAGGCGGCGTTCCGGTGGCAGCATCCATCTGCTACGAGGACGTGTTCGGCGAGGAGCTCTTGTGGGCGTTTCCGGAGGCCGCGCTCATGGTCAACGTCAGCAATGATGCCTGGTTCGGCACCTCGATCGCGCCACATCAGCATCTGCAGATTGCCCGGCTGCGCGCCATGGAAGCGGGCCGCTACCTGCTGCGCGGTACCAACACGGGAATCTCCGCGATCATCGACGAAAAAGGCCGCGTCACCGCGCGCCTGCCGCAGTTCGAAAGCGCTACCTTGAGCGGCGTCGCGCAGCCCTTCGCGGGCAGCACGCCGTACTCGCGCACGGGCAACTGGCCGGTGTTGCTCGTGGCGCTTGGACTGCTCGTTTGGGGCCTTGGTCTTGGCATTCGCAAGCCATAAGGTATTCTTCCCCTCTTTAAGCCTTCGCCACACAAGCAAAACCACTCATGGAAAGCCGATACCAGCCTGCCGACATCGAGCCGCAGGTGCAGAACTACTGGCGGGACAACCGCTGTTTCGAAGTCACCGAAGACCCGGACAAAGAGAAGTTTTACTGCCTCTGCATGTTTCCGTATCCCAGCGGTGCGCTGCACATGGGGCACGTGCGCAACTACACGATCGGCGACGTCATCGCGCGCTACCAGCGCATGCAGGGCAAGAACGTGCTGCAGCCCATCGGCTGGGACGCGTTCGGCCTGCCGGCGGAAAATGCCGCCATGAAAAACAAGGTGCCGCCGGCCAACTGGACGCGGCAGAACATCGAGCACATGCGCGGCCAGTTCGAGCGGCTGGGTATGGGCTACGACTGGTCCCGCGAGTTTGCCACCTGCGACCCGTCCTACTACCGCTGGGAGCAGTGGTTCTTCACGCGCCTGATGAAGAAGGGCCTGGTCTACAAAAAGAACGCCGTCGTTAACTGGGACCCGGTGGACCAGACGGTGCTTGCCAACGAGCAGGTGATCGACGGCCGCGGCTGGCGCTCCGGCGCGCTGGTCGAGCGGCGCGAGATTCCCCAGTGGTTCATGAAGATTACCGCCTACGTGGAAGAGCTTCTGACGGGGCTGGACACGCTGGACGGCTGGCCAGACTCCGTGCGCACGATGCAGCGCAACTGGATTGGCCGTTCCGTTGGCCTGGAGCTGGCGTTTCCCATCGAGAACAGCAACGAGGAACTGGTCGTATACACCACGCGGCCGGACACGCTGTTTGGCGTTACCTACATGGCCGTCGCGGCGGAACACCCGCTGGCGCGTGAAGCGGCGCAGGGCAACCCCGAGCTGCAGGCGTTCCTGGATGAGTGCCGGCAGGTGTCGAGTTCCGAGGCGGCGCTGGAGACGATGGAGAAGAAGGGCATGCCGATTGGCGTGAACGCCCGTCACCCGATCACCGGTGATGCGATCCCGGTGATGGCGGCCAACTTCGTACTGATGGATTACGGCACCGGCGCGATCATGGCGGTGCCCGGCCACGACGAACGTGACTGGGAATTCGCGACGAAGTACACACTGCCAATTCGACAGGTCATCGAACCGGAGGATGACGGCGAGCACGACATTTCCAGGGGCGCCATCGTTGCACGCGGACGGCTGGTGAACTCGGGCGACTTTTCCGGCATGCAGTTCGACGAAGCCTTCGACGCGATCGCCGACTGGTTTGAGTCGCGCGGCAAGGGCAAGCGCCGGGTCAACTACCGTCTGCGCGACTGGGGTGTCTCGCGCCAGCGTTACTGGGGCGCGCCGATTCCGGTGATCAACGCCGCGGACGGCGAGACGCTGCCGGTGCCAGAGGGTGACCTGCCGGTCGTGCTGCCGGAAGACGTGAACTTTGACGGCAGCGGCTCGCCCATCAAGAGCATGCCCGAGTTTATCGAGACGAAGGACCCGCGAGACGGCGCGCCGGCGACGCGCGAGACAGATACGTTTGACACGTTCTTCGAATCGTCGTGGTACTACGCGCGGTTTGCGTGTCCGGATGCCGATGACGCAATGCTGGACGAGCGCGCGCGTTACTGGCTGCCCGTGGACCAGTACGTAGGCGGCATCGAGCATGCGATTCTGCACCTGCTGTACGCGCGCTTTTTCCATCGCCTGATGCGCGACGAAGGCCTGGTGGACGGCGACGAGCCGATGACCAACCTGCTGACGCAGGGCATGGTGAATGCGCAAACGTACTTTCGCCAGCAGACCGGCGCGGATGGCGAGGAAGCCGGCGTGAGCTGGTACAACGCCAGCGAGCTGGAACTCAAGCGCAACGAGCGCGGGCAGGTGACCGGCGCGGTGCTGACCGAAGACGGGCAGCCGGTGGAAATCGGCGGCGTGGAAAAGATGTCCAAGTCCAAGCGCAACGGCGTGGACCCGCAGGAGATGATCGACCGCTACGGTGCCGATACGGTGCGCCTGTTCGCGATGTCGGACGTGTCGCCCGACCAGGGCCTGGAATGGACGGATGAAGGCATCGAAGGTTCGTTCCGCTTTCACAAAAAGCTGTGGCGCGCCGTGCATGCGCACGTGGAGCGCGGTGCCCCGCCGGCGCTGGCTGTCGATGCGCTCAACGACGGTCAGCTCACGCTGCGCAGAAAGCTGCATGCAACGATCGCGAAGGCCACCGACGATATCGGCCGGCGCAAGACGTTCAACACGGCGATCGCTGCCGTGCGTGAGCTGATGAACGACATTGCCGCGTTCAAGGACACCTCGCCCGAGGGTCACGCGGTGTTGCAGGAAGCGTGGACGGCAATCATCGCGATGCTGTCGCCCGTTGTGCCGCACATGGCGCACGTGCTGTGGGAGGCGCTGGGCTGCGAGGGCGCCGTAATCGACGCACCGTGGCCGGTGGTCGATGAGTCCGCGCTGGTCAGCGCCAGCGAACTGTACGTCGTGCAGGTCAACGGCAAGTTGCGCGCCAAGCTGTCCGTGCCGGCCGGCATTGGCCGCGACGAGCTGGAGGCTACTGCCATGGCCGATGAAAACGTGCAGCGCTTCACCGACGGCAAGCAGGTGCGCAAGGTGATCGTTGTGCCCGGCAAGCTTGTCAACATCGTGGTCGGCTAGGGCGGGTGAAAGTGAAAACTTCCGTGGTTCGTTCGCTCGCCATTTCGATGTTGGCCATGGTGATCGCAGGCTGCGGTTTCCAGCTGCGCGGCGAGCAGACGTTGCCTGAAGCAATGGCCGTGACCTATGTCGACGGTCCGAATCGCGAAAGCCTGCTGTTCACGACGCTGGTGCAGGCCCTCGAGCGCGCAGACGTACAGGTTGCAAACTCGCCCGCCGAGGCAACAGCCGTGCTTCGCTTGCTACAGGATATTTCCGGCCAGCGTGTGCTGTCAGTGGGTACGCAGGGCAACCCGGAGGAGTTCGAACTCTTCAGGACAATTCAGTACGAACTGGTGGCCGGAGAGGAAACGCTTGTGCGGTCGCAGCCGGTCACTGTGACGCGCGACTATGCGTGGGTGGAAACGGACGTCATCGGCACGCAGCGGCAGGCCCGGCGTCTCGACGACGGCCTCGCCAACGAGCTGACCTCGCTGGTTATCAGGACGCTGTCGGCAGCCCGATGAAGCGCGAGGTGCTGCGCATCGCCGATACGGGCGATGAGGAAATTGGCGCTTTGCTTGCGCGCTTTGGCTTAAGGCTTGAAATCGTGCGCAACGGCAGCGCCATTCCCGGCTCGTTCTGGGGCGACAGCGAGGCCGGGCTGAAGGGCATGACGGTGTACGCCCGGCTCGATACGCCATTGCACTCTGTGCTTCACGAAGCCTGCCACGCAGTGTGCATGGCGCCCGAACGCCGCGCCGAACTCGACTGCGATGCCGGTGGCGACTACGACGAAGAGAACGCGGTGTGCTACCTGCAAATCCTGCTTGCCGGGCGTCTCTCGGAGCTCTCGCCCGAGCGAATGTGCGAGGATATGGACGCGTGGGGCTACACGTTTCGGCTTGGCTCGGCCCGTGCCTGGTTCGAGCGGGACGCCGACGATGCCCTGGCGTGGCTGCGTCACGAGAACCTGGTGGACGCCGCCGGCAACCCTACCTGGCAGTGCCGCGGTGCTGTGCCTGCCGTACGGTCGTGCTAGGATAGTCGCAACGCAACAAGGCCGGCGGGCCTGTACCTTCTGATCTATGCCGCAAGAACAGTTGCGCGAACAACTCGCGCGCCTGCATGACGAGCTGGAAAGCACCGACGCCATGGATGGTGAAGAACGGGGCATGCTGCTGCAGCTGATGCAGGACATCCACGATGCGCTCGACCGCACGAGCGAGCCGCCTCCCGCCGACAGCGGCGACCCTGCTGACCAGCTTGCTGACCGCGTTTCGAGCGCGATGGCTCGCCTCGAGCAGGAGCATCCCACCGTGTCATTTACGTTACGCCGGGTAGTCGATCTGCTTGGCCGCATGGGCATATGAAACTCAGCGCTCGCTCGCTCAACTCCCATCTCAACAAGCAGCTTGCGTCCGTCTACCTTGTGACCGGTTCCGAGGTGTTGCTGGTTGACGAGGCGCTTGATGCGATTCGCGAGGCGGCCCGCGGGCAGGGCTTTACCGAACGCGTGGCGCACGTTGCCGAACGCGGCTTCGACTGGAGTGAACTGCTTGCCAGCAGCGCCAACCTGTCGCTGTTTGGTGACCGGCGCATCATCGAGGTGCGACTGCCCACAGGCAAGCCTGGCAAGGTCGGGTCGAAGGCGCTCGTGCGCTATGCCGAAGACGCGCCGATGGATTGCCTGCTGGTTGTGATCTGTCCGAAGCTCGACCGCAGTGCGGCCTCCAGTGCATGGGTGAAGAAACTGAGCGCTGCCGGCGCCTTTGTTCCTATCTACCCGGTGAAAGCGGCGGAGTTTCCGGGCTGGCTGCGAACGCGCATGCGTGCACGCGGTCTCAACCCCGTACCGGCAGCGGTCGACCTGCTCGCGGAGCGCACTGAGGGCAACCTGCTGGCGGCAAACCAGGAGATTGAAAAGCTGCTGCTCCTGCAGGGGCCGGGCAAGGTTAACGCGATGGACGTTGCCCACTCGGTGGCCGACAGCGCGCGCTTCGACGTCTTCGGGCTGAGCGACGCGGCGCTGGCCGGCGATCCGGCGCGGGCGCTGCGCATGCTCGACGGCGTTCGCGCCGAGGGTGTGGAGCCTGTACTCGTGCTGTGGGCGCTGTCGAGGGACATTCGTACGCTTGCAAACGCCGCCTGGCACTGCGAGCGCGGTAAGCGGCCGGAGGCGGCAATGGCGGCGGTGCACGTGTGGGCCGATCGCAAGCCCGTCATGGGGCGAGCGCTTACCCGGCACAAGGGTGCAGGCGGTGTGCACAGCTTGCTGGAGCAGGCCATGCTCGTCGACCGCGCCATCAAGACCGGTGACGGCGATGCCTGGGAAGCGCTGACGTCGCTTGTGCTGCAGTTGTCGAGCCCGGCCTTTGGGTACGCTGCCTAGATGATCAGGATTGACGGCAGCCGGCAATGACGGCGGCAATGGCAGCGCCGATAGGCATTTTTGGCGGCACCTTCGACCCGATTCACTACGGCCACCTGCGCTCGGCTTTTGAGTTGAAGAGCGCCCTGCGCCTGGCTCAGATGCGTTTCGTGCCCTGCGGCGACCCGCCGCACCGGGAGCGCACCGGCGCCGATGCACGCAGCCGGGTCGCGATGGTGCGAGCGGCGGTGGAGCGTGAGCCGGGTTTTGTGGTGGACGATCGTGAGCTCAAGCGCGACGGTCCGTCATACACGGTGGATACACTGGAGTCGCTGCGCGCGGAACGGCCTGATACGCCGCTGTGCCTGATTGTCGGCATGGACGCGTTTCTCGGCCTGCCCACGTGGTATCGCTGGCAGCGCGTGCTGGAGCTGGCGCACGTCGTGGTCGCCCACCGGCCTGGCTGGCAAGCGCCGGATTCGGGGCCCCTCGGCAGCCTCATTGCCGAGTGCGGCACGGACTGCGCGGATCGCCTGCACGACAACCTGGCCGGCAGCGTGCTGGACCACAGCGTCACGCAGCTAGAAATTTCGTCCAGCGCGATACGCGCGCTGATCAGGCGGGGTGACGACCCGCGCTTTTTGGTGCCGGATGCGGTGCGTAACCTCCTGGTCGAGACCGGGTGTTACACCGCGGCGGTAACGTTGCAGTAACAGGAGAACCGATGAAAGCTGAAGGACTTCGAGAACTCGTCACAGGATCACTGGAAGAAATAAAGGCGAGAGATGTCACCGTGCTGGACGTTCGCGGCATGACAACCATCACAGATTTCATGGTGGTGTGCAGCGGCACGTCCAACCGTCACGTCAAGTCCATTGCGGACAAGCTGGTGGAGGACGCCAAAGCGCAAGGCGTAAGGCCCGCCGGCGTGGAGGGCGAGGACGACGGTGAGTGGGTGCTGGTGGATCTCGGCGACCTGATCGTGCACATCATGCTGCCCAAGATTCGCGACTTCTACAATCTCGAGCGCCTGTGGGACGTCGCGCGTCCCAAGGCTGACGCTGCCTCGGAATAACGGCGCAGCGGAGGCACCCTGATGCGCATCAGCCTGCTTGCCGCCGGCACGCAGATGCCCGGCTGGGTCAAAGCCGGTTATGAAGAGTACGCAAAGCGCATGCCGCGCGAATGCCGTACTGAACTCATCGAAATTCCCCTCGGACACCGCCGCAAGGGCGCTGACCTTGCGCGTGCCACCCGCACCGAGGGCGAGCGCATGCTCGCCGCAGTGCGCCCTGGCGACCGCGTCGTGGCGCTGGAAGTTGGCGGTAAACTGCATTCCACCGAGGACCTGGCAAAAATTCTTGACCGCTGGATGGGCGAGGGCGTGAACGCCGCGCTGCTCATTGGCGGTCCCGACGGCCTGAGCGAGGCGTGCCGGGAGCGCGCTGACGAGCAGTGGTCACTGTCTCGAATGACGTTGCCGCACGGACTCGTGAGAGTCATCCTCGCGGAGGCGCTCTACCGGGCAACCACGGTGCTGAAGGGCCATCCGTATCACAAATAAATCGAACACAAGCTACACGGGTTTACTTTATCCAATGACAACACTTCATCGTCTCTCACTGGCTGCCTGGGTCGCCAGTTTCGCGCTGCTTGCTGGCTGTTCCGACCACGGCCACAGCGTAGCCATCGCTGCTGACGCAGAAGCCGCAATGTCGCCGTCGCTGCCCGACCTGCCCACGGACATCAGCCCGTTGTTGATCGGCGAACCCGCGCCGGCGTTTACGTTGCCGGATGCCGCGGGTGAGCCCTTCACGTTCGACCCGGAGGCGCTCGAGCGGCCGGTCGTGCTGGTGTTTTATCGCGGCGGCTGGTGCCCGTACTGCTCGGCGCACATGATGGAGCTGCGCAAGGCCGAGCAGAACATCCTGGACATGGGCTTTGATCTCATCTTCACAAGCCCCGACCGTTCGGAGCTGCTCGCCGAAGCGCTGGCCCAGGGCGAGCTCGATTACACGCTGCTTTCTGATACCGAGCTGAAAGCGGCCCGTGGCTTTGGCGTCGCGTTTCGCGTCGACGATGAAACAGCCGCGAAGTATCTCGAGTACGGCATCAACCTCCAGGAAGCCTCCGGTCAGGACCACCAGGGGCTGCCGGTGCCGGCCGTGTTCATCATTGGCACCGACGGTATGATTCGCTTCGAGTACATCAACCCGAACTACAAGGTGCGCATCGGGGCGGAGCTGCTGCTGGCAGGCGCGGAAGCTGCGCTGTCGCAAAAGCCGCTAAAGCCGTTGCGTTAGCCTTCCGGCTTCAAAGTGATTCGCACAGGTTCGGCACGCCGCTCGGACCAGGTGCCATGAAGAACTGGTTCTTGAGGACGCCAAGGTCGGAGAAGTTCACGCTGGCGTCACCGTCGAAATCGGCATCGGGGTTCCAGTTGGCGTCATTCGGCGTGGTGAAGAACACGCTCTTCAATAGCCCTAAGTCTTGGAAGTTTACCTGGCAGTCCTGGTTCAGGTCGCTGTCGCAAACATTGCCGATGCCGTCACCGTCAGTATCGCGAAGATCGGTGGAGGCGAACATGAGACAGCTGTCTGCCGGATCGGCAATGCCGTCGCCGTCGCCGTCGTAGAATTCGTAAAGGCCCTCGGCATCAGCCCACTCCTCCGGCCAGTCGCTCAAGTCAAGAACCTCCATGGTGATAATGTGCGGGAGTATATAGAACGTGGAATAGTAATAACTTGAGGTCGCGTGTTCGAGGATAACGGCGCGCCCACCGGGCTGGTAGCTCAACACTGTCCAGGTGTGCGAGACAGTGAGGAAGACATTAGAGTAGTCGTCAACAAAAAGGGTGTTGCCGGTGCCGGACCATCCGTGATACGACGACCCAAAGCCGGTTGAAAAGCAGGCGACCGAGTCATCAGTAACGCAGTCTCCATCGTAGTTGTAGATCCCTGGACTGATGATCCGAACGGCGGTGCCATTGCCATTGAATGAGTAACCCGCCACCGATAACGGCGACAACTGACCATCCGTCTCATAGGCCAGCGACATCCAGTCGCGGTGTCCGCTCTGCCAGAAGTATGGCAGGGGGCGTCCCAGGTCGGCGGCAAGTGCGCCGCCGGTGCCGTCACTATGCGCAATCCACTGCGCGCTGCGCAGCACGACATCGCCGTCGACGCTATAAGTCACGAGCGCAATGTAGATAGAGCCATCCGTCGATTTTATCGGTGTGTACGTGTAGCGTTCGCCACCGCGCTCAAACACGAAGCCGTCGGCCGTTGCGGCCCATGTGAAGCTCAGCTTGCTGAGCAGTCCGTCACTGGTTGTGCCTGCCTGTGCCAGCGTGAAGACATCGACCAACCAACCCTGCGGCGGCAGTTCGTACCACACACTCGGGTCGTTGGGTACGTAGAGATGCGGAACAGCCCAGGTATCGCCCACCGCCGGCGGGTTCTGAAGACCGTTGCTAATCGCGTCGGGCAGCAGCACGAGGAATTCAGAATTGTTGAGTACGACACCGCGCGGTAGCTCACCGGGCCAGTTCAGCCGCGCAAATTCTGCGTCCATGCTGTACTCGATGCGCTGCGTCGTGGAGACCAGCGCTTGATCACTCTGCTGGAGGCCAAGGGTATTCGTCGTGGAAACCGTGCGGCGCGTGATATCCACCCGACTTGATGCCCCAGGGAAAAGCCCGTCTTCGTACGCAGCGATAAGAAAATCCACCGCCTCCTGTTCGAAGCCGTACTCATCGATGAACTCCTGAAAGGGATAGTCTGCAAAGTCGCGCACGACGGCCTCGAAGTCGTCGTAAACAACCTTCAGCACGTTACCCGAAACGGACCACGTGAAGGTCTCGGCCACGCTCTCCGGATCGGTCACGTCGCCGGTTAAGCTGAGATTCTCAAAGGACACACCGGTTCCGTCCGCGGCGAAATCGATCACGGACCCCGCGCCTGGTACCCAGTCCGGCTGTGTCTCGGCGGTCCAGATTGTTGTGCCGACAATAGCCGGCCAATTCGCCGCCCCTTCATTGGCGCGCACAGGAGCCGCTGAGATGGTTGCGGTTGCTGCGAGGACCGCGAGAACCAAGCGCAGCAGTCGGGTCGGAAACATGGCAGGGACGCTCTTGGTGTTTTCCTCCGACTCTATCAGGCCGCCCCGAGCTGATCCAGTAACGTCCGGCGGCGAACCGGGGGATTAGCTGTGTATTGCTGACAACAGCTCCATGTCACAGTTTGCGGCGTCTGACAGCTCGAGGCCCCCAGTGTCGAAGTCGGATTCCGGCGCCTCGGCCGACAAGCTGCCCTGCGCCGGGCCAGCCGCGGCGTGGATGCCGAACTCCCGGTGCAGTGAGTTGGTGTTCGTGACGCGCACGCCGCGCTTCTTGAGCTTGTCCTCGTAGTAGGTGAAATAGCTCGGCGCATCGTGCGATTCGTGGCCGCCCGGCAAGCCCGGTTCCAGAAGCCAGGTGCTCATCATGTTGTCTTCTCCCTGTCGATGTTTTGCTTTTCATAACCTAATGCGCGGACGGCGCCGTTTTTCCCCCACTTTTTTTTGCGAGGCCGGATAGAGGGGCAGTTTCGCCTTGCGGGAAGGCATCCCGGTGACAAATAACGTGCAGGCGTGTCGATAGAACGAACCGGTATTTTCGGGAACGCGGGGGCGCAGCTATGCTCTGTACCAGCCGCCCGGCGCGGGCAATGTGCCGCGAAGCAGCTATGCTTACCGGGAAACAGACCAACAAGGAGCCTGGCATGATCTACGACAGCATTCTGGACACGATCGGCAACACGCCCATTGTGCGCCTGAACCGCATTGCGCCCGACCACGTCACGATGTACGTGAAGGTGGAGAGTTTCAATCCGATGGCCTCGGTGAAGGACCGGCTTGCGTACGCCATCGTGACCGACGCCGAGCGGCGTGGCGTGCTGAAGCCAGGCCAGACGATTGTGGAGGCCACGTCAGGTAACACCGGCATCGCGCTTGCCATGGTCGCGGCGGCTCGTGGCTACGGCTTCGTGGCCACCATGGCCGAGAGTTTCTCCATCGAGCGCCGCAAGATCATGCGCGGTCTCGGCGCCAAGGTCATCCTGACGCCGGCAGCGGAGCGCGGCACCGGCATGGTGCGCAAGGCCGAGGAGCTGGCGGAAAAGCACGGCTGGTTTCTGTCGCGGCAGTTCGAAAACCAGGCGAACCCCGAATATCACCGCAACACCACCGGTCCGGAAATCCTCAGCGACTTCGCCGGCAAGCAGCTCGACTACTGGGTCACCGGCTGGGGCACCGGCGGCACACTCACCGGCGCCGGCGAGGTGATCAAGCTGGCGCGACCCGATACGAAGATCATCGCCACCGAGCCGGCGGGCGCGAGCCTGCTGGCCGGCCAGGAGTGGCAGCCGCACAAGATCCAGGGCTGGACGCCGGACTTCGTGCCGGACGTGCTCAATCCGGAGGTTTACGACCAGCTGCTGCCGGTCGAAGACGAGGAGGGCAAGCACGTCCGGCACGAAGTCCGGCGTCCAGCCCTGGATCTTGTGCGGCTGCCACTCCTGGCC
>JBCAXP010000081.1:0-13815 GCA_038533995.1 Pseudomonadota bacterium
CCGGGCAAAATCACCAGTTCTTCGCGGACGGCATGCACGAGGAGCTGCTGAGCCAGCTTGCGATGATCGATGGTCTCAACGTCACGTCACGCACGTCGGTGGAGCGCTATCGCGGCTCTGAGGCGAGCCTGCCATCCATTGCACGGGAACTCGGGGTCGATGCCATCGTGGAGGGCAGCATTCGCGTTGACGGCGATCGGCTGCGGGTAACCGTTCAGCTCATTGACGCTAAAACCGATACGCATCGGTGGGCGAACAGTTATGACCGGCAGCTCTCCGTGCAGGACATCTTCGCGCTACAGGTGGAAGTGGCCAACGAAATTGCCGAAGCACTCGCGCTGGAGCGGGTTTTCGGCAACGACCGCAGCGACGTGCTGCCGACCAACAGCCTTGAGGCCTACAACCTGTACCTGCTGGGGCGCTACCACACCTTCCGGCAGACGCCGGACGATCTCGAGAAGGCGGTCGGGTTCCTGCGCCAGGCCATCGACATCGATGCTGAATTCGCCGCCGCCTACGCAGCGCTCGGGTGGGCTTACAGCTTTATCGGCAGCGAGTACGGCGGCAGTTTGCCGAGCGAAACGTATCCAAAGGCGAAGGAAGCGGCGCTCCGCGCGCTGTCCATTGATGCCAACCTGTCCGATGCACGCACGTTGTACGCCGACATACTCACCTGGTACGACTGGGACTTCGCGGCAGCCGAGCGGGAATATCTTAAGACCGTAGAACTCGACCCACTCAACGTGCTTGGCTATGCGCTGTTTCTGTCGACCCAGGAACGGCATGAGGAAGCCGTCGCGCTTGTGGAGCGCCGCATAGCGGCGCATCCCAACGATCCCTACGTACGCATCAACGCCGGCTGGCGCTACCTGCACGCCGGACTGCCAGACAAAGCAATAGAAGCGGCAACAATAGCTGCGGAGCACCGTGACAGCGCCTCGCTGCTTGGATTTAGCCGACTTGCCCAGGGCGACTCTGCGGAGGCTATTCGGGTTTTTGAAGCGGCGATGGCCTCGCAGGGCAGAACCCCGTCGAATATTGCGAACCTGGCTATGGCCTATTACGAGGCCGGGCGGGGCACCGATGCCAAGGGCCTGCTGGAAGAACTCGAGGCAATTGCGAAAGACAACTACGTGTCGCCCGGCATACTGGCGAATGTCTATTTTGCATCCGGAGATGCTGACAGGGGTTTCGCCTCGCTTGACAGAGCCCTGGAGGAGCGCACTCGCGACATGATATTTCTCAGGGTCAACAGGTCCCTTGCGGGCTATCGCAACGACCCGCGCTACCTCGAACTGGTTCGCAGCATTGGTCTGAAGTAGTCCCACCGTGCCCGAAGGCGTGCAGGGAACCCGTGAAAGCGGAAATTCTGGGCAGCAACGCCATTTCGAGTATATTGATGGCTCGCGTAGGTTTTTTCTTCAGTATGGCCAATGATGAATAGCTCAGTCTCCGCGGCGATCTCGCCGAAAAACCTTGCCCCGCTGCCGGGTATCTCCGAACCGCGGTGGTGGACCGGCGTACCCGCCCTTGACCCCACCCGGTTTACTATTGACGGTAGCCAGTTCCGGGAGGGGAACGCACCGCTTGTGCCCAGCGATCGGCTTGCCCGGAAAATGCAGCAGGTCTTCGATGACGTTGGCCTTGTCCACGTCGTCAACACGGGCCTTGGCACCCTGCAGGAGATGCGGCTGATTGCCAGCCAGGTTGTGAAGCGCGAGCGCAAGTATGAGGGCGGCGCGAATCCTCGCAGGGCGCTTGAGAAGAACGTCTACGAGGTCGGCGCGCCGCTGCAGGCCTGGCTTCACTATCACCACGAGATGGCCTACATCGGCTCCAGCACCCGGATGCTGGCTTTTCTCGCCTACAAGATGCCTCGCGAAGGTGGTTACACCTTTGTCTCTGACAACCTGCAGGCAACCGATGCAATTCTGGCCACTGGCTTCGGAGAGAAGCTCAAGGCCCTTGGCCTGTGCTACCACCGAAACCTCACTGACCGCGAAGCGTTCACCAGTCGCCCGGAGCTGGGCGTCTACAATCACTGGCAGCAATCGATGCTCACCGAGGATCCCGATGCCGCCATTGCCGAGGCCCGGAGCCGCGGGCTCGAGGCCCAGTGGGGCCCCAACCGCTTGCTGAAAACCCGCTATTACATTTCCGCCTTCGAGTACTTTCCCCAGCTGGATCGCAACCTGCTCTTCAGCAGCCTGGCTGACGACAGCGTCTGGTTTGACACCTGGCCCATGGTGCAGCATCTGCCGGCCGACGAGCGGCCGTTGAAGCTGACCTTTGGCGATGGCACTGAAATGACCCAGGAAGAAAAGCAGCTGTTCCTCAAGGTCTATGACGACGCCGGCATTCCCATTCCGTGGAAAGTGGGTGACGTTGCCATTGTCTGCAATTACCGTTTTGCCCATGGCCGCCCGGCAGTGCACCTGGAAGAAGGCGAGGAACGGGAACTGGGCGTGTTGATTGGCGAGGCCTTCGATCGCGTCCAGGCGCTCGACGACAAGTGGTAGAACGGGAGCGCCGTTCGTTTTGCGCCTGACATCATGACGGCCCATTCCAACGAGCAGAGCCTGCTCGACCGCCTGGCTGACATTCTGGACGACACGGCGCTTCTTACTGCGGATGATGTCAGTGAGAGATACCACGCCGACTGGAGCGGGTCGAACCCCTGCCGACCGACGGCGCTGCTGAAACCGAAAACAACCCGTCAACTCTCCGAAGTTATGGCCGTCTGTCACCAGTTCGACCAGCCGGTCGTGGTTCAAGGTGGCTTGACGGGGCTTTCTGGCGGGGCAACACCGCAGCACGGGGAGATTGCTGTCTCCCTGGAGCGGATGACCGGCATCGAAGAGCTTGACGCCACGGCGATGACCCTGACCGCGTGGGCCGGCACGCCGCTGCAGCTGTTGCACGACGCAGCGACCGAGCAGGGCCTTTTTGTGCCGCTGGACCTGGCAGCGCGAGGCAGCTGTACGATTGGCGGCAATGTCGCCACCAATGCCGGTGGCACCGAAGTTATTCGCTACGGCATGGCACGCTCGATGGTGCTGGGACTGGAAGCCGTGTTGGCAGACGGCACCGTCATCAACGCGATGAACAAACTGGTGAAGAACAACTCCGGCTATGACTTAAAGCACCTGTTTATCGGCACGGAAGGCACCCTGGGTATCGTTACCCGCGTGGTTCTGCAGTTGCAGCCGATGGCACCTGGTACCCACACCGCGCTGTGCACGCTTAATTCCTACGAAGACGTAACCCGGCTGTTGAATCAGCTGAAACGCAGCCTCGGATCGGGACTGACCGGCTTTGAGCTCATGTGGGCCAACTATTTCGACAAGGTGCTGGAGTGCGTCCCCGGCACACAGAATCCTTTTGAACAGCCCTTTCCGTATTACCTGCTGGTCGAATACAAAGACAGCGACGACACTGCGGCCACACAGCGATTCGAATCAGCGCTGTTCAGGCAGCTCGAGGCCGGCCTGATCCAGGATGCGGTTATTGCCCAGTCGCATCAGCACGCGGCAGCGTTCTGGCAGATCAGGGATGGCATCGGCGAGCTGTTCCAGGTGATCGGGCCGGTGTCCACTCAGGATGTCAGCCTTGCAGTCGACAAGATCGGGCGCTTTGCCGTTGACCTGGAAAAACGCCTTGAAGAAAAGTACGGCGATATCGGAGTACTGCTGTTCGGCCATATCGGTGACAACAACCTGCACGTGTGCGCGTACACCGGCCGCGAAGAGGACAAGGCCCGGCTCAACAACGACATGATGTTGCTGATTGGTGAGTACGGCGGAGCAATCTCCGCCGAGCATGGCATTGGCGTCCTCAAAAGAGACTATCTTTCCCTGTCTCGCAATGACAACGAAATCGCCCTGATGAAAAGCATCAAGGCGGCGCTCGATCCCAAGGGGATTCTCAACCCGGGCCGTGTTGTCTGAATGGCTAGTCCGGAAGCTCGTAGTCGTTGCGTTCCGCAGGGTCGTCGGAGAAATACTCGACAAACTCCCAATCATTGCCGTCGGCATCGTTGAAGTACACCCGTTTGCGGTGGGGGTGATTGTTCGGATACGTCGAGTCCTTGAAGCCGGCGGCAGCTAGCCGCTCGCGAAGCGCGTCGACATCGTCAACTTCGAAGCCCAGGTGGTTAACACCAGGCTTGCCGCTGTAGGGCGTCCACCTCTCCTTTGCCTCGTCACTCGCTTCGTTGAGTGCAAGGTAGGTATCCGCTGTACCGATGTGAATCCAGCGAAAGCCGTTTCGATAGCCCTCACGCCGGATGGCAAAGGCCGGAAACGCGGCCTTCAGAAAGCGCACGGATTCGTCAAGGTGCCGCACGCTGACGTTTGCATGCTCCATTCGAATATTCATAGTTGTCTCCTTGTCGTGTGCAGACATCGTTCCATTAGTTCGATATTTACACAACTGAATTGCTACTTTACTAGCAGATTGCTACTCTGCTGGCATGCCAGACGCAAGGGAGAACCTTGGAATCAATGTACGGCGGCTGCGTGAGGCGCGCGGCCTTTCACAGCAGCGGCTTGCCGATATGTCGGGAATTCCGCGGCCTACGTGGGCCAGCCTGGAAACGGGCGCGGCCAACCCGACGCTCGCCGTTCTCACCAGGGCCGCGGCCGCATTCAATGTATCCATCGAAGAACTTATCGGCCCGCCTCGTAGCGAGTTTCAGTTCATCCCCGCGGCGAAAGTCCGTGAGCGAGCGCGCCAGGGCGCAACCATTCGCCCGCTGGTGCCTGAAGCGATACCGGGCCTTGAGATTTCGCGCACCGAGCTGAAACCGGGCGGGCGCATGGTGGGCATTCCTCACAAAACCGGCACCCGCGAATACCTGACGTGCGAACGTGGCAGGGTCGAACTCGTGGCCGGGGGTAAACACCACCTGTTGGAGGAAGGCGATATGCTCGTGTTTCGTGGCGACCAGCGGCATTCCTACGTGAACCCGGACAAGCGCCGTAGGTCGGTATCTGTTTCAGTCGTGTGCTTCGCGAGCTAGCAGCACCGCAAGCCGTTTACGTGCGTTGTGCAGCCGGGACGCTATCGTACCTTCCGGAATGGCGAGCGCCGCCACGAAAACCTCCTGTGCGATGTCTTCGGCATCGGCATGACTCCCGGCAAGGCTCAGCCCCAGGCGAAAAACGCGCGGGTAGTGCTCGCGGAAGACATGCCCAGCATCGGGATGGCCGACTTCCAGCTAACGATGCCGTGAATCGACACCACCCATGCTGTGAGCATCACAAACAGGCCCGCGACAAGGGGCGCCAGGGTTGTCTGCCGAAGGCGCCAGCCGAGCTCCTTGCGCCAGCTCGCCACACGATTAGCCCTGGATGAGACTCTGACGCTACTCGAAATCCATAAATAGCGTCAGGCGAAGGAAGAAATCCGTATCGGGACGCACGCCCAGGTCATTACGATCATAGGAAATCACAATGGTATTGGGCGTCATTCGGAAGTGGTCATTGACGGTGTACTCGTAGCCCGCAAGAAACATGGTGGCCCGGGCGCTGGGATCGAAGGGAATAAACGAGATATTGTTGCCCTTGGGGCTCGGTTCCAGGATGCGGTCAATCCGTCCAATCAGCCTCGACCTTTCCCCGACGCTCTTGACCAGGAATGTCGAGGCGAGCTCTGCGCGCGGCTCACTCTCCCGATCGCGGTACAGGTATTGGGCACCGAACCGCAGGCCGTTTCCCTGGTAGCCCGCAAACACCTGCGCCGTCGTGTTGTCGGCATTACCCGGTCGTTTTTCGTAGTCCATGTAGAAGTCCAGCTGCCACTGGTCGTTCAGCTTCCAGTTCAGGGCGGCCATGGTGTTTTGCCCATCGCCTGACTCGGCACCGAACTCGGCACCGGCCCCGACCATCGCCCGGTAACTCCACGCGTCATTGATCTTCCCCTTTAGCGAAATGCCGGTGTCGCGGCTCGGCGAGCCCTGCAGGTCTGCCGGCGTACGCATGAGGTACCGCAGGCTCCAGACCGATTCGATCACGTCGAAGGTAAAGGCAGGCTGGAGACCGATCATCAGCTCGTGGCGCTCACCCTTGTAGCCCACGTAAGCATCCTTGAAGTCCACCTCGTAGTCGTAGGTTTCGAATTCACCGGATTGGTTCGCCTCGAAGCGGATGCGGCCGAACCAGCGGTTCTCCGATCTGGCATTGAAGGTGAGGTAGCCGCGACGCAACACAGCGCCGGTGGCGCCGTCGCCTTCGGGCAGATGGTGATTCGGAATGTGGTAGAGGTCTCCGAACAGGAGGCCGCCCACATCGAAGGACCACGGTTGGCTATCCGCTTGAGCTGCGCAAGGGACCGTCATGAGCCAACCGGCAGCAATAGCCAGGCAGACTCGCGCAAGGCCCACACAACCAGCCTCGGGTCGCTCCTGTTCGCAAGTCTCGCTCTCAAACGCCCGCAATGACCTTGCCACCACCCAGCTCGAACGCCAGCGGCTCCCGGCCCGCGGATGAGTCACGCCACCAGCTTGAGCACTGCGTGGTCCTCGCGCAAGCCTTTGCACAGGCCTGCGCACATGAGTAGCAGAACAACGCCGAAGGGCAGTCCGATGGAAACGGTCATTGCCTGCAGCGATGCTATGCCGCCGCCGACCAGCAGGGCGATGGCCACCAGACCGGCCAGCAGACACCAGAACACGCGCTGCTGCACCGGCGCATCTAGCTTGCCGCCTGCCGTTATCGTGTCCATCACCAGTGATCCGGAGTCGGCGGACGTGACGAAAAATATCGCGATGAGAACGACGCTAACGCTCGAGATGAATTGCGTAAACGGCAGCCCCTCGAGCATCTTGAACAGCGCAAGCTCCGGTACCGCATTAGCAACGCCAAGGTAGCCGGTTTCGAAGTACTGGTGAAGCGCGGTGCCACCGAAGGTCGACATCCAGATGAGCCCGATGAGGCTCGGAATGATGAGCACCCAGGTGATAAATTCCCGCACCGTGCGGCCGCGGCTGACGCGGGCAATGAACATGCCGACAAACGGTGACCAGGAAATCCACCACGCCCAGTAGAAGGTCGTCCAGCCGTGCAGGAAGGCATCGTCTTCACGTCCGATCCAGTTACTTAAAGCCGGTAGAAACGCCAGGTAGTCGATGGCTGAGTTGCCAATCGTCGCCAGGATTACCGCCGTTGGGCCGGCGATCAGCACGAACAGCCAGAGCAGACCCGCAAGGCCCATGTTGATTTCGCTGAGCCGCTTTACACCCTTGTCGAGGCCCGCGACGACTGACGCAAGCGCGATGGCGATAATGATAATGATGAGCACGATTTTCGTTGGCGTTCCCGTCGGCAGATTGAACAGGTAGTTCAGCCCACCAGAAATCTGTTCCGCGCCGTACCCTAAGGACACCGACAGGCCGAACAGGGTCGCGAGCACGGCAACGATATCGACGAAGTGGCCGAACCAGCCCCACACCGCTGGCCCGAACAGGGGGAAAAACGCCGAGCGCAAGGTGAGTGGCATGCCACGGTTGAAGCAGAAAAACGCCAGTGACAGGCCGACAACACCGTAGATCGCCCAGGCGTGGAGCCCCCAGTGCATGATGGCCGCCGACATGCCAACGGCGCGCGCGGTTTCTGTGTCTGCGGGGTCGATTTGTAACGGCGGGTTCAGCGTGTGGGTAACCGGCTCCAGCACGCCGAAGAACATCAGGCCAATGCCAACGCCGGCGGCAAACAGCATGGCAAGCCAGCCGGGATAGCCATAGTCCGGCGTAGCGTCCGGACCGCCAAGGCGGACCTTGCCAAGCGGCGATAACGTAATCGCCGCGCAAAACAGCACAAACAGGTTGGCGATGATGACGAAAAACCAGTCGAACGTTGACGTTGCCCAGCTACGAAGTTCCGCGAAGAAAACGGTGGCCTGCTCCTGGAAAAGCAGCGTCAGGATAACCAGCAGCACCGATAGCGCGGCTGACACCGCGAAAACTGGATTGTGAATGTCCAGCCCCATGATCTCGATGTTGTGCTCACCGATTTCATGGCCGATTTCTGTATCCTTCCGTTCGTTCACGCGTCAATTTGCCTGTGGTGTTTTTCGTCGCCGGTGGCTGGGCCGGGGGACCGGTCAACGGCAACCGTAGTCATTCAATGCCATAGCGCTGGCAAACCTGCGGTCCCAGCGCGTCCTTGAGCGGAGCAAGCCAGGGTTCAAAATTGCGCCAGTACTCGAGGCCGGATTGAAAAATGGGCTGGCGCACCTGCTCGGAGCTTGGCGTTCGCACCGAACGCTCGTTACGGTGGAACTCGACGCAGTCAGCTTCGAAGTCAAGGCCACAGAAAGCAAGAATGCGCCGAACCTGGGCTTCAAGATCGTTGACCACCTGCTCGTAGTGCACACGCAACACCTTGCCCGGCAGCACGGCATCCCAATGGTCCATCAGTTCGACGTAGTCGCGGTAGTAGCGGCCCATATCTTCCAAGTCGTAGCTGAACTCCTGGCCCTCGGCAAAAAGCTGCTTGTAGCCGCTGAAACAGCACGCCATCGGCCCGCGCCGTGCATCAATAATGCGCGCGTTCGGCAGCATCAGGTGAATCAGCCCGATGTGGCGGAAGTTATTAGGCATCTTGTCGGTAAAAAAGGGCGCGCCGCGCCTATGAATGCGCGTCTCGTCGATGAATTCCTGGCCAAACTTCTCGAATTCTTCCGGTGGCAGCGTTGCCAGCAGGTCAGGGTAACCGGCTTGCTTGCCGTCACGCCCCCGGCGCCGCAGCGACTGCGACAGGGAGAGAACGTTCGGCAGTTCCAGTGTGCCGTCGACCTGGGAATGCGACGAGAGAATCTGCTCGAGCAGCGTTGAACCGGCGCGCGGAAGGCCAACGATGAAAATCGGGTCCGGCGCGTCAAAGCCGTAGTCCTTGCGCTGCTCAAGGAACTCGTGCGTGCAAACCCTGGCCTGCGCCTGGAGATCTTCGGTCATGCGCTCGGCGTTGTAGTTGCTCTGCGCCTTCTTCAAGCGGTTGCCGTCGGCGTAGTGACTAAACGAGGACTCGAAGTCGTTTCGGTCTTCAAAGGCCTTGCCGAGCGCGAAGTGCAGGTGAACACGATCCATGAAGCCAAGATCGACAGAGCGCTGCTGAGCGTCCATTGCCTCGATCTCGGCATCGGCGAACTCGTAAACCTTGAGGTTGGCGAGCGAGTAGTAGGCCTCACCGTGCTGCGGCGCGCTGTCAATCGCCGCGCGATAGCTGGCGACCGCCGCCTCGTACTCACCTTGTGTCTTGTAGGCGTGCCCCCTGGAGGTCAACGTGACGGGGTCTTCCGGCAGAGTGGCGAGCACCTTGTCGAACAGGGCAAGGGCCTGCTCGTAGTCGCCGGTCTGCATGTGCTCGATGGCGCAGATGGACTGAAACTGCGGATTTGCCGGGGCCGAGGCAAGCAGCGTTTTCGCCTGGTCCAGCGCCTGCTCGAACTTCTGCCGCTTGCGCAATGCATGAATGAGGTCGATGCGAACGCGAGTGTTATCGGGTTCGAGCTTGCAGGCGCTGGCCAGCAAAAACTCGGCGTCATCGAGCACCCCCAGGCGCAGGCCAATGCTGGCGAGCAGGCGCATCGCCTCGGTGTCATGCGGGATTTTGCGCAGGTATTGGCGACACAGGTCTTCCGCCTTTAGCAGGGCTCCCTGCGCGATCAGGTCCATGACGCCGATCAGCGGCCGTGCCAGCCGTTCGAGATAGTCGAGCTGCGATCTGACCACACTGGCGTCGGCCTCGCGGCCTTGGGTTATCAGGATGCGCAACTGCTGTTTCCAGCCGGCAAGCAGCGCCGGATTGAAACGCGTTGCGCGGCGGTAGGCGGCCAGCGCGGCGTCGTCGTTGCCCCTGTCCCGCCAGGTGTGCCCCTCCTCCTGGTGGGCGCGGCCATGTTCCGGCGCCAGCGCCTTGAGCCTGGCAAGGGTGGCCAGGGCGTCGTCGAAGCGGCGGGCCAGGCGCTGGCAAACCGCACGCATGTACAGCGCGTCAGGATCATCGGGCAACGAGGCGGAAAGCACGTCCAGCTCCGCCAGTGCCTCGTCCAGGCGACCGGCGACGATCTTTTTCTGCACAGACTGCAGTGACGCGCCGGCTTTTGCTACTTCCATACCTGGCTCAGTGGCCCGCTTCCGCGCAGCGGGCCCAGGGGGCTAGAAGTACAGACCGAGCCGGACACCCACCGTCAGCGGCTGCACGTACGTGACCTGCGTTCGGTCGAACACGAAGTTTCTCGCGATTTCCGCGCGCTCGTCGGTCAGGTTATTCACGTACAACTCGCCGCTCCACTTCTCGGTGCGTATGCCGGCAGAGATGGACGCCATAAACCAGCTGTCGATCTCGTCGCGATTGATCGTGACAATGTCGCTAAAGGATTCTGACGACCAGCTGATCGTTGGCATGACGTGAGCGGTCAGCCCACCGGCCGTCGGCCACTCATAGCGCGCTCGTAACGTGCCCTGGAACTGCGGTGCAAAGGCGAGTTCGTCGCCTTCGCGCACGTCGTTCGTAGGCGTCAGCACGTCCGTGATTTCCGTATCGAGCAGTGAGAAGGCGCCGGTAACCGTCAGGCGGTCGGAAAACGCAGGCAGCCAGATCACGTCACCCTCGATGCCTCGCACCTCGGCATTCGCAGCGTTGTCCGAAAAGAACAGGTTGGTGATGCTGGGGTCGAAGATCGTCGTTTGCAGCCGCTCGATGTCGACAAAAAACGCCGCTGCGTTCACTTGAAGCCTGCCGTCCAGGAACGTCGACTTGGTGCCGAGTTCAAAGTTGGTGACATCATCGGTGTCGAGCGCAAACGGCACGGTGAAGGTGCCTGCCGGATTCTGCGCGCCACCTGGCCTGTTGAGCAGACCCGGACGAAAACCTTCAGAGACCGTAAAGTAGTGCATCTGGTCGCCGTTTGGCCGCCAGGTGCTGGTCAGCTTGAAAATGCTGCCGTCAGTTGCTGCCTTGTCGGGCGCCCCCACAGTGTTGCCTGGCGCGAACTGGGCCGAGATGTTGGTGCCAAAGGCCTGGGCGTCCTCGGTCTGGCCGAAGTTGAAGAACGAGGAGTTGGCACTGCCCTCGAAGTCGACCTCGATGTCGTAGAAGCGCGCGCCAACGGTGAGCGCGAACTGCTCGGTGAAATCGAAGGTGGCCTCACCAAAGATGCCCAGCTGTTCGTCGGTGCGCAAGATGTCGTTGCGAAAGATAACGCCGTCGGGAAACGGGCCTGCATCCGAGAAGTAGCCCGGCGCCGCGTTGTTGATTTCGCCAGTCACCGCCGTGTTGGTGAGCGGGTAGTTCGGAGCAAAGCCAGTAGTAACGCCGTCAAAGGCAATCGCATTCACCGAGTTGGGGTAGGTGAAATCGTTGAGCTCCGTGAGCTCCATGTCCTGGTAGAAGCCGCCAAAGGTAAACCGCAGACGCTTCGACTGGTCCGTGGTGAAGCGCAGTTCGTGCGTGATCGATTCCACGTTGGTGCGACTGTCTACGAACAGGTTGGGCGGCTGGCACGTGCCCGTTGGGCCGGCGTCGCCCGGGTAGGTCACGCTGCCGTCGCAGATGTAGTACGGCAGGTATTGGCCGACAAAAAGGTAGTCGGTGTAGTCCACGATCTGGTCCGTGTCGCGGTCCGTGAACGCGCCCGTGTACAGCACCTCGAGTTCGCCAAACAGCGCCGAGGCCGTCCACGCCGTATTGGAGAACGAGTCGTCCAGGGAATCCGGGCTGAAGCGTTCCACCGCAAGGTCGCCGACGCCCGGGTCCGAGAAGAACACGCCATCGGCCTCGAGATCCTGCATCGTGTGCGACAGGTCAAAGCGCAGCCGGTCAGTGGGCTCCCAGCGAAAGCTGACGCGCCCGCCGGTGTACGTGGATTCGTTGATGTCTTCTTCAACGAGGTCGGCGTTGTCCGTTTCCAGAAACGTCACGTTGCTCAAATCAGCCGTCGACTGGAAGCCTGCCCGGTCTGCCGAAACCACTTCCCCGTTGGCGCGTACCGTGCCTTCCGGGCGGAATCGCGCGCTGTCCGCCGCGGTTCGCGTGCCGCCCACGTTGTCGATCCAGCCGCCCTTGGTGTCAGTGTAGAAGACGCCCCGAATAGCAAACTTGTCGCTGACCGGGACGTTGAGCATCGCTTCGATGTTGCCCAGCTCGCCGCCGTCGTTGATGGTGCCAAGGCCGGCCTGCACGCTGCCATACACCTCGCCGAACTCTGGCTTGTTGGTGATGAGGCGAACGTTGCCCGCCTGCGAGCTGCCGCCGAACAGCGTGCCCTGCGGCCCTGACAGCACTTCGATGCGCTGCAGGTCGGCGGCGTATACGTCGAGGTTGCGCCCGGGCTGCGCCAGGGGCTGCTCATCGAGGTAAAAGGCAACGTTGGGCGCAAGACCTGCGACGCCGGCCGTTGTCAGGTTGGGGGTCGTGGATGCAACACCCCGAATGTAGATGGTGTTCTGGCCGGGGCCGCTGCCACCCGCGGTTACGCTGGGCAGCTGCATGACGTAATCAGCGAAATTGGTGATACCAAGCTCGCCAAGCGCCTCGCTGTCGAGGGCGGATACCGCTATCGGTACGTCCTGAAGCGACGATTCCACCTTCGTGGCGGTAACGATGACTTCTTCAATTTTCCGGCTGGATTTGGCCTCTTGGGCGCCGGCGGAGGTGGCGCTGAGGGCGGTGGCGACAGCAACGGACAGCGCCGTGCGTCTTGTATTCAGGCGTGTAGAAAAAGAGATGGGACCCTCCCCTAAGGTATCGGCGATACGTACGGCGCGAAAGCATAACACAGGTGGGCAACGGGAATATTTGCGGTCAACTCGCGTACACTTGCCACCCGCCATGGTTCGCAACTTAAGCATTCTCTTCTTTGCCCAGTTCGCCGCCGCGACGGGGTCGATCACGCTGGTTACTCTCGGCGGGATCATCGGCACCGAACTGTCAGCGAAACCTGCGCTCGCCACCTTGCCGCTGTCGCTGATGGTTGTCGGCACCGCGGCCAGCACTATTCCCGCAGCACTTCTTATGCGCGCCATCGGCAGGCCACTGGGCTCCGCTGCCGCGGCAGGCACGGCGGTGCTTGCCTTCCTGATCGGTGCGCTGTCGCTGAAAACAGGGAGCTTCGCGCTGCTTTGCCTTGCTCTGACGCTCAACGGGGTCAACCTGGCCTTTGTCCAGCAGTACCGCTTTGCCGCTGCCGAGAGCGTGTCACCGGATCGCGTGGGCAGGGCTGTCTCCATTGTGCTACTGGCATCCATCGGCGGCGCCATTGCGGGGCCGTTGCTTGCACGGACCACGCGCCACCTCGTTGCAGGCACTGAGTACGCCGGCACCATGCTGTCCCTGGCCGCGCTGATGGCAGTAAGCGCCGCCTTGCTGCTGTTCCTGAACCGCGACGGCCACGCCGCGCACCAGGACACGCAGGCGCCAACGCGACCGCTGAGAGAAATCGTACTGCAGCCGCTCTACGTCGTGGCCGTCATGGGCGGCGTGGCCGCCTACGGCATCATGTCGTTCATCATGACCGCCACACCCATCAGCATGCACGTGGTTGACGGCTTCAGCATTGAGGAAACCTCGGGCGTTATTCGCAGCCACGTCATCGCGATGTACGCCCCGTCACTGGTGTCGGGTTTTCTGATCGAACGCTTCGGCGTGCTTCGCCTGATGGGAGTCGGTGCGATTGCGATGCTGCTGACCAGCGTCATTGGCCTCGCGGGCCACGCCATGATGCACTACTGGTTTGCGCTGGTGCTGCTGGGTATCGGCTGGAATTTCCTGTACGTCGGTGGCACGACGCTGCTTACCAGGACTTATCGTTCGCAGG
>JBCAXP010000082.1:0-13810 GCA_038533995.1 Pseudomonadota bacterium
GGCCTGCCGACGGCCTGCAACTGTTAAAGAAGGCGCCTGTGGTCACGCAAGGATGCGTGACCACCCGGTGTAAACCACGGACGATATGCCCCCTTCCGGGAACGGGCTCACCGGCCGTTCCCGGTTTTTTTTGGCGGTTTCTTTCGGACTACGTATCAGCCACGGCGCCGTAGCGCAGCAAGCCCGAGTATCGCCGAGCCGAACAACCACACGGCGGCGGGCACCGGGACAGCCTGGAAGGCCAGGTTGTCGTAGAAGATTCCTGAGCCTTCATAGTTCGATGCCGTATTCAGAAACCCGAATTGCAGCAGCTGACCGTCGAAGGAAGGATCGATCAACAACGATAACGCGTAGCGGCCCCAGAGCTCGCCAATGTTGGTCATATCGACAGCAGTAAAACTGGTGACCTCGAAGCCGTTGTTCTGATCCACGGTGCGGATGAACGCTGCGGCAGTGCTGGCGCCCTCGATATTTCCTTCCTTGGCATCGAAACTGAAAATCCATTCCGTGCCGACGTCACCAGCGCCGACGATCTGTTCCTGGTAAACGTTTGCCTGGATAAGCAGCCCGTCCTGGTGATCGATATTGTTGTAGTCGTTGTAGACCACCAGCTGCTGCTCGCCCTGGTCGGGGCCGCCCTGGCCAACATCGATACCGGAGAACGCGGGCCCGCCGTTGGGTGCCGGGAATGCGAAATAGTTGTACAAAAACGTGGAGCCGTCAGGGCTAAACACGTTGGCCCCAACCAGCCATCCGGCGTCGCCCAGGGAATCGGGACCCATCTGGTCGAGGTCTTCAAAATTCTCCAAGTAATTGCTGAGCGCAGCGTGCGAAGGCGTCGCGGCAATGGCCGCAAGCATTGTCGCCACCTGGATTGTCCTGAAGCTGCCTTTCTTCAGTCGTTCGTAGAATTGAATGGTCATGTCGGTATTCCCCCCCTTGGTTATTCAAGTTCTTTTTTTAAAAACCGGTGTGCACGGGAGGTCCGTCATGCTGCGCACACTCACTCTTTAAACGTAGCAGAGCTTTTCAGGTTTTGTATGCGTAATTTACGAAAAATCCGTAGTCTCCAATGCTAGACTGAACCAATTTGGTGCAAAGAAAACACCGGAGGCCTGCGCATGACTGCTGCCACACTGACGACGTTCTTCGGCTGGATGCTGGTATTCAATGCGATCGTTCTTGCGATTGCGGCACTGGCGATCATGGCGATGCGCCCGTGGATAATGGGCATTCACTCCAGGCTGACCGGCGTCGACGTAGACGCGCTGCCCACGCTGTACTTCCAGTACATGGCGAACTACAAGATCGCCGTTATTGTTCTAAACCTTGCACCGTACGTGGCGCTTCGCATTATAGCGTGAGCGTACCGCGCGGGAGACAGCGCCTACTGCGATCCCTGAACGTCCGCGTTCGCCTCGGCAGCGGGCACGGCATCATCGGCGGGGTCGCTGTGCTCGTCAGGCATGCTCTCGAACCGTGCGCGGTGCCGCGCCTCGATCAGTCGGTGAATGCGCAGCGCCAGCGTCTGGTGGGCAACGGCGGAGTTCACGCGCAACACGTTCGAACTCACCGCAACAAGGTAGTGGTACTGAGGCGGTAGCGGCGTCTCTCCAGGCTCCGGAGCCACCGGCCCTTCCACCACCGCAACCGACGCGAGCAGGTTCAGCTTGTTGCCTTTGTACTTGCCACAGGTGAAACCCTCCTCCGGCTTGCAGCTGTAGAGTGAGCCCGACTTGAAGTACACCGCGTAGTCCTCCAGCGCGGGATGCGATGCATAGCGAATGCGCTTCTGCGTCATGTACATCAGACGCTTGAATTCGCGGCTCGACCACTCGTCGACCAGCTCACCGCCCTCCGCCAGATACAGCAGGCGCACCAGTTCCCGCACATTGCCATAACTGCGCGTCCCCTCCACCTTGCTTTTGCCGGTGCGCGTAAACAGGCTGCCCTGCCGCAGCAGCGTGTTGTCCAGACGATTGCGGGTCACCGCGGAATCCATCAGGTACCGAAACCGTTCGCCACGCGACGCGTAGGTGGTCTCGTCAAAGTAAGCCGCTTCCTGCTCCGGCGTTGGCGGATAGTCGGCCCCGAAGTGATCCAGCAGCATCGTTTCCTTCTGCAGGGTTGCTGCGGCGGCGTTGTTACTCGCCGAAAACATCCAGTCGAGCCATTCCCACAGCGTGCCCTGGTCGCCCTCGCGCAACACGCGAAACTCGCGGGTACCGGCGTCGGGGTTGTAGAGGATCACTTCGTGGTGATCGCGGATGACAAACTCGTCGGCAGTAATCACCGTTTCACGCAGCAGCCGCTCCCGGTCGGCAACGTCCGGCAGCGCGTCGGCGAGCGCCTGGAACCACGCAAGCCCCACGACCAGCTTGCCGACGCTGCCAACGTTGCGCCGAACGTCGCCGTTGAGTTCGGCGTAGACCGGCGCGGAAGGGTCAGAGAGATCCAGCAGCGCGACCGAGTAATCCTGGTCGCCAAGCAACCGTTCGAGTTCACGGCTGAACTCGGCGTCGGGTTCGACGGGCAGCAGTCCGCGAACGTCGCCGGCCATGCGCGGCGTCACGAGCGCAAGCGGCAGAGTGGCACCGTGCGGCTGCTTCCGCCGCTGGATTTCACCCGTCTGGATGCGCTCGCTGTAGAGCACTCGCTTGATGCCGGAGTAGCCGAAGCCGTCCAGCGGATAGGCCTCAACCTGGGTCTGCCAGCCTGCCGACACTACCGCCGCGGCGGCCGCGAGTCCGGCGCACCACCCCTTGCTGATCCGCATTTCCCTTCGCATACCGCGCAGCCTACCAAAGTCTGGCGCCAGAACAGATGACGCCGCTCGCAAATTCCGGGCACAGTAAGCGAGAAACGTCTGATACGTCACGCGTCCACCCGCTGCCGGGCCACGCATCACTTGCCCTGTCGCGCCCGAAATGCTGCAATGCGGCCACGCCTCACCGAATCACCGGAATTCCACCAATGACCAAGTTGACACTGCCCAAGGAACGCATCCGCATCGTACTGCTGGAGGGCATCCACAGCGCCGCCACCGACGCCCTCGCGAAGGCCGGCTACACCAACGTCGAGACGCTGAGCCACTCGCTCAGCGGCGACGCCCTGCGGGAGAAAATTGCTGACGCCCACTTTCTTGGCATTCGCTCACGCACGCAGCTGACGTCCGACGTGCTGAACGATGCCCGGCTGCTAGTCGCGGTCGGCTGCTTTTGCATCGGCACCAACCAGGTGGACCTGGCGGCTGCCGAACTTCGTGGCGTTCCCGTATTCAACGCGCCGTACTCCAATACGCGCAGCGTTGCCGAGCTGGTACTGGCGGAGATCGTATTCCTGATGCGCGGTATCCCGGCGAAGAACGCAGCCGCCCACCGCGGCGAGTGGCTCAAATCCGCGACGAGTTCCTTCGAGACCCGCGGCAAGACGCTGGGCATTGTCGGCTACGGGCACATCGGCAGCCAGCTCGGCGTGCTTGCCGAGAGCTTAGGCATGCGGGTGGTCTACTACGACATTCAAAACAAGCTGCCGCTGGGCAACGCCTCGGCGCTGCCGGACCTCGACAGCCTGCTCGGTGAGGCCGACGTGGTATCGCTGCATGTGCCCGAAACGCCGGCGACTCGAATGATGATTGGAAAGTCGCACCTGGCCGCAATGCGCAAGGGCAGCTTTCTGATCAATGCCTCCCGCGGCACGGTGGTCGATATCGACGCGCTGGCCGGCGCGTTGGCCGACGACCACCTTGCCGGCGCGGCGGTTGATGTATTTCCGACGGAACCGAAAGCCAACAGCGAAGAGTTCGTCTCGCCGCTGCGTGAATTCGACAACGTAATCCTCACGCCGCACATCGGTGGCAGCACCCAGGAGGCGCAGAAGAACATCGCGCTCGACGTGGCCGCAAAAATGGCGAAGTACAGCGACAATGGTTCGACCGCCTCGGCGGTTAATTTCCCGGAAGTGTCGATTCCGGACCATTACGACAAGCGCCGCATCCTGCACGTGCACCGTAACGAACCCGGTGTGCTCGAACGCATCAACCACATCTTCTCCGAGGAGAATGTGAACATCGCGTCGCAGTACCTGCAGACCTCGTCGCAGGTCGGTTACGTGGTGATGGACCTGGAGCTCGAAGACGCCGCGCCGCTGGTGGAGCGCCTGCGCAGTATTCCGGGCACCATTCGCGCTCGCCTGCTCCACTAATGAGCCAGGCAGAACGCGCGGCGGCGCTGCAACGCATCCGGGACGTCGTGGGCGAGGCGGGCATCGTCGATGACGAAGCCAGCCGCGACGCCTACCTCATCGACGAGCGTCGCCTGTACCAGGGCGCCGCTGCGCTCATCGTGCGCCCCGCGAATACCGGGGAAGTTTCCGAGGTGATGCGCATCTGCGCCGAGGTCGGTCTCCAGGTAGTGCCGCAGGGTGGCAACACCGGTTACTGCGGCGGCGCGACGCCGGATGACGCCGAGAAGCAGGTACTGCTGTGTCTCGGGCGCATGAACGGCGTGCGCGCCATCGACCCCATCGGCTTCACCATGACCGTCGACGCGGGCCTCGTGCTCGCACGGGCGCAGGCCGCTGCCGAGGACCACGGACTGCTGTTTCCGTTAAGCATGGGGTCGGAGGGGAGCTGCCAGGTCGGCGGTGTTTTGTCGACCAATGCCGGGGGCCTCGCGGTGTTGCGTTACGGGACCGCGCGCGAGCTTGTGCTCGGGCTGGAAGTGGTGCTCCCTGATGGCCAGGTGGTCGATGGACTCACCGGCCTTCGCAAGGACAACACCGGCTACGACTTGAAGTCACTTTTCTGCGGCGCCGAGGGCACCCTCGGCATCATCACGGCCGCAGTACTCAAACTATTCCCGACGCCGCGCTCTCGCCAGACCGCGTTTGTGGCCGTCGAAAGCGCCGACGCGGCCTGCCGCCTGCTCGGCGAAGCGCGCCGCATCAGCACCGACGCGGTTACGTCGTTCGAATACATGACCCGCGCGTCCCTCGAACTCGTGTTCCATCACATCGAGGGGACCGCCGACCCGTTCGACCAGGCCTACCAACACTACGTGTTGCTGGAGCTGTCCAGCGGACAGGACGAGGAAGCGCTGCGCGCGGTCACTGAGAGAGTTCTCATGGACGGCATGGAAGCGGGCAGCGTCGTCGACGGCGTCATCGCCGAGTCCGGTCAACAGCGCAGCAAGCTGTGGCGGTTGCGCGAAGCCATTCCCGAGGCAGAGAAACACAACGGCGGCGCGGTGAAGCACGACGTATCCGTTACGATCGACCGTATTCCCGAGTACCTCGAACGCGCGCCAGCGCGGGTGGACGCGGTAACCGACTGCCTCTATTCAACCTACGGCCACATCGGCGACGGCAACCTGCACTACAACCTGCTGCCGCCTTCGGATGCCGAGCCTGAGGCCTTCAGGCAGCAACACGGTGCCGCAATCTCGCGGGCGGTGCACGACCTGGCGGTGGAAATGGGCGGCAGCTTCAGCGCCGAGCACGGCGTCGGCAAGCTGAAAAAGGGAGCGCTCGAGGACTACAAGAGCGCACCGGCGCTCGCGGCCATGCGGGCGATCAAGCATGCGCTGGACCCGGACGGGCGGATGAACCCCGGCAAGGTGTTGTAGGGTTATTCTTTCGCGGCAACCGCAGCGGTAAACACAACGTCAGTCGAACTGTTGAGCGCGGTCTCGGCCGAGTCCTGCAGGATGCTGATGACAAAGCCGACGGCCACCACCTGCATCGCCACGTCGTTGGAGATACCGAAAAGCGCACACGCCAGCGGGATCAGCAGCAGCGAACCGCCCGCAACGCCGGAGGCCCCGCAGGCCGACAGCGCCGCCACGATGCTGAGCAGCAGCGCCGTGAGAATATCCACCTCGATACCCAGCGTATGCGTTGCCGCCAGCGTTAGCACTGTGATGGTGATTGCCGCGCCGCCCATGTTGATCGTGGCCCCGAGGGGAATGGACACAGCGTAAGTATCCTTCTCGAGATCGAGCCGTTCGCACAGGGCAAGGTTCACCGGGATGTTGGCCGCGGAGCTTCGCGTGAAGAACGCCGTCACGCCGCTCTCGCGCAGCGCCGTCAGCACCAGCGGATACGGGTTACGGCGAGTCTTGATCCACACAATGAGCGGGTTCACAAGGAGCGCCATCATCAGCATCGAGCTCAGCAGCACGGCGAGCAGCCGCGCGTAGCCGCCAAGTGCTGACAAGCCGGACTCGGCAAGGTTGCCGGCGACAAGTCCAAAGATGCCGACAGGCGCCAACCGGATTACAAGGCGCACAATGCCGGTGACCGCATCCGCCGTGTCCTGCAGGAACTGGCGCGAAGTTTCGGCGGCGTGATGCATGAAGACGCCCAGCAACACGCCCCACACCAGGATGCCGATGAAGTTACCGGTCATCACCGCGTTCACCGGGTTGTCCACCAGCTTTTGCAGCAAGCCCCCAAGCACCTCACCAATGCCCTGCGGCGCGGTCGCCTGCACCTCGGGCATGGTGAGCGCGAGCGTTGTTGGAAACAGCGTGCTCATAGTCACCGCCAGCACCGCAGCAGCCATGGTGCCAACGAGGTAAAGCAACACGATTGGACGCATCTGCGCCGTGTGGCTTGCCTTGCGATTGGCAAGCGCCGAGGCCACCAGCACAAGCACGAGCACCGGGGCAACGGCCTTCAGTGCCTGCACAAACAGCGTGCCGAGAATCATCACGGCAGACGCAGCGCTTGGCGAGACCTGGGCGAGTATGACGCCGGCCACAATGCCGACAGCGATCTGCGCGACCAGATTGCCTCGCAGAAGTCTGCCGACGAAGGACTGGTCAGTGGACACGGTTGCCATTAGTCACGTTTCTCCGGGGTCGTCGCGCCAGGGCGCGGGGCTCTGTCGTTGACGCCTTGTTGCTGGCGTCTAGTCATTGAAGAGGGCGTATTCGGGAAAGTCGAGGGCGATGTCAGTTGCGCCGGCTGCGTCCTGCTCCCTGGCCGACTGGCGAAGCGCCGCCAGGTCTTTCGTGATTGCCGTACGCATGGACGCAAGGTTGCCCCACTTGAGGTCGAAGCCGGGCGCGGGCTTGCCTGCTTCGTGGGCTTCGAGCAGCGGACCAAGCACCGCATAGGCGGAGTAGATGCGTTCGGCCTGGCGGCGCTCAAAGTCGTCGATTGAACGCAGGGCCTGGGCCAGCGCCGGCGAAGGTTCGCCAGCATCGGCCGCCGGTGGCGCGTTCGCAAAGCGTTGCAGGTAATCCGTAAGCTCGCTGACCTGGCGGTTGGTCGCATTGCGCCACTCCGACAGCGATTCCCGGTTCAGCAGCGTGCCTGTGCCTGGGTCCACGATCAGCACGGTGGGCGTGCCGTAGATCACCGGCACGTCAAACAGGTTCACGTATTCGCGAATATTCTCGAGATAGCCGACGTTGATGAACTGCACCTCATACTCTTCCTCAACGATGTCGGCGACCGCCGGCTGCTGCATCATGGCAGAGAAATTGACGCTGTCGTGACACCAGTTGGCCCCGAGCACGTACATCGCCAGCCGGTCATTCTGCAGCGCCCGCTGACGCGCGTCCTGAATACCCGCCATGACGCTTTGCCGGTCCTGGTCATCGGGAAAAGGCGTCGTTGGCCCTGACGCGCAGGCGCAGAGCAGCAGCGCGGGCAGCAGCAACAGGTGAGCGGCAATTCGCATGGGAGTCTCTCGTTTGCGGTGTGTGGTGATGCGGGATTCTACACCAGCTAATCTCATTGCCTGAGTCTGCGGCACCATGCGACGATGCGCGCATGAAGATTCGCGCCATGTTACTGACGCTGGCTGCACTGATGCTGCTCGCAGCCTGCACCGACCAGGAACTCATTGACAGCCTGCCGCCGATTCCCCCGGTGCCGCTGGACGCTGCCCTGCCGGCAGTGCAGGAGCAGCTGCGCGAACTGCAGTCGGCGGTCGAAGACCGGCCCGGCAACGGCAGGGCCGCGGCCGCTCTCGGCGTGCACTACCTCGCGTACCAGTTCAACGACGCCGCGGAAGTGGCACTGCGGCGGGCCGTACAGCTGGACCCCGATAACGCTGACTTTGCCTACTTTCACGCTGAGGCCCGCGTTCGCAGTGGCGACCTGGCGGGCGCGGCCGAATCGCTGGCCACGCTGCTCACGCATACGCCGGGCGACAGCGCCGCGCGTCGGCGCCTGGGCCAGGTGCTGCTCGAACAGGGAGACGCGGCGGGTGCGCGCGACGCCCTGGCCGCGGCAGTCAGCGAGGCGCCCGACGACGTGTATGCGCGGCTGGCGCTTGGCCAGGCATTCCTCGACCTCGACCAGCCCCGACAGGCCGCCGAGGCCTTGAACGAGCTTCTCGAGCAGTCCGGACCGTTCGACCGGGCGCATCTCGCGCTGAGCCAGGCGTACCGTGCGCTCGGCGACCAAAGCCAGGCGCAGGCCGAGCTTGCTAGGTACGCCCGCTACCGCGGCAAGCGGCCAACCATCGATGACCCACGGCTGGCGGCGCTGCTGCAGCTGAATATCAGCGATGCACCGTTGCTGGAGCACGCCGCGCGCATGCACGCGGCCGGCCGCCTGGAAGAGGCCGTCAAAGCGCTCGAGCTTGCCATTGAGCGAAACCCGGACGCGGTGAGTTCACGCGCTTCGCTGCTTGCGCTG
Source organism: Pseudomonadota bacterium (assembly GCA_038533995.1). Lineage (GTDB taxonomy): Bacteria > Pseudomonadota > Gammaproteobacteria > Steroidobacterales > JBCAXP01 > JBCAXP01. Next base: position 8,653 of record JBCAXP010000082.1, read on the forward strand.
TATGCGAGCCAGGGCCTCGAGGCACCGGCGCTGAAGCACTTCGAGGCCGGCCGCGCCATCGACCCGGACTACCCGCCGCTATTTTACGGTCTCGGCGTGCTGCGCAATCGTCAGCTGTTGCCGGTTGAAGCCCGCAAGGCGCTCGAGCAGGCCCTGAGCCTCGACCCGAACAACGCCAATGCGCGCTACGAACTTGCACAGACGGCGCGCTTTGAAGACAACAACGAAGAGGCGCTTGCACACCTTCGCGCTGCGCTGGAGCTTGCGCCTGAAGCCAGGCACATGCGCGTCGCGCTGGCGCAGTTACTGCTCGTGCAGGGCGACCCGGGCGGCGCTGCCGACGCGTTTGAGCGTGCAGCAAAGCCGGACAGTCCACGGTCGCCCGAGCTATGGTTCAGCGCCTCGCAGGCATGGCTGAATGGCGGCGACAAGGAGCGCGCTCGCCAGGCGCTGGAGTCAGGTCTTGCATCGGCTCGCTCACAAGGTTTGCAAACGGACGAGCAGAAAATAAATGCTGCACTGCAGTCGCTGCAGACTAACGAAGTTCGCTGAATTTTTACATAACGCAATGGATCCGTGCTTTTCTTTGACACGATGCCCGCCAGCGATTACGGTGTGGTCGACTGAATAAAAAGCGACTGCGGAGCGCACACAGAGGCGCCTGCGGAGCAAGCAAAAAATCAGGCAAAAGAAACACCTTTGGGGGAGAAATGATGAAGAAACTGCTTATTGCCGCAACCATGTATCTTGCGGTACTCGGCATCGCGATCGCAGGTACGTCCAACCCTCCGTTTGCCGGCGAATACGGTATTCGCGGCGGCTTCAACGACTGGAGCCTTACGGAGATGGACTGGGATGCCGCCACGGAGACCTACTCCGTTGCGCTCGCCCTCGACGCTGGCAACTACAACTTCAAGATGTCCGATAACGACTGGACTGTTGATGTGACGTTCGGCAACCCGGGCGGCAGCATCGGCACGTTCTCACCGGACGCCACCGTCGACATCGACCTTGCCGACGGTTTTGGCACCGATCTGAACATCGACATCCTGAGTGCCGGCACGTACCTGTTCGAACTGGACCTGTCCGGTTGGAGCAACACCGGCGCCCTTGACGCCGTGCTGCGCGTGTCGCAAGTGCCAGTGCCCGCCGCGGGTCTCCTGCTGCTGTCGGCAATCGCCGGCCTGCGCTTCGTTCGCAAGAAGAGCTAAGCCAGGCACGACGTAAGCAAGCGGCGCGTACGGCGCGCCACTTCATCGATTGACAAACCCCGCAACTGCGGGGTTTGTTTTTTTATGGATCAACCCCGCCCAGGCGGGGTTTTTCTTTTTGTGGCAGCACGGCCGTGGCAGGCCGGGTCAGTCGATACGAAGCACCACGATGCCAAGGCGCTGCTCGGACTCCACGCGCCGGTGAGCCTCCGCCGCGTTGTCCATTGCATAAACCCTGTCAATGACCGGCGCAATGTCGCCAGCCTCCAGCATCTGTGCGAGCGTTTCCAGCTCCTCCTGCGACTCACGGGCGAACGCCACTGTTACCGTCTTGCCGGAGACTGCCGACGTAAAGCCTGACCGCAGCAGGTCCAGGAATCGGGGGTTGCCTTTAAGGTAACGCCCCGCCGGCTTCAGGGCGCGAACGCAGCCGCGGTAGTTGCTGCCTGCCACCATGTCGAAGATGACATCGTAAGTTTCGCCGCTGTCGAGAAAGTCTTCGACGGCGTAGTCGATAACGCGCTCCACGCCAAGGTCACGCAGCATCGCCGCTTTGTGCGCCCCGTCCACCGCCACCACCCGCGCGCCCTGGTTCCGCGCGATCTGCACAGCGAAGCTGCCGATACTGCCGCCGGCGCCATTGACCAGCACCGTTTCTCCTGGCGCAACACGGGCACGGCGCATGAAATGCAGCGCATTCAGACCGCCGAGCGGCACGGCGGCCGCTTGCTCGTGGGACAGGTTCGCCGGCATACGCGCGATTGTGTAGGACGACGGCACACGCAGGTATTGCGCGTACGCACCAAGCAGAAGCTTGCTGGAACCAAACACGTTGTCGCCAACCGAGTAGCGCGTAACGTTCGCGCCTGTTGCCTCCACGGTGCCGGCAAAGTAGCCACCCAGCACGGGACGGCGCGGGCGAAACACGCCGAGCGCGAGACGCAGCGGTAGCCAGAACCACTTGACCGCAAACCGGAAGCTGCGCATCTCGCAGTCACCCTTGGTGACTTCGGCAGCACGAACCCGAATGAGCACGTCGTCGTCTCCCGGCTCCGGCCGGGGCAACTCGCCCAACTGCAACACCTCAGGCCCGCCGTAGCGGCGGTGAAGGACAGCTTTCATTCGCACCGGGTTAAGTGTGTATGCACTAGCGGGCACGCGCTCCGTTCAATGCCTGGCAAAGGCGCGCGGCGTGACCGAAGTCGCCCTCCGCTGCCCGCGCCTCGGCCCGTTCGTACGTCTCCCACAACAGGCGGCCAGGATCACCGATCAGTTTTGGCGACGTGTACCAGCCCGCCTCACCGGCAGCGATATTGAGGCGCACTGCCGCACAGGCACGCCGCGCGCGCTGCTCCAGGTCATCGTCGTAGCGCAGGGTGTCGTCCAGTTGTTCCAGCGTTACCTGGTAGGTTCCGAAAACGGAAAATGGCAACAGCGCCTGGATTTCCGATGGCAGGTAGTCAGGCCGCGGGCACGGCGGCTCGCCATTGACCTGGCAGCGCCAGTACCACGGCCGCCGCGGCGTCAGCAGCGAATCGTCCAGCACAAACGGCAGCGTGTCCGGCGTAATGAAAACCGGCGTGCTGTAAGTCTGGCCACTGTCTGCGAAAGCGAGCACCACAAGGTAGCCGGTAAAACCCGCCGCTGGCGGCGGAACGCTGACCTCGAAGCGACCGGCCGACGCTGGCGCCAACTGTGTGTCGCTCCACACGGCACCGATTTCCTCCAGGCGAAAGTCGCGTGCCTGCGGGTTGGTTGCCTGCCACAGCGTCGCGCTCGTCGCTGGCGGGTTCGTCTCCACGACCAGGGTCCCCTGCGCGTCGAGCTGCCAGTTGACGGCCGGCCGCGGGCTGTCATTCAGGATCGCCCCGTACCAGCCAAGGAGCGCGTCGAGCGCCGCCTCGATGCCGTTCGTAAAACCGTGATCGGTGTTGGGAATCTGGTAGATCAACGTCTCCCCGGGCAGCTCGCCCGCGTAGAACTGCGCGGCATCCGGCAGGAAAAACTGGTCGCCAGTGGAGTTGAGCAGAAATTTAGGCATCGCCAGCAGGTCCGCGTAGCTCAGCGGGTCGACGATACTCGCCAGCAGACGGCCTTCCGGCGAGCGGCCCTTGTCGACGATGCCATAGGTCACGTAGTCCTCGACGGCCGGCGCATAAAAGCCATACGCGCGATAGTGGCGCTCGATCTGCAGGGGAATGTCCAGCACGTCAAAAACGCCTGGCGCCACCGCCCGCACCCGCGGGTCGGCGGCCGCGGTGAGCCACGCGGTAGCGCCGCGCTTGGAAAAGCCGGTTACCACAAAGTCATTGATGGTGACGCCCGCGACCGTCTGGTCAACGAATTCCTGCACCGTATCCATGGCACGCACCGACGCCTTCGTCATCGGCAGATAGGCAGCCCATTCCGGCTGCCCGGTTTCCGCGAGCTTGTTCCAGCTGTAGGCCACCAGGGCATCTTCCCGGATCGGTTCGGGTTCGTCGGCAAACAGCAGCGGCTGGTTAGGAATTTGCGACACCGCCGCCACGACCGAGCCGGTCTGCGTGGCAAGCGTCGCCGCCGTCAGGAGAATCAACGGGTCGATGTCGTCATTGGGATCGCTGCCGCCGTTAATGATGAGCAGCGCCGTCTGCGCCGACACTGCGTTCGGCACAATAATCACGACCTGGTGCGTCCACAGCGTCCGGTCGACCTCGGTGTCGCTGCGCCACCGCAGCGAATCCATCAGGATCACGTAGGCGGTCGCATCGCCGAGCGGAATGGTCTGCGTCAGGCTGTATGCGTACGCCGGATCCGGCGTGTGGACGTACGTTTCCAGCGGCGTGGGCGCGTCACCGCCGCGCGCTTGAGCCTGCGCCTTGAACGGCGTCGTTAAACCAACACAAGTAGCAAGAATCAGGGCGGGGAGAATTCGAATCGGACGCATGAGCGGGCACCTCCATGGCAAACGGGACCGCAGAGGTTGGCCCGCAACCTGGCGAAACCCGCGGGAGCCGTCCCCTGCTATCCGAGTGTAGTTGAGCCCGCCCTGGCTTGCCCGATCCGCTAACCGATGAGGGCCTTGATCTCCTCAACGCTCATGCCGTCGAGGCCGAGCGATGCCATGGTGCGCGGCGCCTCAGCCTGGTAGTCCCGATCCATCACGGCCGACACGATCGTAATCATCCCGTCGATGACCGGCGTGGCAACGCCAAGGTGCCGTGCCAGGTCCTGCAAAAACACGAGGCCAAAGCCGACGTCTTCGTGGAAGTACCGGTTGTTGAGCGAGCTTTGCGCCTTGATGCCCTTGAAGCCGGGTGCCTGCGAGTAGCCGATGTCGTACGTGGTGTCTGCCATGTACCCCTGCGTCAGCCCGATTTCGGGATCCGGCAGAATCGTAAGGCCCATGGCCGCGCCAATCGCGATGCGCTCGCGGTCCACAGCTCTCAGCAGGCGGCCGACCGACTGGGTAACGCCCTCCTCGTAGAACAGCAGGTCACCCTTTGTGCGTTCGATAACGCCGGTGTTGAGCAACGTGACAGACGGGTGAATCACCGGGTTGCCATTTTGCAGACTCGTCTGCATGACGTTGTCACCCTTTTCCATCTCGGGGTACACGTCGGCAATGGCCGCCAGCGCTCGCTCCGACTCGCTCGCGGGGAGCGCGGCGAGCGACAGGCCGCCCTTGAGCTTCAGGAACACGTTGATTTGTGCTTCACCGGTAACCCGCACGGCGTAGGGTAACGTCGAGGTCTCGGCGACTAGCGGCAAGGCGCCGCCAAGCGGCAGCCCGGCGGCCTGCTTGAACTCGAAGGCTCCACCGCACGAGCTCGGGCACACAATCACGATGTGCTCCGGCTTGAGGTGGGGCTTGCAGGCCTCGGCGAAGGGCCGTGTGCTGTACGCAGGACCTACGGCGTAGATGACGTCGGCACCGTCCAGCGCCTCGGCGATGTCATGCCCGGAAT
>JBCAXP010000083.1:0-13773 GCA_038533995.1 Pseudomonadota bacterium
CCGGCCGAGCGCTTCGTCATCGACGATCAGGCACCGGTAGATTCTCTCAGGCATCGGTCTGCCGCTGGTCCCTGATAGTCAGCTTCGCCGTGTAGCTCTCCTGCGTCTCGGACAGGACAAGTTCATGCGCGTCCGGATACAGCAGCTCGAGCTGCCGCTGAAGGTTCCTGATCCCGATGGACGGTACCGACTTGTTGCTGGCCTGTGTGGCGGGCTTGGTGTTGGAGATCTCGAACATCACCTGGTCGGCGTCACTGACGAGGTGAATATCGACCCTGGCGTCGCCGAGCGCCTCGCTGGCACCGTGCTTGAACGCATTTTCAACCAGAGACAGAAACAGCAGCGGCGCTACCCGTGCGGGCTCCCGGACCTCGTTGACAAACGTGACGTCTACGCGGTCGCCAAAGCGCAGCGCTTCAAGGGCGATGTAGTCGTTGATCATCTGAACTTCGTTCGAAAGCGACACGTAGGTTTCGTGGCAATGATGGAGCACGTAGTCAAGAATACCCGACAAGCGCTCAACAGCCTCGGCCGTGCGTTCCGAACGGCTCAGTGCCAGCGAGTAGATGTTGTTCAGTGTGTTGAAGATGAAGTGCGGATTGAGCTGGCTCTTCAACGCGTTCAGTTCCGCCGCCTGCTTTTGCTCACGCAGCTCCAGCAGCTTCTTTTGCTTCTGGTAGAAGTCAACGGCAATCAGAATCGCGGCCGGAAAGCAGAGCGTCGGCAGCTTTCCCAGTACGATCCACCTGATCGTAATTGAGAACCCCATCCGCTCGATAAGCGAGAGGTGGCTTAGCTTCTCCAGGTAGTAGGCGCCGTAGGTCTCCGGGTAAGCGGGTTCCAGGTAGAAGACGCTCACCAGGACGTTGATCTCCGCCGCCGCAAACACCAGCGCAATCATTGCAAACACAAAGCCGACAAGCCGGTCCCGATCCAGAAAGTAGGGCACCAGGTACCTGATAGCGAGAACCGACACCAGCCACTGCAGCGCCGTAGCAAGCCCCGCCACCTCCAGGCCCTCCCGAACGGATGAGTAGCTGTTCCACACTGGCCCGAGGTTGACCAGGAACACAATCACCCAGAAGCCGAGGAGCAGCAGGGGATTGCTTTGTGTGCTCTTTGGAGTGTTGACCTGCATTGCACAAGCGCTCGTCGGAAGAGCGAGCAATATACCCGGAAGCCGGCCCACCTCATACGCCGGAATGACGAATGCGCCAATTTCGGCGACGAAACCGGCAAAACTGTCGATCCGGGCCGGATTCGGTCGCTCGCCGATCAGAACAACGACTTCGTCTACTCTCTCATCCGCCCCGCATCCCGCTCGCTATCGTGCCCGAAACCCACACCTTTCGGAGCTCGAATGAAACGCACGATTTTCCTGACCCTGGTCGTCACCGTCCTGTCCACAGCGGTGCTTGCCGTCACGCCAACCGCGGCAATAGCGAATGATCACGCTGAGGCCACCGGGCAAAAAGCCGTACTCGTCACCGGCGCCAGTTCCGGCATTGGCAACAGGATCGCCCTGACGCTGGCCGACAACGGTTACTACGTCTACGCGGGCGCCCGGAAGGCAGGCGACATCGCCGATTTAAGCAAGAACGCCAACATGGAAGGCATCCGACTGGACGTCACTGAGCAGGCCGATATCGATGCAGCCGTCGCGCATATCAGTGCTGCCGGGCGTGGGCTGTACGGCCTGGTCAATAACGCCGGCGTGTTCGTATACGACCCGCTGATTGATGTCAGTGAAAGCGACATGCAATTCATCACTGACGTCAACGTCATGGGCCCCTACCGGGTTACAAAGGCCTTTGCGCCGCTTCTCATCGAAGGCGAGGGCCGAATAACCACGATTGGATCCATCGCGGGCCTGTTCTCCGCCCGCCTCTTCGGGCCCTACGGCATGACCAAGCACGCCATGGAGGCCTACACCGACGCACTGTCCGGCGAGCTGGAAAAGTTCGGCGTCGAGGTCAGCATCATCGAGCCTGGAAATTTTCGCTCGAAGATCATGCAGAACATGGCGAAGCGGCTCGAAGCCATCGATCGCGGTGAACGCCAGACGCTCTTCAGGGACGAGATCGCCCGCATGGCGTCGTTTGTGAATACCGACCGCTCTCACCACGCTGATCCACTGCCCGTGGCCAACGCCGTGCTGGAATTCATGACGGTGGACAAGCCAAAACTCCGGTACCTCGTAACGCCGAACAAGCGAGAAGCTGACTTTGCCATCCGGCGCTCGCTGCAAAAAGTCATCGAACTGAACACGGACCACGCCTATAGCCTTGGCAATGAAGAACTGCTTCAGCTCCTGGAAACGCTGCTCACGGACGCGGGCGAATGAAGTCCATCAGGCAGGCGATCGGTTCGATCACACTCATGAAGCCTCACGAACAAAAGGCTGCCCTGGCGGCCTTCGGGATGGTGTTCATGCTGATGGCGGCGTACTTCGTGCTTCGGCCGGTGCGCGATGCCATGGCCAGTGACTGGAGCGACACCGAGGTGAGCTTTCTGTGGAACATCCAGTTCTTCTTGAGCATCGGCGTGGTGGCGCTTTACGGCTTTGCCGTCTCCCGGGTGCGCTTTCATCACCTCGTGCCGGCGATCTACGGCACTTTTGCACTGACCTTCCTGCTGTTCTACCTGGCAGCGCCGTTATTCAGCAATCCGACAACGCTGGAGAAAGGCTTCTACCTTTGGGTGACTGTGTTCAGCCTGCTCAACCTGTCTGCCTTCTGGAGCTTCATGAGCGACACGTTCACGCAGGACCAGGCAACGCGACTCTTTCCGTTCATTAGCGCCGGCGCGAGCGCCGGGGCAATCGCAGGGCCCACCATCCCCCTGCTCTTCAGCAATGCTCTCGGGCTGGACAACCTGATGCTGATTGCGGCAGTTGCGCTACTGCTCGTGATTCCCGTCGCCCTCTACCTTGGCCGCGCTCGCCAGCCCCGGTCGGACTCGCCGCAGCCTCACACATCCGGCGAACGCGATGCCATTGGCGGCTCGTGGTGGAGTGGCTTTCGGGACGTTCTTCGAAACCGCTACCTGTTGGGCATTGCCGTGTTCATCCTGCTGTACGTGTTCTTGAGCTCCTTTATCTACTTTCAGCAGAAGAACATTCTCGCCGACTTCACCCGCACGGAACGCACGCAGATTCTCGGCGGCATCGACTGGGTCGTTAACCTTTTGACCTTCGTGTTCGCCTTCATGATCACCGGGCGCATGGTCAGAAATTTCGGCATGGCGTTGACGCTCGCCAGCGTGCCGCTGCTGCTGGTTCTCGGCATGGGAATCCTCGCTTTTGCGCCCGCAGTGACGATGCTGTTAGGCCTCCAGATCGTCCGCCGCGTTGGCAACTACTCGGTGACCAGGCCCGCCCGGGAAATGCTCTTCACCGAGGTGAGCAAGGAGGAACGTTTCAAGGCCAAGCCCGTGATTGACGTCGTGGTCTACCGCGGCGGCGATGCGATGAGCGCGTCGCTCTTTGCCCTGCTCACCGACGGGCTGGGCTTAAGCCTGGCCGCGGTATCACTAGTCGGCGCCGGCATCGCGGCGCTGTGGGCGAGCATCGGCATGCGACTCGGCCGCCAGTACCAGTCCAGGCAACCGGGCGGCTCGCCTGGCGCCGCCTCGCGGAAGCGAGAACCTATTAACCCCTTCATTCAGTCAGGCATTAACAAATAAACTGCAAGAAACAGGAGACCACCATGACTCACTTCAAAACGACACTGCTCGCATTGACGCTGACGCTGTTCCCTCACGCAAGCGCACTGTGTGAAACGGCGGACGCTGCTACCCTGAAGCAGGAAGCGACAGCGTTTTTTCACACGTACCTTGGCACCTACAACAAGCGCCTCGCAGAGCCGGAGTCTGAACAGGCGTTCCTTGATGAATTAAGGTCGCTGATCAACACCCCGTTCATCATGGCTCCACCCTCCGCCAACGCACCGTTCTACCCGGAATCGGAAGAGATGTTCGCTCGCGGGTTTGGCGGCTTTGTCAAACAGCTCGAACGCAAGGGCGCTGTTCGAATGGAGTGGCAGGAGATCAATGTCGAGGTCCTCACGCCGAACAAGGTTCTCGCCAACAACATCGGACACGCCTTCAATGCCAGCGGCGATGTTGTGTACGAGACGATTTCGCTGTACCTGCTTCATCGCAGCGACAGCGGCTGGAAGATCGCGGTATTTAGTCCGTATGATGTCGCCAACAAGCTGGTTTTCAAGAAAGGCTAGCTGCCGTTGACCAGCACAGGAGCCCAGGATAATCGACGCAACCCCTCAAGAATCCGGAAAGGACCACTCCTTCTGGCCTCCGCTCCTTGTTTTGGTCTCACTAACTCTTGTGACTCAGCTGGCTAGCGTCTCATATACGTCCGATCAGCGCTTTGCAGACATCGTGTTGCCCAGCACGATTGTGTTGCTGGTGATAACGATGCCGCTGGCTGCGCTGGGACTGGTGCTGGGGTCCCGAATCGGGTTGGGCGCCCCCTTACTCAACCGGCTGCTAACGCGCAGCCCGGGTGCACCACGACAAGTCGCAAGCGTTACTGCGCTAGCCGCCGGTGTCGGGTTCGCTGTCGGTCTTTTTCTGTGGCTGCTGCGCGTTGCAACCGCGGATTGGCAGCCTGCGGAGTTACCGGATCTCGGTCATCGAGGAGTTGCCGGCGGGCTGCTCGTTTCCATCAGCGCGGCAATTGGTGAAGAGGTCTGGCTGAGACTCGGCGTGATGACGATTCTTGCCTGGCTGCTGGTTCGAATGCTGGGAAAGCAGGAGCTCACACCCCGAATCGCCTGGACCGCAATCGCGGTCTCGGCGGTTGCCTTTGGTGCGATTCATTTGCCCCAACTTGCGGCCGCTGATGCGGCGTCGCCATTCGGCGTAATAGCCACGATTCTCGGCAATAGCCTGGTGGGCATCGCCTGCGGCTGGTTTTTCTGGAAACACGGCATCATCGCTGCGATCGCCGCGCACTTCGCAGTGGACGTTGTGCTGCATGTCATCACGGCTCTATTGAGCTAAGCAGGTCTGCGACCGCTGCTGACCGAGGCAGAAGAAGTTTTGCCGCTCTCAGAGCTTGGCGCGTACCCTTGCGCCGGTAACGCGCCCAAGGCGGGCCTCGCGCCACACGAGAAACAGGTTGGAAAAAATCACCACCGAGCCACCGATCCAGATCACGAGCGCCGGCCAGTCGTCCCACAGCAGCCAGCCGAAGAAGGTGGCCCATACAATGCCGCTGTAATTGAACACCGTGACCACCGCGGCCGGCGCCTTGGAAAACGCCACTGACAGGAGGAACTGGCCGGCGAGCCCTGAGAACCCGAGGCCGAGCAGCAGCGGAATTTCAGCCAGCGTTGGCTTCACGGCAACAAAGGGCAACGCCAGGGCAGTGACGAGCGTGCCGACGACCACGAAATAGAAGGTCACGGTCTCGGGGCGCTCGAATTTACCAAGAAAGCGCAGAATCGTTTGCAGCACGGCGTGCATGAACGCGGCGCTCATCGCGAGCGTTACCCCGACGACGTTCGTTTCGCCGCCGGGCTGCAGCATGATCAGAACGCCGATGAAACCGAACACAACCGCTGCCCAGCGGTAGGGTCCTACGCTCTCGCCGAGAAAAATGATGCCCATCACCGGGATGAACAGCGACGAAGTAAAGAGAAAGGCCTGGGTGTCGGCCATGGGCATGGCGGCGAAGGCGGCAAAGGTGGTCACGAGGCTGGCGGCGCCAATCACTGCGCGGGCGCCAACGGCCAGTGGTTTACTCTTCACGACAAGGAAGTCGCGCTTGCCCATCACCAGGATCATGAAGAGAAACGGCAGCGACGCAATCAGGTTGCGGTAAAACGCGATTTCCACCGCGGCGTGCCGCTCGCTCAGCAGCTTGGCAAACACCACCATCACGGAGAGCATGAAGATGGCGCCGGCGCCCGCCATCATGCCCAGCACGATGTGGTCCTTGTGACCTTCGGCCGATGGCGACTCGCGCTTCACCGGGAAACGCCTCGCGAACTATGTTGTATCTTGCTAATAGGCCGCGAGCGCCTTGTACACTGCAATGAGCGCCGTTGCCTGGTTGGTTCTCGCCGCGGCAAGCTGATCGACAAGCCCAAGCCGTGTGCGCTCCGCATCCAGCACCTCAAGGTAGCTCGACCGCCCGGTGTCAAAGCGCAGGCTCGACAGGTCGCTCGCGGTCGTGCTTTCCGCCAAGGCCTGCTCAAGCGCAATCACCACGCGGTTGGCAGCGCGAAAGTTTGCGAGCGAGTTTTCCATCTCTTCCAGCGCGAGCTGTACGGTACCGCGAAAGGTCTCGAAGGCCTGCCGCTCCTGGGCCTCCGCCGCCATCACGCGCTGGCGCACGCGTCCAACGTCAAGGAAGCGCCAGCTGATCGCGGGGCCGGCGCTCCACACCTCCGCCGCGGCGCTGCCAATGTCCGACAGCGACTGCGAGTTCCACCCGAAGCTGCCGACAAGATCCACCCGCGGCCAGTAGTTGGCCGCTTCCACGCCAATGGCCGCGGATGCTGCCGCAAGCTGCCGTTCGACGGTCTGCACGTCCGGACGCCGACGCAGCCATTCGTCCGGCTGACCCAGTTCGATGCGCGCGGGGATGGCGGGCAACGCGCCACCGGCGCCAAGCAGTTCACGCAGCTCGTCGATGGACAGCGAGGTCAGCACGAGCAGGCGTTGCTCGGCACGCGCAACAGCGGCTTCGGTATTCGGAATCGCCGCGGCGAGGCTTCGCTCCAGCGACCTGGCCTGGGCGACGTCCAGCGCGGTGCCACGCCCTGCGTTGAGCGACGCCTCGAGAATCTCCACTGACCGCGCCTGTGCCGCCACGTTCTCGCGCTGCACCTGCAGCTGTGCGCTCGTGCCGCGCAGCGTGAAGTAGCTTTGCGCTACGTCGCCCATCACGCTCAAGCGCACCTGGTTGAGCGACGCGGCGTCACTCTCGACGATTGCCTCGATTTGCTCGAGCTGCCGGCGCAGGCTGCCGAAGAGGTCGATTTCCCACGTCGCATCGAAGCTCACGGAATAGCGCTCGATGACGCCGTCCACCGGAAAACCAAACGGGTCGACGCTACTCTGCGTGGCGCGCACCTGGTTACCCTGCGCCGTTACGGTCGGGAAATACGTGTAGATACTAAGGCCGCTCAGCGCCCGCGACTCATCCAGCCGCGCGAGCGCCACGCCGACGTCGGTATTGTTCACCAGTGCGGCATTCAGCAGCGCCGACAGCGCCGGGTCCGAGAAGCTGTGCCACACGCTGCTGTCCGGTACGCCGTCGCCGTACTCCGGCGCGTTGGCATTCGCGAACTGCACTGGTGCCTGCAACTCCGGCGGCTCGTAGTCCGGCCCGGCATTGCAGCCCGCGAGCAGTGCCAGAGCGAAGGCCGGGAGAAGCCTACGCACTGCTCGGTTCCTTGCGCGCACCGTGCGCATCGCGGCCGCTTAAGGAACGGATCGCGACGTAGAACACCGGTGTGAAAAACAGCCCGAAGAACGTGACCCCCAACATGCCGAAGAACACGGTCACGCCCATCACGTGCCGCACTTCCGCGCCGGCACCCGAAGCGAACACCAGCGGCAGCACGCCGGCGATGAACGCGAAGCTCGTCATCAGAATAGGCCGCAGGCGCAGGCGGCAGGCTTCCACCGCGGCCTCGAACGTGCCGCGACCGGCGCGCTCCAGGTCGCGCGCAAACTCAACAATCAGAATCGCGTTTTTGCACGCGAGCCCCATCAGCACCACGAGGCCAATCTGCGTGAAGATGTTGTTATCGAGAAAGGTCGGCGGAATCGACATCGGCGGCGGCGGGATTTCCTCCCACGCAATCTGCAGGCCAAACCACGTGCCACGCACCATGTTGAGCAGGTAAATGCCACCGATGGCGGACAGCAGGCACATCGGCACGATCAGGATGACCGAAAACGGCAGCGACCAGCTCTCGTACAGCGCTGCCAGAACCAGATACACCAGCAGGATGCACAGCGGAAAAACGAGCACGGACGCATTGCCCTGCGTCACCTGCTGGTAGGTAAGGTTCGTCCACTCCAGGGAGATGCCTTTCGGCAGGGAACTGTCGGCCAGCGCCTCGGCCGCGACTACCGCTTCGGTGGAGGTCAGCTGCGCGGGGTTGATGCCAGCGGACAGGTCGGCGGCCGGATACCCGTTGTAGCGAATCACCGGGTCTGGGCCAAAACTCTGCTCGACGTCCACGACGCTGCCGATAGGCACCATGTCGCCCTGCCCGTTGCGCACCTTCAGGCGAGCAATGTCGCTAACGTCATCGCGGAAGGCGGTGTCGGCCTGGGCGTAGACGCTGTAGATTCGCCCGAACAGGTTGAAGTCGTTGACGTATGCCGACCCCAGGTACACCTGCAGCGTGTCGTACACGTCGGTAAGCGCCAGGCCCTGCTCCTTGGCCTTGGTGCGATTCACGGTCGCGTTGAGCTGCGGCACGTTCGGCTGGTAAGACGACAGCACCGAGTACGGATCGAAGCCGGGCGTGCCACGGAGCTGGCCGCTTAAGGATTGCACCGCATCGTTGAGCGGGCCGAAGCCCACCCCCGCGCGGTCCTGGATGTACATTTCGATGCCGGACGAGTTGCCAAGGCCAAGCAGCGGCGGCGGCATGAGCGCAAACGCCAGGCCCTCCTTGATCGCGCTGAAGCGGCCGGACAGCGCGCCGGCCAGCTCTTCGGCCGTGGCCTCGCGCTCGTTTGCCGGGTCGATGCCGAAGAAGATCGTGCCAATGTTCGGCGTGTTCACAAAGTGCACGGCGTTCAGCCCCGGGAACGCCACCGCGCTGGTGACGCCCGGCACCTCCAGCGCCATCTCGCTCATCGTGCGCGTTACCTCTTCCGTGCGGTCGATCGTTGCGCCTTCCGGCAGCAGCAACACGCCAAACAGGTACTGTTTGTCCTGCACCGGGATAAAGCCGCCCGGCACGGCGCGGAAGCCCATGAACGCAACGCCAATCAGCACCGCGTACACGGCGAACAGGATGGCTCGCCGGTTGATGACGCCGGCGATACTGCCGGAGTACCGCTCGCTGCCGCGGTTGAACACGCTGTTGAAGCCGCGGAACAGCCAGCCGAACGTGCCATCGATGGCGCGGCTGAGGATGTCCTTCGGCGCATCGCGGGACTGCAGCAGGATGGCGGCCAGCGCCGGCGACAGGGTCAGCGAGTTGACCGCCGAGATAAGCACGGACACGGCGATGGTCACGGCAAACTGCCTGTAGAACTGCCCGGTGACGCCTTCCAGGAATGACAGCGGCACGAACACCGAGGCAAGCACGAGCGAGATCGCAACGATGGGCCCGGACACCTCTGCCATCGCCTCGTGCGCCGCAGTGCGCGGATCGGCGCCGTCTTCAATATGGCGCTCGACGTTCTCGACCACGACGATGGCATCGTCCACCACGATGCCGATGGCCAGCACCAGGCCGAACAGCGTCAGCACGTTGATGGAAAAGCCCAGCATCCACAGCACGGCGAACGTGCCGATGATGGACACCGGCACGGCAAGCAGCGGAATAATCGAGGCGCGCCACGTCTGCAGGAACAGCACCACGACGATAACGACGAGCAGCACCGCTTCGAGCAGCGTGCTCACCACCGAGCTGATCGACTGGCGCACAAACACCGTCGGGTCGTACACCACGGTCCACTCGACGCCCTCCGGGAAGCTCTCGGCAAGCTCGGCCATTTTGGCGCGCACGTTGTCCGACAGCGCGATGGAGTTCGCCCCCGGTGACTGGAAGATGGCGATGGCCGCCGCCTGCTCGTTGTCCAGCAGTGACCGCAGCGCATAGGCATCGGCGCCGAGTTCGATGCGGGCAACGTCGCGCAGGCGGGTCAGCTCACCGGCCGCCCCGGTCTTGATGACGATCTCACCAAACTCCTCGGGAGATTCCAGCCGTCCCTGCACGTTGATGGACAGCTGCAGGTCGGAGCGCTGGTTGGAGGGCGGCCCGCCGATGACGCCGGCCGACACCTGCACATTCTGCTCGCGAATCGCCGCGACAATGTCGCCGGCGGTAAGGCTGCGGGCTGCGGCTTTCTCCGGGTCGAGCCACACCCGCATGCTGTAGTCGCCCTCCCCGAACACCAACGACTGGCCCACGCCGCGCAGGCGGGAGATTTCATCCAGCACGCGCAGGTTTGCGTAGTTCGACAGGTACAGGCCGTCGTAGCGGCCGTCTGGTGCCTTCAGGTGCACCACCATCGTGAGGTTTGGCGATGCCTTCGCGGTGGTGACGCCGAGCGCGCGCACCGCTTCCGGCAACCGGGGCAAGGCCTGGGACACGCGGTTTTGCACCTGCACCGACGCAAGGTCGATATCGGTGCCACCCTCGAACGTCACCGTGAGCACCATGACGCCGTCCGAGCTCGAGGCCGACTTCATGTAAATCATGCCCTCGACGCCGTTCATGACTTCCTCGAGCGGCGCGGCCACCGTCTCGGAAATCGTCTGCGGGTTGGCGCCCGGGTACACGGCCGTCACCTGGATCGACGGCGGCACCACTTCCGGGTACTCGCTGATCGGCAGGGCGGGAATCGCAATGAGCCCCGCCACCAGGATCATGATGGAGAGCACCGCCGCGAGAATCGGGCGGTCGACAAAAATCTTGGACAGGTCCATGCGTGCTTCGTCTACTTGCTTTGGCGCCTACTCAGTTGAGCGTATGCGCGCTAGGGACCCGCCTGCAGCGGCGCGTCCATGCTCACTTGCTCCGGTGCCAACGGCGCGCCCGGGAAGAAGATCTTGCGCACGCCGTTCACCACCACCTCGTCGGTTTCTTCAAGGCCCGCCAGCACAATGCGCAGGCCCTCGGATTTCTTACCCAGCGTGACGTTCTTGCGCAGGGCCTCGTTGTTCGGACCCACGACGTACACATACTTGCGGTCCTGATCGGTCAGCACCGCCATGTCGTGAATGAGCAGCGCCTCGTATTCGTTGCTGCCCAGCAGACGCACACGCGCGAACAGCCCCGGCGTGAACACGCCGTCAGGGTTTGGCAGCAGCGCGCGACCGCGAATCGTGCCGGTGGCCGGGTTGAGCTGGTTGTCCACGAAATCCATCTCGCCCAGGTGTGGGTAGCCTTCCTCGTTGACAAGGCCCACCTGCACCGGGTTGCGGGTAGTGCGCGAACTCGGCCGGTCGCCGCTGCGCGCCTGCTCCTGGTACTTGAGATAGATGTTCTCGTCACCCTCGAACACCACGAACACCGGATCGACAGACACCAGCGTGGTAAGCAGCGTCGTTCCCGGTGACACGAGGTTGCCTGCGCGCACCATGGCCTCGCCCACCCGGCCGTCAATGGGCGCGCGGATGACGGCGAACTCGAGGTTGAGCCGCGCCTGGGTCAGCTCCGCCCGGGCCGAGGCGATGTCGGCGCTGGCCTGCTGCATTTCGCCCTCGCGCTGCTGGATCTCCTCGGTGGATACCGCCTGTGCCTCGAGCAGGCGCCGGCTTCGCTCCAGCTCCTGTTGGGCGAGCTTCTCGCGGGTGGTCGCACGGGTGAGGTTGGCTTCGGCGCGATCGACAGCGGCCACGTACTCGCGAGTGTCGATGCTGAACAGCAGGTCGCCCTCTTTGACGAGGCCGCCCTCGCTGAAATGCACGCCGGTGAGGTAGCCGCCCACGCGCGGGCGCACCTCCACCGTGTGCACCGCCTCAATGCGGCCGTCGAACTCGTCCCACTCGGTAATCAGCCGCTTCTCGACCCGCGCAACGCCAACCGCGGCCGGGGGCGGCCCGCCGGCGCCGGGCCCGCCTTCAGCACCACCGTCGCTGCACGCGCTCAAGGACACGCAGCCGGCAGCCAGCACAGCCAAGGCGGCAATGCGGAAATGGATCTGTGAGATGGGGTGCATAGGCGGTTCGACCCTTCCGTGGCCAAAAAGTTGGGATGGCCAAAATCGTTGGCAAGCCAGGTATCCGGCACCGATGAGCGCGTTCCTCGGGCACCGAACGCCGCACGGGATTCCCCCTGACCGCCGGCACTTGCCCTGAAGTGCGAGCTCATATTGTAGCGATTTCTTCAAGCTGTGGCCCGCCCTGTTGCAAACGGCGTAGACAGCGTGCGATTCTGTCCACCGGCAACGCTGCAAGGCGGGCATGCGACAGCAACAACAGACCCGCCGCCAGGCCGCCCCGACCCCACCGGCACCCCGGAAAGCGCCGTACGGCGACTCCGGCCCACAGGACTGTGACCTGATTCCTAACGTGGGCGCCGGCCGCGGTTAAGATGCCGTTAATGATCTGTTCAGGTTAAGTGCATAGTCTGGCTGACTATTGTTGTAGAGAACACGCATGGGCAACAGGCTCAATCACATCACCAACGGCGTCGCGGCGCGCCTGCTTGCCGTGGCCAGCACGGTAATCGTGATGGCGCCGGCAGCAGCCTTTGCCAACGACGAAGAGCCCCTCTCAGCCCCGGTTCCGCCCACAGCGGACGAGGCGCTGCTGCCCGCCATCGGCGACAGCCCGGAAGCGACAGCTGAAACAAACAGCGAAACAGCCGGCGAACCGGCCAAGCCGCCGGTAGCGGAAAACATGGACCTGTCCGAGCCGGTGGAAGCACCGGTTGAGGTGCAGCAGTCGCCCACCGTCGCCGCGGAACCCGAGGCCTCGCCCGCTGCCGACGAAGCCCCCGCTGACCTTCCGCCACTCGTGCTGCTGGGCACCGAAGTACCCGCCGGCACTTCTACTCGTCTTTCCTGGTCGCCGGCGCATTCCTTTGCCGGCATTGCAGGTCCAACGCCCGTGCTGGTCGTCAACGGCGCGAAGCCCGGTCCAGTGCTATGCCTGACGGCCGCCATCCACGGTGACGAACTCAACGGCATTGAAGTAGTGCGCCGCGTTCTGTACGACCTGGACGCCCGCAAACTGTCCGGCACGGTGATCGGCGTGCCAATCGTCAACCTGCAGGGGTTCCGCCGCGGCTCACGCTACCTGCCGGACCGTCGCGACCTGAACCGCTTTTTCCCGGGCAACGCACGCGGCAGCTCCGCGGCGCGCATTGCGCGTTCGTTCTTCGACGAAGTCATCCAGCACTGCACGGCGCTCGTCGACCTGCACACCGGCTCGTTTCACCGCACGAACCTGCCGCAGCTTCGAGCAGACCTTCGCAACCCCGCGGTCGTTGAACTGACCCAGGGCTTCGGCTCCACCGTGGTGCTCCACAGCGAGGGCGCAGACGGCACGCTGCGGCGCGCGGCCACGGACGCCGGCATACCGGCGGTGACCCTCGAGGCCGGTGAGCCGGCACGGGTCCAGTCCAAGGCGGTTTCGCACGGCGCGAAAGGCGTGATGACCCTGCTCAACGAGCTTGGCATGTACAAGAGAATCACCATGTGGGGCCACCGAGAACCGGTGTACTACCGTTCTACGTGGGTGCGCGCCGACCGCGGCGGCGTGCTGTTCAGCGAGGTCGACCTCGGCGAACGCGTCACCGAGAATCAGCTGCTTGGCACCATCACCGACCCCATCACCAACGTGCAAACGGAAGTGCGCGCCTCTGCCTCCGGCCGGGTCCTCGGCATGGCGGTGGACCAGTTCGTGATGCCGGGCTTCGCTGCCTTCCGCATCGGCATCGAGGCGCCGGACGGCGAAATGCCCTGGGCGGCGCCGTTCGAGGAGAACGACACGCACACCGACGAGGAGCTGGCTGCCGCAGAGCCCCCCGAAGGTGACGACAGTGTCCCCGACGCCCGGCAGGTGCTGGACGAGGACGCGATTCTCGAAGACTCGGAGTAGCC
>JBCAXP010000084.1:0-13771 GCA_038533995.1 Pseudomonadota bacterium
AGCCAGTCGCCGTCGTGAACCGGCGCTGGAAAGGAAAAACCACGCTGGACCTCACGTTTGTCAGAGAAGTGCGAACGCTGGAACACCCCAGCGGCACTATCGCACTCGCCCACGGCCCGCTGCTGTACGCGTTGCCCATCGCGCACACGGAAATCGAAGGCACCAGCTACGGCCAACCGTCCTTCAACGATGTCTACGCCAAGCCAGCCGAACCGGTGAACAAAGACTGGCAGCTATCCAAGGAAACCCTGTTCGAACTGATCGCCTTCGAGGACAGCGCCCCGTTCGAAAGCCGCGCGCTGAAGTGCAAGCTATACGATCAGCGACAAGACCGGGAAGTCGCGGTGTCACTCGTCCCTATGGGTGGCACGGTGCTTCGGCAGGTCAGCTTCGAGCCGGCTGCCAGCAATTGATTACGAAACTCCGGGGGGCAGGGGCATTCTCTGTCGGTCAGAGCTTCCTGAGCCTGACTCTTCACCGGGCATTAATTTATGGATGGAAATGGATGGATAATTGGAGGTCGATGCAAAAGGGCGTGAAAGAGGGGTCGGACCAACGAAGATGCTTGGATATCGCATCCATATGCCTTAGACGCGTGATTTTCTATCGTCAGATCGGGTTTTTGCCGCTGTTTTGGACATCTAAGAAGTTGTTAATCAATCGTGTGAAAAAGTCTGCTATGTCCGGTACCGTCCATTCTGGCTTGGTAAGCCATTGACTGACTAAGTCAGGGGCTTATAATGGAGCAGTGGAATTCGAGTGGGACGATGCGAAGGATCGCAGTAACCAGAGGAAGCATGGGCTGTCTTTCTCTGAGGCGAAGCAGTTGTTCGCGGGCAACAGGGACTACCTCGAGATTTTTGACGTATCTCACTCGGACGTCGAGGACCGGTTCATTGCAATCGGTGCTATCCGACGCGGAGTTGTTGTGGTGGTGTACACGGAGCGCGAAGAAGACGTTATCAGAATTATCGGGGCTCGCTTCGCGACAAAACGAGAGCGTGAGCGGTTTCAGGTACACATGGCTAAACACTGATGAGCAGCATCCCAGAAATTTCAGACAAGCAATTCGCAAGCGCTTTGCCAGCCCGGTTGCGGAGAAGGCTGATGCGCGGAGAAATCTCGTCCGGCGAGGATGTCGCGGCGCTGAGGCGTTTTGTGGGCCTGAGTCAGGTGCAATTTGCACGCGCGCTGGAAATCAGCGTTCACACGCTGCGAAATTGGGAGCAGGATCGAAGAAAACCCGACGGGCCAGCACTTGCGCTTCTGAAAATTGCAGCGCGCCATCCAAGGATCATCCGGGAAAACCTGGACTCAGCCGCTTAGGCCGGCGACCAAACTCACAACGGCCGCCATCAAGCCTTTTCCGGATCTCCTTCCTCGACGGAGCCCAGCGCCGGCAACCGCTTCTCCGCGAAGACATAGAGCACAAGCGTCAGCAGCGACATAGCCGCCGCGGCGATGAACGGCGAACCCGGAAAGTAAACCACGGCGCCCTCGCCGGCGGTCGCCGTAAACAACCCCATGTAGGTCAGTGGCGCGAGGATCATGGCGATACTGGTCAGCGCCGAGAGCCCACCCTGCAGCTCGCCCTGCGCATCCTCGGCCACGCGCGCCGAGAGCTCTTGGCGGATGGCCGGGTCCTGCATCGTCGACACGAGCGCAAGCGTGATCATCGCGTAGACCATCCAGCCCTCGGTCGCCAGCCCAATGCCTGTCAGCGCGACGACCTCGAACGCGAGCGCGATCAAAATCGCCTTAGCCACGCCGAGTCGCGGCAACACGAACTGCACGACGACCGCGGAAGAGATAAACGCGATCACGCCGTAGTACGCCACCGAGTAGCCGATGGCCTGGGTGCTCCAGGAGAAGCGCTCGATGGCGACGTACGCCCACACGGTCGGGTACACCCAGGACGACAGCGTCGCGAAAAAGAACACGGGCAGCAGCACCCCGATGCCGGCGGTGCGCACAAGCTGCACAAGTGTGCCGATTGTATTGGCGCGCGACCAGCTAAAGGCGCGGCGGCGCTCCCTGGGCAGCGACTCCGGCAGGAGAAAATACCCGAACAGCGCGTTGGCGCCCGCGACGGCGGCTCCGGCAAAAAAGGGCAGTCGTACGTCGATGTCACCGAGAATTCCGCCAATCGCCGGGCCAAAGATGAAACCCGCCCCAAAGGCGGCGCCGATCAGTGCGAAGCGCTGCCCGCGCTTGTCGCGCGGCGTGACGTCAGCGATGTAGGCATTCGTCGTCGAAAAGGTGGAGGCGAAAACGCCGGCCAACGCGCGCACAAGCAGGAAGGCCCAGAGCGTTGTGACCAGCGCGAGCGCGGCCATGTCTACGGCGAAGGCGACGAGCGACACGATGAGCACGGGCCGTCGCCCGAAGCGGTCCGACAGCGCGCCGAAGATCGGCGAGAAAATGAACTGCATGGCCGCGTAGCTGAACACGGCAACGCCACCCCACCGCGCGGCCTCGGCGACGCTGCCCCCCGTGACCGCCATCACGAGCTCTGGCATCACGGGCGCTGCCAGGCCAAAGCCCATGGAGCTGATGAACGCCGAAATCACGAGGAACACGACGGCGGTGTTCGATTTTCCGGTGGGTGATGTCTCGGTCATGGGCGGCATGCTCTCACGGGGAAGGTATCCGGCAAACTTAGGAGCTACGATGGTGCGGCACCGCATAAGTGACTTAAGTTCCCCTGCTTGCGACGAAGCGGGGCTGGCGGTCGCGTTGTTGCCGCTTGTGGACCGCCCGACCGTTCGTGAAATAAAGGCACCGTTGGTTGAACTGGCGCACCGAACCGCAGAAATTCTGCGCTACTTTCGGCCTCGCGTACTAATTTCTCCCAAGAGGTGCCGAGATGTTCCGTTCCAGGTGGTTCGCCTTACCCCAGTTCCCGCTTTTTCTCCTGCTGCTGCTCGTGACCTCACGGGCGGTCGCCGAGACGGGCTCGATTTCGGTCGAGGTGGTCGATGCAGTGACGGGGCGTCCCGTTGATCGCGTCACGGTATCGGCCCAGTCGCGGGACGGGTCGACGCGCTCCGAGACCGCCGAGGGCGGTGCCGCGATTCTTGATGATCTGCCGATCGGGTTCTTCACGCTTCGCGCCGCAGCATCGGGCTACGTCTCGGCCGTTGAGCCAACGGTCCAGGTGCTCGAACGACGCACGGGCCGGCTTCGTTTCGAGCTGCAGCCAGCCACAGACGACATGGAAGAAGTCGTGGTAGTGGCCCGCGCCCGGGAAGCCGACCCCTTCGGGCCGGTCTCCAGCAGCTTTCGTAATCGAGAGGAGCTGCGCAACGCCGCCGGCAGCGGCAGCGACGTCATGCGTGCGCTAACCGGTCTCCCCGGGCTGGCGTCCAGGGGCGCCTTCGCGAGCTTCTCGGTGCGCGGTCACGGTCCCAAAAACAACCTGATTTTTGTTGACGGCTTTCCGTTCCAGCAGGTTGTGCACTTCGAGCAGACCCTCGGCGAGGAGGAAGACATCGTCAACGGCGGCCGCTACTCGATCTTTGCCCCTAACGCCGTCTCGGGCGCCGAATTCTCCCCGGGCGGCTGGAGCGCCGAGTTCGGTGGCCGCAAGGCCTCGCTGCTCCAGCTCGACCTCGTGGACGGCGCGCCGAGCCCTGTCGCGAGCATGCGGGTTGACCTCGCAGGCCTTGAGTTCCTCTACCAGGGCCCGAGCGGCTTCCACGAGAACACCACGATGTTCATGCAGGCCCGCCAGTTCGACTTCGGCCAGCTCTTCGACATCATTGGCCAGGAAGACATCGGCTCGCCCGTCATGACCGATTTCATCGCGAAAACGCACACACAGGTCGATGAAAACGACGCGTTCGAGTTTCTCGTGATCCACGCGCCCGAGACCTACACCCGCGACATCGACAACGTGCTGGCCGGCGAGGAAGAGGAGGAGGGCATCGAGGACGTCGCCATCCTCGACGTCGAGCAGGACCTCACCCTGATAGGCGGCACCTGGACCCATCTGTTCGGCAACGACGGCCAATGGACAAACCGCTTCTACTATCGCGACAGCGACAAGACCTCGTCGGAGGGCGAGTCCTTCCCGGACCTCGTGCCACCCGGCACACCGGGCGACCAGGTGCCCGTGCGTGAGCGTCTGTTGACCGTGCAGGAAACCGAATCGGAAGCTGGCTGGCGCAGCGACCTGTCGCTCGGCAACCGCTTTGGACTATTCACCGCCGGTCTGCGCCTCACGAGCAACGACATCGACTACTCGACGACCCTGCGCGAAGACTGGATTCGCTACGTCTACGAGTCTGACGATCCCCGCCCGCCCGGCGCCAACTACATTGTGTTACAGCCTGACGACATTAACTCGACGTACAGCGCCAGCGAAGTCAATTACGCCTTGTACGGCGAACAGGTCTTCGACTTCGGCGCCGCGAGCCTGCGGGCGGGCCTTCGCTACGATCGCAACGGCTTCGGCGACGAGAACCTGGTCTCGCCGCGCCTTTCGTTCAACTACACGGTATCGCCGCGCCTTCGCTTGTCGGCGTCTACGGGCATCTTCTACGAGGCGCCAAGCAACCTGGCGCGCGCTGCGGACCCTGAGAATTTCAACCTGGAAAGTGAGGAGCTCGCCCACTTCGGTGTGGGCTTCAATTACCAATGGAGTGACAACCTGAACCTGATGGTCGAGGGCTACTACCAGCAGCTCGACAACCTGCTGGTGCCGGACAGCCGCACCAACGCCCGCGTCTCGAACGACGGCGAGGGCACCAACACGGGCATCGACGTCGTGCTGACACGCCGCTTAGCCGGCGGCTGGTCGGCCGACCTCGCCTACTCCTGGAATGACTTTCGCGTCGACGACAACGACGGTCGCGGCGAATACGACTGGGACTTCAATCGCGAGCACTTCTTGTCCATGGGCGGTCGCTGGGAAATCAGCAAGCGCTGGCAAGTCGCAGCACGATGGCGCTACGGCACCGGGCAACCGAGCGACCGCTACATCACTCACGAGGATGTCCTGGCGCCTAACCCGCCTGTGCGTTTCTCGCGGGAAATCACCGAAACCAACGTGGGCCGCGGCGACGCCTTCCACTCGCTCGACCTGCGCGTCGATTACCGGCGCCCGCTTGGCCCCCTCGATTTCGTGCTGTTTCTCGACATCCTGAACGTCTACGGAGGGCCCTCCGGCGAACCGCCTGAACTCAATATTCTCCAGGGCGATGAGGTAAGCGATGATGGAGATTCGCTCCCGCTGCTCGGCCTGATTTTCGAATACGCCTGGTAGGGAAAGCGCATGATAGGCTGCAACCGGCAGGAGAGGGGAGCTTCACGATGAACGCCCAGGCAAACGTCAGCAACGGCACGGTCTTCGGCCTTTGGCCGTTGGGCCGGTCCATTGTCATTGTCGGCGGCATTCTGGTCGCTATCTTTGTGCTCATGGAGCCGGAGGCCAGCCAGGGACTGGGTCTCTTCGAGCGCACGCTTTTCTGGGTCACCAACGTTGGTCTCGCGCTTGCCGCCCTGTATGCCGCAAGCTGGTTCCTGCTGCCCATGCTCGCGCACCGTTTTCCGCCGTGGCTCGCCTTGATGCTCGCAGCGCTTGCCGGAGCCGCGTTAATGGCGCCGTTCGGCTACCTTGTCGAGCAGATTCAACCCGAGACGTGGGCGGCGGCAACCGACGACGGAGACTGGCTGGACGTCTTCGAGCAGCAGGGCATCTGGCAGGGTATCGTTGCCGAATTTTTCGAAGTGGGACCGCAGGTACTGCTGATATGGATGGCCATCAACCTGCCCCTGCTGAAAGGCAAGGGTGACGGCCCGCAAGATCCCGAGAACGAGGGCAACGGGCGCGGCGACGTGGACGTCGAAAAAGCCGAAGCCGGGCGCTATGCCGAGGAAGTTCGCAACGAGTTCCTGAGCGACATCCCTGAAGCCCTCGGCACCAACGTGCTGGCAATCTCATCGGACTTGCACTATCTGCACATTTACACAGAGCTCGGGCATTGCATGATTCTGGGGTCACTGCAGCGGGCCGCGGATGCGCTGGGCGAGGACGGCATGCGAGTGCATCGTGCGCACTGGGTGGCGCGCCGCGCCATCGTGAAAATCGTCAAGGACAAGCAGCAGTGGTACTGCCTGTTGACCAATGATTTAAAGATACCGATCAGCCGGCGCAAGAAGTCGGTGGTGGCCGGTTGGTTCGGGCACTCGACGAAGATAGTGCCGATAGCAAACAGTCAGCGAGACAGGGCCGGCTGATCGTTTGTGGTAAACAATGCGCACAGCTAGAGGAGAGTCATCAATGAGAGCGTTGCTGCTGTTATGCCTGTGGGTCGCTTCTACGACGACCGCGCTGGCGGAAGACCGCCTGCCCAACATCATCCTGCTGATTGGCGACGACCACGGCGCCCACTACTTCGGCTTCATGGGCAACGACACGGTGGTAACGCCCAACATGGATATGATCGCGAACGCCGGTCTCACCTTTAAGGTAGGCCACGCGACCGCGAACCACTGCCGCCCGAGTCTGCGCACTCTGATGACGGGCCTGCACCCCATCCAGTACAAGCAGAAAGAGAACGCGCTCATCGAGGAGCGCCGCAAATCCGACCGCTACAAGAAGATGAACGACACCGAGCAAGGCATGTGGGAGTTCGTCGAGCGCGCGGCGGCGATGAAGGACTTCGACACGCTGCCCACGCTGCTTCGCGAGCAGGGCTACGCAAGCTGGCAGGGCGGCAAGTGGTGGGAAAATTCCTACCGCAACGGCGGCTTTGATGAAGGCATGACCGAAGGTTGGGACATGGACCTGTTCGGCACCGACGACTTCTTTCACGAGATGATGGGTGCCGAGGGCAACGAGCTCGGCCGCACGACAATGGAGCCGGTGTTCGACTTCATCACCCGCCATCGCGACCAGCCGTTTTTCGTGTGGTACGGCCCGATGCTGCCGCACACGCCGCTGGACGCGGGCTACAAGCACCGCAAGTACTACGACGAGCAGGCGCATTTGAGCGAGTCGGCCAAGATGTACTACGGCAACGTCACCTGGTGGGACGACGGCGTGGGCCAACTGCTCGACCACGTGGCGGCGGAGGGACTGCTCGAGGAAACGCTGTTCATCTATATCAACGACAACGGCTGGGAGCAGGAGCCGACCGTCGAGTACAAAGTGCCGGGCGCCACTTACGAGAACAACCTGAACTTCTCCAACGGCGGCGGCAAGGGCAAGCTGGGTCTGTACGACACGAGCTTTCTGACACCCGTCATCTTCTACTGGAAGGGTCGCATCCAGGGCAGCACGAACACCGAGAGCCTGGTGTCGATGGAAGACATCGTGCCGACCATCCTCGACATCGCCGGCGCCCGCGTGCCCGACGGCCTGCCGGGCTACAGCCTGACGCCACTAATCGAGGGCCGCGAGATGGACGAGCGCGACGCGCTGGTCGGCTACGCGCACCAACGCCGCTCGGCCGAAGACATGATGGGCCAGCGCGCCGAGGGCTACTACGTGCGCACCAACCGCTGGCATTTCATGTGGTACAAGGACACCGGCGACATGGAACTCTACGACATGACGGTCGATCCGAAGTCTGAAAACAACGTCATTGACGACAACAAGCACCTGGTCGAGGGCTTCAAGGAACGCATCGAGGCGTGGAAGAAAAAGATCGGTCTCGACAAGCCCATCGCGGTCAGCTGATGAAGAGCACAATCACTGCGGGCCTGCTGTGTGCCGCACTCGCCGGTTGCGCCCAGGACAAGAATGACGCGCCCGCCAGCGCGTCGGCAGAAGCACCCGGCGACGAACTCCTCCTGCACGTGCCATCCCCGGACTGGCGCGACCAGGTCATCTACTTCCTGATGCTCGACCGCTTCGACGACGGCGACCCGAGCAACAACGACCAGGGCGCGAACGAATACGACCCGACAAAGGAAAGCCACTACAGCGGCGGCGACATTCAGGGCGTCATCGACCGCCTCGACTACATCCAGGGCCTGGGCGCCACCGCGGTATGGACCACGCCGCAGGTCGCAAACCAGTGGTGGTCAAACGCGGAGAACTACGGCGGCTACCACGGCTACTGGGCCACCGACTTCTCGGACGTCGACGCCCACAACGGCACGATGGACACGTGGAAGCAGCTGTCAGACAACCTGCACCGCCGCGGCATGTACCTGGTGCAGGACATCGTCGTGAACCACACCGGCATCTTCTACAACTACGATGGCGAGTACGACCCGGAAGACACGAGCAAGAATTTCGTGCTGCTGGAAGCGCCGGACAGCCTGCAGCCTGCACCCACGCAGGCGCCGTTTCACATGATCAATCGCCTGGACCCGGAGCACGCGGCCGCCGACATCTACCACTGGACGCCCACGATCACTGACTACAGCATCCTGGAGCACCAGTTCACCTACCAGCTCGCCTCGCTGGCCGACATCAACACGTCGAACCCGGTGGCAATCGACGCGCTAAAGAAAACCTACGGCGACTGGATTCGCAACACGGGCGTCGACGCGTTCCGCATCGACACCGTGCGCTACGTGGAGCCGGAGTTCTTCCGCAGCTTCACGCACGACGCCGATGGCATCAACGCCGCCGCCAGTGAGACCGGTCGCGACGACTTCCTGATGTTCGGCGAGGTATTCGACACGAGCCTGCCGTTTGCGAACCAGGGCGAAGAGGCGCTGGCGGTATTCCTCGGCACGGATGACGACCCCATCCTGCCGTCCGTCATCAACTTCCCGATGTTCGCCGAGCTCAACCAGGTGTTCGGCCAGGGCAGGCCGACGGCGCAGCTCGCCTATCGCCTCGAGCAGCACATGGCGATGATGCGCGACCCGTGGCGCACGCCGCACTTCATCGACAACCACGACACGAGCCGCTTCCTCGCCGGCGGCAACGCGACCGGCCTCAAGCAGGCGCTCACCGCGATCTTCACGATTCCCGGCATCCCGATCGTGTACCAAGGCACCGGGCAGATGCACACGGAAAGCCGCAAGGCGATGTTCGGCGGCGGCTTCGAAACGGAAGAGGACCAGTTCGACACCACGGCGCCGATGTATTTGTTTCTCAGCCAGCTCGCGGACCTTCGCAAATCGGACAAGGCGCTCACGCGTGGCACAATCGACGTGCTCGGTTCGGAAGCCAACGGCCCTGGCCTGGTGGCGTGGACACGAAGTCACGAAGGACGCACGGTGCTCGTGATGATGAACACCGCGACGCACCCGATCCTCGTCGGCAACCTGCCGATCGCGGAGGGCCCCGTCAGCCTGGAGCCTAAAATGCTCGGCGGCGTGGCCGCGCTTCGTCCATCCGACCAAACCGGCGCGTGGTCGGGTGACCTGCCCCCAGGCTCGATTGCGATTGCGGAATTGATCGCAAGCGAGGCAAGCGAAACGACAGACACCGCAACCGTCGAAGCCCCAACGATCTCACCCGGACTGGATGGCGCCGAGCTTATCGCGAACACGACCGTGCGCGGCACGGCGCCCGCCGGCGCGACCGTCTCCCTGGTCATGGACGGCAACCTGTACCGCGTCGTCAACGTGCCCGCCGACGACAACGGCAACTGGTCCTGGCAGCTACCTGTGCGTGATCTCGGCAGACAGACCGCCCGCCTGGAGGCCTATGACGTGAGCAGCGGCGCGGTCAGCGAAGCGGCGCACTTCGAGATGGTTGTCGCCGCCCCGTCGTGGGAACGCCGCTGGGAAGACCCGACGGGCGACGCAACCGGCCCCGACGGCAACTACAAAGCGCTCACGCACGAAGCCTCGACGGGCCAGATCGACATCACCGGCGCGCAGGTACGCGTCGGCGGCGCCACCCTCGAACTCACGCTCTCGGTCGCCAACCTCACCGACGCCTGGCTGCCACCGAACGGCTTCGACAACGTCGCGTTCACGAGCTTTATCCACGTGCCGGGTCGGGAGGGCGCAACCGTGCTGCCACAAATCCACGCCGAAATGCCCGAGGGCCTGGACTGGAGCATCGGCCACGTCGCCTACGGCTGGGGCAACTACGCCTTCGGCCCGGAAGGCGCGACCGCCGAGGAAGCACCGCGCAAGTACCCGGTTGCCCCCAACGTCAAGGCCGATAAGGAAGCGAAAACCATCACCTTCACGTTCCGCGGCCGCGACTACGGCATCGAAGACTGGACGGGAGCAAAGCTCTACATCACCACCTGGGATATCACGGGCGAAGGCTACTACCGCCACCTGTCACCGGAAGGCGGCGCGTGGGACTTCGGCGGCGGCGAAGAAGACGGCCCAAAAATCATGGACCAGATGCTGCTGACAGTTGGCGTTGACTGATCCCAGGGCTCAGCCAGTCCCGAACAGCGCCTGATCGCTCGCAAACTGGAGACCGATAGACAGCAGTGACAGGTACGCAATGAACACCACAAAGGCCTTGATCGCGGTCACAAGCCATCCGGATTCATAAACCCGACGAAACGAAACCACCAGGTAAACAAGCAGGTAGGTGGCCAGCACAATGTGAAGCGCAAGCCAGATCCAGTGCTCGTTTGACGCCTGCTCCGTTGGCATCAACACGGCGAGTACCGCATACGCCGCCGCGTGAAGATGCAGCGCGTGGACCAGGTGATCGAAGTACAAGCGCCGCCAGTACGCGGCCTTCAGCAACAAAGCGAAGCCGGGAAGAAAAATAAACATCAGCGTGGGCAGGTTCTCGGTCAGCATCCGCACCTCGCCGACCGACTCTTCACTGACTTCGAACAGGATGCCCCGGCGCACAACCCATGCAACGACCAGGAAAAACACCACGCTAATGACCAGGTACAGGCGCACCGGTGATGTGAACTCCTTGCGGTGACCGGCGAGGAACCGCGCCGTAAGCGCGCCCGGGTGAACGAAAAGAGTCACAATCGTGCGCGCCGCCCGACCGTCGACATCGAAGGCCTCGAAAACCAGCTCGCGGAACAGCGTGAAGAACGGGCGCTGCAGGTCGATATCCTGCTGTCCGCACTGCGGACAAAAACGCGCCTCGAGCGGCGCGCCGCAGTTCTTGCAGCTGGTCCTATGCTTAGGTGCCTCGGAATCTTCCACGCAGGCGAGTGTAGCAACACTCGCCCATGTCCCTGAACTATCAGTAGTTCAGCATGCGGTAGTCGAGAAACTGCAGCTCGCTGCCAAGCACGCGCTCGACGACCGGCCGCGCAACGTTGAGACCGCGATCTGAATTGGTGAGAACGACCACCGCAACCCCGCGCTCACGCGACCCCGCCATCAGCGCCTTGAAACCGCCGTCGTCACCCCACTGCCAGAAGACGTCGCCTTGTGCCTTCGCCTCGTAGCCCACGCCGAGTGCCCAGCCCAACGACGAGTCAATCGTTGACTCCTTCGCCAGCCAGGCACCCGTGCCATCTGGCCCGTCACCCAGCACCGCCTGCAAGAAGCGCGCATAGTCGACTGCAGTGGTGTGAAGCGTGCCCGCCGCGCTGGCCTGCCTGGGGCGATACTTCTCCCGCGGCCGCCCTTTCTTGTCGTGCGGTGACGCGTAGCGGTCGTCGAAGCTCGCCTCCCACAGAAACGAGCTGTCCGCCATGCCAACGGGATCAAGCACGGTGCGTCGCAGATACCGGTCGAGCGTCTCGCCGGTGATTCGCTCCACTACGCGCTGAAGATAGAGATAGCCCTCACCCGAGTAGCCAAAGTCCGTCCCAGGATCGCGCCTGAACTTCAGCGGCTCCGGATTGGGCCCGCTGTCGTTCGGCCGCCAGTTGGGCAGGCCGGTGCTGTGGGACAGCACGTGGCGTGGAGTGACTTCGCCGAACCGCGGATCGTCCTCGTCATATGGTCCCGGCGGCGGTCGGTGTGCCATCAACGGTTGGTCTAGACTGAGCGCCGTCGGCCGCTCGGCCATTAGCCTGTGCACGCCGAACGCCACCACGGGCTTGCTAAGCGACGCCGCCTGGAACACCGTGTTCTCATCCACCGGCATCGAGCCACCCCCGGCCTGGCGCTGCCCGTAGCCGCGCGCGAGCACAACTTCGCCGTCGACCAACACAGCCACCGACGCCCCCGGCACGTTGTAGTCCGACAGCAGCAAAGGCACAAGGCTGGCGAGATCAGCCTCCAGGTCAGCCGCTGCCAGGGAATCCGACATCGGCGGCAGCTCGCTCGGCGGCGAACACGCCGCCACCAGGGCCACCGCAATCACAACAAGCGCGCGCATAACATCCTCTCCACTCGAGCCTGCCTATTGGATGCCGCGCAGGCCGAAATGGTTAAAAGCGAAGATGCGGGGCCAGACCCCCTACCGGCTGCCCAGGAACCCCGAGAAGTCGACCGTCGGCGTATTGCTGCCCAGGCCGTCATTGCTGTCGATGATGCCGTCGGCAATCACGTCCGGATTCGTGCTGCCCCACCAGTTGCCCGTGGCATCCAGCACGACGTTGTTGCCGTCAAAGAACGAATTGGTCGCGACAAAGTTGGCGCCGTTACCGAAGATGGAGTTGCCGTTGGTGATCGGCGATGGATTGTTGTTGGGCGTGCTGTCGCCCTTCACCTCGATGCCGATCAGGTTGGCAATGACCTGGTTGTCGCCCGTGATCTGCGGGCTGGACTTGCTGAACACTTCGATGCCGACGCGGTTACTTCGGGACAGGTTACCGATGACGTCGGGCGAGGAGTCCGAGAGCGAAATGCCAACGTCCATGTTCTGCGTCACGTTGCCTTGCACCAGGCCGTCCGCCTCCTGGAAGCTGATGCCAACAGCAACGCCAGAGGATGGCAGTGGCGCCGCGACGCTGTTGTTGAGCACATCGGCCTCGGCGCGGTCTTCAACGCGAATGCCGTACAGTCCGGCACCCTGGATCGAGTTGGACGAAATTTCGGCGCTCGCGCCAATGCCGGTCACCAGGACGGCCGCGTGCGCATAACTGAACTGAGCCTCGCGAATAATCACGTCGCTGGCCTGCTGATGCACTGTGATGCCGTTCCAGTCGCTTCCGCTGGGTTCTGGCAGGCCGGAAGTCAGGCGCACGGGATTGCCCGCCACGCCGAGCACCAGCAACGAGCCTTCCGCATCGATGCCCGCGGTGCGTTCGTAAAAGCGAAGCTCCGTGCCGGCGGGAATCTCCGCGCTGGCGCCGGCTGGCACCACCAGCCGCCCGACAACGTCGTACGGTTCGGCCGCATCCCACTCGAAGTCGCCGTCCAGCGTGCCGCCCACCACCAGGTTGGCGTCTACCGGCGCGCCGCCGGGTTCCGACAGGAAACCACTGAAGTCTATAACGGGGGCGTCGTCTGCTTCCGTGAAGTCGCGAATCGAGGCGACGATGTCGCCGAGCGCAATGCTGCCCCACCAGTTGCCCGTCGCGATAATTGTCTCGGGGCTGCCATCCGCGTAGTTATCCGCAAAGATATGCTCGTTGGTGCTGTTTTGGAAACTGTTACCCACAATCACCGGCGACGGGCCACCATTGCCCGTTCCCAGGAGCTCAATCGCGCGCTCGTTGTTGACCAGCTGGTTGCCATCGACGATGAGCGGACTGGAGTTACCGAACACCGTAATGCCGCGGGCCGTGTCATCAATCAGGTTCCCCACGATCAGCGGTGAGGCATTGGTGCAGTAGATGCCGAAGCGATTTCCAAAGAACCGGTTGTCAGACACCAGCAGCGAGAAGGCAACGCGGTCGAGGTTGATGCTGAAGGCTGACCAGAAACCATCACCCACCTGGTTGCCGCTCACCACGCCATCGGTGCCGTTTCTGAGGTTAATTCCGAAGATTCCGAAGTCGCGAATCTCGTTGTTCAAGAGCGC
>JBCAXP010000085.1:0-13497 GCA_038533995.1 Pseudomonadota bacterium
CCCGAGCTCGCCGCCCAGGCCCTTGGCGACATCAAGAAGGCGGGCGTCAACTTCGCCATTGACGACTTTGGTACCGGCTACTCCAGCCTGAGCTACCTGCAGCGGTTTCCGCTGGACGTGCTCAAGATTGACCGGTCGTTTGTGATGGACCTTGCGACCAATCGCGACAGCCGGCAGATCGTAAAGGCGATCATGGGCCTGACGAAGGGCCTTTCAATGGAGGTGGTCGCCGAGGGAATCGAGTCGGCGGATACGCTGAGCCTGCTCGTGAAGCTCGGCTGCGACTACGTGCAGGGTTTCATGCTGTCACGGCCGGTCACCTTGCAGGACGCGCTCGTGCTGGTGCGAGCCAACAAGGACTTCCAGGGCTGCGTTAGCGAACCGCCCGCTGCCGGCGCGGCCTGAACGCTACCTGATTGCCTGCTTGGCCGAGCGGTCCGACCGGTACAGGCCCCAGTGTTTCTCAGCCTTGTCCATCGGGTTGTCCCCGTCAAAGCCTCCTTTCCACTGCTCGTCGAAGGCCTCGAAGTACAGTGAGATGACCTTGTTGTCATTCACCCACTGGTCGTACTGGTCGAAGAAGACCTCCTGCTCGGCTTCGCCTGCCTTGCCGATTAGTCCACCTTCGTAACTGCCGTCGTCGTAGATGCGGCTGGTTGGCCAGCCGGTTTCGCAGTAGGCAATAACGTGGTCCGGGAACCGTCCCTGGATGTCATCGTAAATGGCTTCGGTCCATGCCATGGCTTCGTCCAGTGTCTTGTTGTTCCAGAAGGCGTACGCATGCAGGCCGATGAAGTCGACCTCGGCGGCAATCTGTTTGGCATGCGGCTTATTCCAGAAGTTGTAGTCATCATTCACGGTGACGGGCTGCTTGACCCGGCTGCGCACGTCACGGATATAGCCGACGACTTTACTCACATCCTCGATGCGATGCCCCGACCAGTCGACCAGCGCCTCGTTGCCGACGTTGACAGTCACCACGATCTCCGGGAAGTCATTGGCAAGCGCGACCGCGCCGTCAATCTGTTCGTCGTTTTGCTCCTGGGTCTGGGTGCCTGAAATCCACGCGCCCTGCATTACGCGTATCGGCAAGTTGTTTTCCTTGATCACCTCGATGATGTTTCGCGACTGCTGTCCTGAACCGTACATCCGGATGAACTTCCAGCGCGGCGCAAGAATTTGCAGGTCTTCGAGAATATTCTCCTTCGACGTCAGGCTGCCCTCGTTGGGTCCTTCGCCGTCACGGTAGGCGCCATAGGAGATGCCGTTGCCGATCCACTGGCCGTCCAGCATGAGATCGAGTGGCCGCTTGACGAAGCCTGTGTCGTCGGCGGCGGCGTCTGCCGCGGCGGCAGTGTCAGTGGGCGCGGAGCTCGGAGCGTCGGCGGGTTGCTCTGCGCCACAAGCGCTGAGCATGAGCAGGGCTGCAATCGACAGGAGGCGGGCTGTGATTCTCATGGTGTCCTCGGTTTGGCAATTTGTGCAAGTTGTGCCGCTTCCCTGCGTCCAGCGTGTAACTGTGTAGCGGAAAGGGCAACGTATGTCCATGGGGCGCCCGCCACCGTCGGGCAGGCAGCAAGGTTTGACAAACGCAGCGCCTGCCCGCGAAATGGGCCCATGTTTTCTGATCCGCTGCCGCTTGCCGCCGTGCTGGTTGGCTTCGTAGCGCTGTCCGAGTGGCTCGCAAGGCGCACCTGGCTGCGCCATTTCGGTGCGGCGCTGCTCGTGATCCTGCTCACCGCTGTCGCGGCTAACCTGAACATCGTTCCCACGTACGGTCCCGACACGGCGCTGTACAGCGCCATCTTCCAGTACATCGCGCCGCTTGGCATTTTCTGGCTGCTGTTGCTCGTGGACCTTGGCAGCGTGGCCCGCATTGGCGGTCCTGTGCTCGTGTTGTTCCTGGTGGGTGCCGCGGGCACTGTCCTGGGCGTAATCGCCGGTCACTGGGTCGTTGGCGGTGCCGACGCCTTTGGTGATGCCCATGCGGCCGTCGCCGGTATGTTTGCCGGCACGTACATCGGTGGCAGCGTCAACTTCAATGCCGTTGCGCTCGAGTACAACGTGGTGCAGGACGGCGCGTTGTACGCAGGCGCGGCGGCCGTGGATAACGCGATGACCGCAATCTGGATGGCGGCCTGCGTGGCGCTGCCGCGCCTCCTGGCCGGTTTGTGGCCAGCGGTGACCGTTGGGGTGGAAGGCGACGATGCGCACCTGTCCGTGGACGACGAGATTGAGACCACCAGCGTCTTCGACGTTGCGGTTGTGAGCGCGCTTGGCATTGGCTGCGTCGCGCTGTCCGATGCGGTTGCAGACGGCCTCAAGTCGGCGACAGGCA
Source organism: Pseudomonadota bacterium (assembly GCA_038533995.1). Taxonomy (GTDB): domain Bacteria; phylum Pseudomonadota; class Gammaproteobacteria; order Steroidobacterales; family JBCAXP01; genus JBCAXP01. The sequence goes on from JBCAXP010000085.1 coordinate 2,339, forward strand.
TCGCCGTGCCAGCCACGCTTGTGCTTACGACCTTTGCGCTGGTTCTCGCGCAGGTGCCCTTCGTGAAGCGCCTGCGCGGCGCGCGGTTGCTTGGACTCTTCGCGGTCTACCTCTTTCTTGCCGTTATTGGCGCCCTTTGCGACCTGGACGCTGTTGGCCGCATCGGTGAACTTGCGCCGGTGCTCGCGACGTTCGTTATCATCGTGGTTGGTGTGCACGGCCTGGTCGTGTTTGGGGTGGCCCGCCTGCTGCGGATGGATCTTGCGACGGCGGCGGTGGCGTCGCAATCGAACATCGGCGGCGGTACGACAGGCCTTGCGCTCGCTCGCAGTCTCGGCCGCGGTGACCTGGAATTGCCGGCAATTCTGGTGGGCTCGGTGGGCCTTGTGCTCGGCAACTATCTTGGGTTTATGGTGGCGGGGCTGCTCGGCTAGCGGCCACAACGCAATAGGGGAAGCGGTATGGGTGACATTACGCGGCGGGATTTCCTGAATGGCACGCAGGTGGCCATAGGTGCGAGTCTCTTAAGCCCGTGGGCCCGGGCCTTCGGCAATTCCCCTTCAGTATTGCCGATTGACGAGCACTACTATCCCCCTGCGCTGACGGGGATGCGTGGCAGTCACGACGGGTCGTGGGAAACCATGCATGCGCGGGTGTCCGGCGAGCGCTGGCCGGCGGGGAAGTTCGAGGACTCGGTGGATCTTGTCGTGGTGGGCGCAGGAATCAGCGGTCTGGCGGCAGCGTACTTCTACCGGCAGGAGCATCCCGATGCCCGCATCCTGATCCTCGACAATCACGATGACTTTGGCGGCCATGCCAAGCGCAACGAGTTTACGGTCGACGGCGCTACGCACATTGGCTACGGCGGCACCGAGTCCATTGATACGCCGTCGTCCTACAGCGCAGTGTCGAAGAAGCTGCTGACAGACCTCGGCGTCGACGTGCAGCGCTTTTACGACTACTACGACCAGGAGCTCTACAGTTCCCTCGGGTTGAGTAAGGCTGTGACCTACGACCGAGAAACCTTCGGTGCGCAGAAGACGGTTGTTGGCTACGGGGATATTCCATGGCGGGAGTTCGCGGCGGCAACGCCGATGAACGAGCGGGCGAAGGCAGACCTGGTGCGCCTGTTTACCGAGAAGCGGGACTACCTGCCGGGGATGAGCCGGAAGGAGAAACATGCGCTGCTGAGCAAACTCAGCTACCACGATTTTCTGAAAGACTACGCAAAGGTCGATCCGCAGCTGCTGGAGATGTACCGGCGCTGGGGTATCAGCTTCTGGTGTGTGGGCATCGAGGAGATTCCGGCGATCCAGGTGCAAAGTTACGACGACGGCGGCGGCATGCCGGGGCTCGCTCACACTATGCCGCGCGTTGGCTATCGCGGCGATGAGCCTTACATTTTTCACTTCCCGGACGGCAACGCGTCCATTGCCCGACTGCTGGTGCGGTCAATGCTGCCTGACGCGGTGCCGGGTTCGACAATGGAGGACGTGGTCAGCGCGCGGGTGGACTACTCACTGCTCGACCGGGCGGGTTCGGACGTGAACATTCGCCTGAACAGCACGGCGGTGAATGTTCAGCATACGGCGAGCGAGGATGCCGTGGAGGTGACTTACGTTACCAACGGCGAGACCGCAGGAGTGCGTGCGAAACACTGCGTCATGGCCTGTTACAACAGCGCGATTCCGTACCTGTGCCCGGAGCTGCCGGAAGCGCAGGTCGCCGGCCTTCGCTACAACGTGAAAATACCGCTGGTCTACACGAAGGTCATGGCGAAGAGCTGGCGCGCGTTCGCTGAACTCGGTGCGGCGTTCGTGTACTACACCAACGGCTTTTACAAGCAGGTGGAGCTGGACTACCCGGTGTCGATCGGCAAACGGCCGTTCGGTTCGGACCCTGACGACCCGATGGTGCTTCACATGTGTCACGTGCCGTACTTCAAGGATATTCGTGGGCCGGAGCAGTGGCGGGCAGGCCGCCGGCAGCTGCTGGCTACGCCGTTTTCAACGTTCGAACACGAGGTGCGCAACCAGCTTGACCAGGCGCTGGGCGGCGCAGGCTTCGACGTCGAGCGCGACATCGCGGGTATCACGGTCAACCGCTGGTCGCATGGCTACGCGTACAGCCCGGACCTGCTGTGGGAGCCGACGTACAGGAGCGAGGCGGACAAGCCGTGGGTGGCCGGGCGCCAACCGTTCGGACGCATTGCGATTGCCAACTCTGACTCCGCCGCGGCGGCTAACACCGATGCGGCGATTACGCAGGCGCATCGTGCGGTGAGCGAGCTCTAGCCTGAAACCCGATAGGTTTTTACGCCGACAAGGAGACCGCTGAGCAGTATGTTGAGATGAGGATAACGACTCGCTTTATGTTAATTACAGGGTAAGTTTTCCACGCAGGGATCGCCATGAAAGCCTCTACCACCGTCTCCGAATACCGGGAATCCATCGACACCATTGACCGGGCCATCGTTGGCCTTACAGCCAGAATCAACGCCACCACCTATGAGTATCTCAGCAACGGCGCTGCTCGTGAGAAAGTTCGTGTTGCTCATGCGCTGAAGCAACTTTCGGCAATTGCCTAGGGATTCGAGACCGGTGCATTGTCGTACTCGAAAGTGCGGGCACTCACGCGGGTTGCTAACGCGGCCAACGAGCAGGCGCTTCTTGAGTTTGCACGAACCACCACAGTCGCACGAGTCGAGGCAGGTAGTTGTGCATGTCGACCAGACGGCGTTGACGCAAGGGGCAGGACGGTCCGATCTGCCTGTTGAGACAGTGAAGCGCCTGACCTGTGACGGCAGTATTGTGCCCATGTTCGAGAACGCGGAGGGCGAGCCGCTGAGCGTCGGTCGCAAACAGCGCACGATCACAACGGCCATCAGGCGAGCACTGGAAAGCCGCGACGGCGGCTGCACCTTCCCAGGATGCAACCATAAGCGCTTCGTCGACGCCCATCACGTGATGCATTGGGCAGAAGGAGGCTCAACAAGTGTTGATAACCTGTTGTTGCTGTGTGACAGGCATCATCGGCTGGTACATGAAGGTCGTTTTCTCATTCGAAAAGACCGACAAGGGAAGTGGTATTTCTGTCGACCGGACGGCCGCGCGATTCCGGGCTGTGGTTATCAATTGGAAGACATGTTGGACGATGAGATTGGCAGCGTTTCGCAAGAGCGGGCAGCTTGGGAAGACGCCGGACGCTGGTTGGCTACAAACGCTGCAGGGAGCCCCTGAACTCCAGACCTCGAAACGCGTACACTACAAAGCGCAGCGATGGGAGAGTGCGCTTGGATTTGAAGGGGGCGATACAAGTTGTCGAATGCCACGCCGAGGGCGAGGTCGGTGATGTCATCGTTGGCGGCATCGAGCCGCCTCCCGGTGAAACGCTCTGGGAGCAGTCGCGCTGGATTGCAAGCGACGACCGCCTGCGCCAGTACATGCTCAACGAACCGCGCGGCGGCGTCTTCCGCCACTGCAACCTGCTCGTGCCACCAAAGCACCCCGAGGCAGACGCGGCGTTCATCATCATGGAGCCGGCGGATACTCCGCCAATGTCAGGTTCGAACTCGATCTGTGTGTCCAACGTGGTGCTCGAGACGGGCATTGTGCCCATGGCCGAGCCTGTCACCCGGCTGACGCTCGAAGCACCCGGAGGGCTGGTGCGCGTAGAGGCGCGCTGCAACGGCGGGCGCGTGCAGTCCATTCGCGTGAAGAACGTGCCCTCGTTTGCGTACAAGCTCGATCAGGCGCTCGACGTTGAGGGCTTTGGCAGCGTGGCCTGTGACGTCGCGTACGGCGGCGACAGTTTCGTTGTCGTGGATGCGGGCGCCCTTGGGTTCTCGTTGTCGCCAGACGAGGCGCGGGAGCTTTCCGAACTTGGCGTGAAATTCACGAAGGCCGCCACTGAGCAAATTGGCTTTGTGCATCCTGACAACCCCGACTGGGCACACATCTCGTTCTGCCTGTTCGCCACGCCCGTTGAGGAACGCGACGACGCCCTGACCACGCGCCACGCCGTCTCGATTCGCCCCGGCAAAATTGACCGCTCGCCAACGGGAACCGGTGTGTCTGCGCGCCTGGCGGTGCTGCGAGCACGAGGAAAGGCTCGGGTTGGTACGAAGCTGGTAGCGCGCTCGATTATCGACTCCACGTTCATCGGGCGCATCGAGGAGGAGTCGGTCAGGGATGGCGTGCCCTGGATCTCGCCAAGCGTCGAGGGCCGGGCCTGGATCACGGGCACCCGTGAGCTGCACATCGATCCCACCGATCCATGGCCGCTCGGTTACCGGATCAACGACACCTGGCCGGATGGTGCCAGCTGACGCGCCTTAAGGCGATTTGTGCCATTTGTCGGGCTACCGCATACTGCGCTGACGACTCCGCAGAGTAATCAATGCCTAAGCCTCTCATCCGCCGACTTGCAATCGGCATATTCGTACTCAATCTGCTGGCCGTTACCTGGCCGGGCGCGACCTTTTTCCGCTGGGCGGAACCTCTTGTGTTCGGGCTGCCGCTGTCCATGGCATGGCCCATCGGGTGGATTCTGATCGGCTGGGTCATGCTGCTCGTGCTGGATCATTTCGAGAACCGCGAGCGGGGCGAGTAATGGACCAGTGGCTGGTCATCTCGCTAATGATTGCGGCCTATCTTGGCTTGACGCTCTGGGTGGGCTTGCGTGCAGGGCGCGGCACCTCCTCCACGGTGGACGGCTTTGTGGCCGGCGACCGCAACTTTGGCTTCCTTGTCATGTACTTCGTGACCGGCGCAACGGTGTTTTCGGCCTTCGCCTTCCTGGGTGGGCCCGGTTGGGCGTATTCGCGCGGCGCCGCGGCCTTCTACATTCTTTCCTACGGCGTGCTGGGCATGGCGCCCTGGTATGTGATCGGTCCAAAGGTTGCACGGATCGGCCGGCAATTCGGCCAGGTAACCCAGGCGCAATTCCTGACTGGCCGCTTTCGGTCGCGCGGGCTGTCGCTGGTGATCACGTTGATCAGCATTGCCGCACTGATTCCCGACGGGCGGGTACCGCTCTGGGTGGGCGCGGCAGTCGCCTATGGCATCGTGTTGATCTACGTGCTGGTGAGTGGCGTGAGTGCAGTCGGCTGGACCAACACGCTCCAGGGCGTTTTCATGGTCGTGATTGCCTGGAGCCTCGGGCTCTACCTGCCCAACGCGCTGTACGGCGGTATCGGCCCGATGTTTGACGCCATCCTGGCGCAGCGCCCGGAACTGCTTGAGTTGCCCGGGCTGGCCGCCGACGGCGGACCCTGGAGCTGGGGCGGCTACACCAGCGCGATTCTGATGAGCGCGATTGGCCTCACCATGTGGCCGCACATTTTCATGAAAGCCTTCACTGCGCGCGATGAGCGAATTATCCGGCGAACAGTGATCTGGTTTCCGAGCTTTCAGCTGTTCCTGGTGCCAGTGTTCCTGATTGGCTTTGCCGGGGTGCTTTTCGTGGATTCACTGCCGGAGCCCGACTTTATCCTGCCGTACCTGATACTGAACGTGGAGCTGCCGGTGATCGTGGTTGGCCTTTTCTGTGCCGGCGCGCTGTCCGCATCAATGTCGACAGGCGATGCGCTGATGCACGCGAGTGCGTCAGTTGCCGTGGAAGACGGCGTAGGACCGTTCATGGATCTTGATGAGGCACGGCAACGCATGCTGATCCGGGTACTCATTGTGGTGTTCGGTGCGGTTGCCTACTTTTTCGCGGTGTCAGAGGGCATCTCACTGGTGGTGCTGCTGCTGACGTCCTACGGAATCATTGCGCAGCTCGCGCCGCCCGTGGTGGCGGCACTGTTCTGGCGCCGGGCCACGACGCCAGGCGTGATTGCCGGACTGTTGGCGGGCGGGGCAACCACGCTGCTATTGTTCTTCTTGCCCACACTCAAGCCCATTGATTTGCACGAGGGGCTGTTTGGCCTTGCCGTGCACGTGCCGATTCTGATAATGGTTTCACTGTTCACTCCGGCCCAGGATCAGGCTCGAGTTGAGGCTTACGTTAATCCACCTGCTCTGGCGTAGTCGTTCGCGCCGCAGCACTTAAGGACCATTGCGATGAGTACGTTTAGCTCCCAGGAGTTACTGTCCCGGCTGGTGGCGTTTCCCACCGTGTCGCGCGATTCGAACCTGCCACTGATCGACTGGGTTGAAGAGTATCTCCAGCGCTTCGGCGCACGCTGCCGGCGTACCTGGAACGCCGAAGAGACCAAGGCCAACCTGTTTGCGGCTATCGGCCCGGACGCGCCGGGCGGCGTGGTGCTGTCCGGCCACACCGACGTCGTGCCGATTGACGATCAGGACTGGCACACCGACCCGTTTGAGCTGACCGAGCGCGACGGCCTGCTGTACGGTCGCGGCAGCGCCGACATGAAGGGCTTCTCAGCCGTGTTTCTTTCGCGCCTCGCGTCGCTCGACAGGGCGGCTATGGACAAGCCGCTTTACCTAGCGCTTTCCTATGACGAGGAAGTCGGCTGCTTAGGGATCGATCGCATGGTCGATGATGCGCTGGCCAACTTTGCGCGGCCGGACTACGCGATTATCGGCGAGCCGACGTCCATGCGGATTGTCCGCGCGCACAAGTCGATAAACGTCTTCCGCACCGTGGTGACCGGGCAGGCGGCGCACTCCAGCCAGCCGCATCGTGGCGCCGGTGCGATCCTTGCCGCCGGACGAATTATTGAACACCTGGAATCCATCGGCCGGTCGCGGCGCGAGGCAGCCGGCGACTCGGGCTGTGAGCCGCCATGGACGACGGTGCAGGTTGGCACCATTCAGGGTGGTACGGCAGTGAACATTCTGCCTGCGCACTGCGAGTTCCTGTGGGAGTACCGCGGCCTTCCGGGCGAAGACCCCGAATTGATCATCGATGCCATGCAGACGTTTATCGATGAGAAGGTGTTGCCTGACCTGCGGGAGTTTGCGCCCGGGGCATCGGTCGAGACCACGCCCATTGCGCGAGTGCCGCCACTATTGCCCGACCCGGAAGCAAAGGCCGATCAGTGGGTTCAGAGCCTGAGCGGAGTGCGCGATGGCGGCTCGGGGGAGGTTGCCTTCGCCACGGAAGCGGGCAGCTTCCAGCGTGCCGGGATCAGCACCGTGGTGTGCGGGCCAGGCTCCATCGACCAGGCCCATCAGCCCAACGAGTTTATCGATCCGGCGGAACTTACGCGCTGTGAAGCCATGATCGATGACGTCTTCGCCTACCTCTATCGCGCGAGCTGAACACAGCACGCGAGGAGAGGCGTCTGGGGGCAGACCGTGCCCTATTTTGCGAGGACGCTGCTGCGCTCGAACCAGCCGATCACCTGGCGCCAGTGGGCATCGCCGTAGAGCTTACGGAAACGTGCCGTTTCCTCCAGCCTCTCGTCCTTCCAGACTTTAAGCCGCTGGGCGACAAACTCGGGGGTAAGCGGAATTCCGCACTCGACGGTAATGCAGTGGTGCCACTGCTCGTAGGTCTCCGGTACTGTGTCGTAGGTCATCTTGCCTGACTCCATGGTTGTTGCTAAACGATGACACCTCGCGCAGCGGCGACCTGTGCGAGGCCTGCCAGTATACCCGCTTCGGCAGCGCCGAGCGGCGACGAACGTCGCCCCGGAGATGCTGCGCGCTTGGGCTCAGACGTGCTTGCCATAGGCTGCGCCGTACCTATACTGAGCCCTTCCTCAACTTGCACCGGGAGTGACCATGCGCCAGTTCGCCATTTTCACAGTCCTGCTTGCCCTGGCAACGCCAGTCTCCGCTGAGCCGTTCACCGCTGAGCACCTCGTCAGCATCGACCGCGTGGGCGCACCCGCGATCTCGCCGGACGGCAGCACGGTGGTGTATCCCGTGCGCGAAACCGATCTCGATGCAGACAAGGGACGTTACGACCTGTGGATGAGCCCGGTTGCCGGCGGTGACGCGCGACGCCTGACAACGCACGAGGCGAATGACACGTCGCCCGCCTGGTCGCCGGATGGGCGTCACATCCTGTTTCTCTCCAGGCGCGGTGATGCGACCCAGGTCTGGCGCCTGCCGGTTGACGGCGGCGAGGCGCAGCCGGTTACCGACCTGCCGCTGGATGTCGCCACGTTCCGAATGTCTCCGACGGGGGACAGGCTGATAGTGTCGATGTCTGTCTACCTCGATTGCGATGACCTTGCCTGCACGAAAAAACGCGCGGCTGCCGAGAGCGACAGCAAGGTCACTGCAAAGCACTACGACCAGCTCTTCATGCGCCACTGGGACCACTGGCTTGATGAGACACGCTCGCAGCTTTTTTCGATCGCACTCAATGACGACGGCATTGCCCACAGTATTGACGAGAGCGCGGCGGTCCGCGTCACCCTGCTCGATGCCGATGTGCCTTCACGCGTGTGGGGCGGCAATGAGGAGTACGCGATTTCACCGGACGGTGAAACGCTGTTCTTCGCGGCGCGCCTGCGCAATGCGGAAGAACCGACGTCGACCAACTTCGACATCTTCTCCGTGGCCTTAAACGATCCGGGCGAGCCACGGAACCTGACGGAGGACAACAAAGCCTCGGACACGGCACCGATTGTTAGCCCCAACGGCCGCTACCTCGCCTACAAGGCAATGTCGCGCCCCGGCTTCGAGGCGGACAAGTACGACGTTGTGCTTCACAACCTGCGGTCCGGCAAGAGGGAAGTGCTCACCGAGAGCTGGGACCGGTCGCCGTCGGCCATCACGTTTGCGCCTGACGGGCGCTCGATTTTGATGCCTGCGCAGGACGTTGGTCACAAAACCCTCTGGCAGCTCGACATCGACGGCGGCGAGCCCGTCAAACTGGTCGGCGGTGGCACGGTGGGGTCTTTCGCCGTGGCCGACGATCATGTCGTCTACGCGATGGCCAGCCTCACAGCGCCCGCCGAATTATTCGCCTTCGACAGGGCTTCGGGCGACAGCCGCCGGCTTACCGACGTCGCCTCGCGATCCCTTGAAGGCGTGGATATGGGGGATTACGAGCAGTTTTCTTTCGAGGGCGCCGGCGGGGATACCGTCTACGGCTTCGTGGTGAAGCCCGCCGGCTTCGAGCGTGGCAAGTCCTACCCGATAGCGTTTCTGATTCACGGCGGCCCGCAGGGCAGCTTTGCGAACAACTTCCACTACCGCTGGAATCCGCAAACCTATGCGGGCCAGGGTTTTGCAGCCGTGATGATCGACTTCCACGGCTCGACCGGCTACGGGCAGGCATTTACTGACAGCATCTCCGGCGACTGGGGCGGTAAGCCGCTCGAAGACCTCAAGCTCGGCCTAGCCGCCGCGGTGGATCAGTTCGATTTCCTCGACGGCGATCGGGTCTGCGCACTCGGCGCTTCTTACGGCGGTTTTATGATCAACTGGATCGCAAGCCAGTGGCCAGACGGCTTCCGCTGCCTCGTGAACCACGACGGTGTGTTTGACCATCGCTCGATGTACTACACCACCGAGGAGCTATGGTTTCCGGAGTGGGAGAGCGGTGGGCCTTACTTCCAGAATCCGGAGGGTCACGAGAAATACAATCCTGCGCTCTTTGTTGACCAGTGGCAGACACCGATGCTAGTCATTCATGGGGAACTCGACTACCGGGTGCCCGTAACCCAGGGCATCGCCGCGTTCACCGCGCTGCAGCGTCAGGGCATCGAGAGCCGCTTCCTGTACTTCCCGGACGAGAACCACTGGGTGCTGAAGCCGCACAACTCCATTCACTGGCACGAACAGGTAAACCGCTGGTTGCACCAATACCTCGACGAATAAACACTGCGGAGAAACACGCCATGCACATCAACGCTCTCTTCGACGGTGGCAACATCGATGTCCAAGCCGCCGAGTCGTCCTCTGACATTCGATTGACCATCCGCATGGATGAGGGCGGGCGCCACGGCCAATGGTTCTATTTCCAGCTTTGCGATGCGCGCGGCGAGGCCTGCACGATCACCCTGGAAAATGCCGGGGACATGTCGTACCCGGGCGGCTTCGAGGATTACGGCGTGGCGGCATCGACGGACCTCGAGCGCTGGTTTCGCGTAGGAACGAAGTTTGACGGCAAGGCACTCAGCTGGCGCTACACCCCTGAGTCGGATGTCGTCTATTTCGCCTACTTCGCACCCTATTCCTTCGAACGCCACCAGCAACTGATTGGCCTCGCCCTTGAATCGCCGGGCGTCAGCGCCGAGGTGCTCTGTGCCACGCCTGACGGTCGGCCGCTAACCCTGCTGACGCTCGGACAACCGGCCGACGACAAGAAATCCTGCTGGGTGATCGCCCGCCAGCATCCCGGGGAAACCATGGCCGAATGGTGGATGGAGGGCTTCGTCGATCGCATGACCGATCCCGAAGATCCTGTGGCCCGTGCGCTGCTGGAGCGCGCCGTAGTGTACGTGGTGCCCAGCATGAACCCGGACGGCGGGGCGCGCGGGCACCTTCGCTGCAACGCCAAAGGTGTGAATCTCAACCGCGCCTGGAAGGAGCCGGATGAGGTCACTTCCCCAGAGGTCTACTTTACGCGCCGCCGCATGCACGAGACCGGCGTGGACTTCTTCCTCGATGTGCATGGCGACGAGGCGCTGCCTTACAACTTTATTGCCGGCGCCGAGGGCGTTCCCCGCTGGACCGACGCCATGAACGAAGAACTGCAGGGCTTCAAGAACCGCCTGGCCGCAATCAGCCCGGACTTTCAGACCGACTTCGGCTACGACCTTGATCCTCCGGGTAGCGCCGATCTGCGCAAGGCAACGGACTACGTTGCTGAAACGTTTGGCTGCCTGTCAATGACGCTCGAAATGCCCTTCAAGGACGCCGCCAACCATCCCATGCCGGAGATCGGGTGGTCGCCGGGGCGCAGCCAGCGCCTGGGCACAGCCTGCGTGGATGCAATCTGGCAGACGCTGGATCGCCAGAGCGCCGGTACATAACCTGCCAGGTGCCGACACTGGCGATTTGCTTGACCCAGTGACACCGTGTCACTAGAGTGGGGCGCCGTGTCACGCACCCCTTCCGCTGCCCGTCCGACTGCATGGCCGGAACCGATTGCCCGGATGTTACGCATGAGACTCAAGTGCGATGGAGCTGCCCAATGAAGCATGCAACGAGTTTTCTCCTCACCCTGGTTCTGATCCTGTTCGCAACCGGTGCCGACGCCCAGGACAAGCCCAACATTCTGCTGGT
>JBCAXP010000086.1:0-13493 GCA_038533995.1 Pseudomonadota bacterium
ACAATCGCTCGTCGTTCGATGTGGAAGAGGCCCTGGTGTATGTCGAGTTCGCGTTGCTCGAAAACAAGCTGACGTTGTACGCAGACCAGCGCATTGGCCCCGGTGGTTCAACGAACCGCGAAGCGTACGCGCTCATGTGGTTCAACGACCGCTCCTGGTACGTGAAGGCCGGTCGCCTGTTCCTGCCGTACGGGTGGCGCCTGGAAGATGACAGCGAGTTCATCCGGCAGGTGCCGGGAATCAACTACGCCACGCCTGACGACGGTGTTGAGATCGGGCTGGAATACAGAAATGCGTCGCTGTCACTTGCCGTGACCAACGGTGTGGCCGGCGGCAATGAGTCGGACACCGGCAAGCAGTTCAGCCTTGCGGGCACCTACGTGCAAAACCGCTGGCGTGCCGGCGCGAGTTTCAACTACAACGACGCCGACAGCGGCGACCGGCGCATGCAGAACGTTTACGCGGGGCTGCGCACCGGGCCGGTCAACTGGCTGGGACAGGTCGACTACATCGTGGATGACGGCACGCCTACCGGACGGCGCAAGCAGCTGGTCAGTTTCCTTGAAGCGAACGTCGCGTTTCGCCAGGGCCACAACCTGAAGTTCACCTACGGCTACTTCGACCCGGACGACGACGTGGACGAAGACGAGCGCAACCGCTACAGCATCGTGTGGGAGTACTTTCCGGCAGCGTTTACCCAGTTCAGCCTCGGTGCACGCATCAGTGAGGGCATCCCGCAAAACGACAACCAGAACACCGATGAAGTGTTCGCACAGCTACACATCTACTACTGAATGTTGTTCCACTCGACCGCAAGTCGCTCACTCACGTAATGGGTTACCCACTTTTTCGCCAACGCCGACAGGGAGAATCACCATGAAATTCCGACTGAAAACGCCCGCTGCTTCGACCGCCCTCGCCGGGTTGCTGCCTCTGCTTGCCATGGCCCTGTCGAGCACTTCGCTGGCCGTGGACACTGATCTCGACGGCATCGACGACCCCATGGACAACTGCACGCTGCTGCCCAACGCCGATCAGCGCGATACCGACAACGACACCTACGGCAACGTCTGCGACGCCGACCTCAACAACGACCTGCAGATCAACTTCGTCGACCTCGGCATAATGAAGTCCAACTTCTTCACGACAGATCCCGATTCAGATCTCGACGGCGACGGCAGCGTGAACTTCGGCGACCTGGGCGCGATGAAAGCGGCGTTCTTCGGCATGCCGGGGCCCAGCGGCGTGGCAAGCGCCCCGAAATATTTCGCGAATGTGCAGCCGGTGCTGCAGGCCAAGTGCATGCCCTGCCACACCCAGTTTGGCTCAGGCGATCACAACATCGGCAGTCAGTATGACGACGCGTTTCTGCCGGCCGATGACTTTAACGAATGCGCCGGGCTCAATATCGGCCAGTGCTCGCTGGTGCTCATTCAGTCCGGCGAAATGCCGCTCGGAGGCGGTTGCTCCGGCGATCCCGCACTGGATGCCGGCAACCCGAGTTGCCTGACGCAGCAGGAGCAGGACACGATCCAGGGTTGGCTTGACGCTGGACTGCCGGAGTAGCTTACGACAGTTCTCATCGCCAACCACCTGCGCCAGCAACCAGGCTGGCGCAGCAATTCCGCTACGGGCCCGCGCCGGGCCCGGGCGGCCCAAAGAAGAACGCCTTCATAATTCCCAAGTCGCCGAAGTTGACGCTGCCGTCCCCATCAAGATCCGCGTCCGCGTCTGTGGTGAAGAACACCGCTTTCATCAACCCGAGATCAGAGAAGCTCACGTTGAGGTCGTCGTCCAGGTCAGGGTCGCAGCGATTGCCAAAGCCATCGCCGTTGCTGTCGCGCTGATCGGGATTGGCGAGCAGGCGGCAGTTGTCGAGCGTGTCCGGCAAGCCGTCGGCGTCAGTATCCGCGCTGCTGCCGCTGCCCCACACGCCGGAATCGGAACTGATCAGTGCGCCGGAATCGTCGATGACTTCTATGCTCGCCGTGGCAAGCAGGTAGCCACCGCCATTGATGACCGCAAGGTTTGTGTCGAGTGACACGCTGATTTGCGGAAACTCGCCGGTGAACTGGCTGCGTGGCACGTCATAAACCTCCGAGACCGATACCGACTCCATCGGATCGTTCGGGCACAAAATCGGCGTGCAGCGGCGAACCTGCAACGTGGCAACGCTCTGGATCTGCACCAGCCCGGCAAGGAGCTCCGGAGAAAAGTCGTACGCGCCCGTGTAGTCCGCGACAAAGTCCATGCTAACGCGCAACTGCACGGTGTCGATGTCCGGTGGCACTTCGAGGAACAGGAAGTCCTGAAGGCTGGCAACGCTGGTTGAACTGTTCGCGCCGACAGGACCGCTCGCATCGCCGCTGACAAAAACTACCGCGCTTGCGATGTCGGACAGCGCCTGCCCTCGTGCCCTACCGTCGATGGGCTTCGGGCTGCAGTCGCCGGTGACCGCCATGCTGGACGCCGCAAAGTGAAAGTCGTTGCCGCCGTCGTTGTCGACATAAGAGGCGCCGCAGGAAAACCCGGTGATTGATGTGCTGGCCGAAAAGGCAAAAACCGGATGTGCGCTTACGCCGAGCAGCAATGCTATCAGGCTGGCGCAAAGTCGCGGATTTGTTGTGTGCATAGTTCTTCTCCCGGTGGGATCTGAACGCGAGCCCTAGTCCCACAAAGGTGCCATCGTTGCGTCGTACCAGTATACGCATCACGTGATGCTTTTTTTTAATAAGAATCATTCCGAAAACGTTTCAGCTGGAACGCCTGAGCCGCCCTGCCACAATTGACCACGGTTGCTGAAGGGTGTTGCCAGAATTACAAGGCAAGAATAGCGCTCGCCTGACCAAACAGAGGGTTCCGATGGACGTAAACACCACAAGCTGGCGTACCTGGCACCAATTCTTCTCGAGACGCAAGGGAAGGCAGATACCCCAGAGTTCACGCACGTCGCACTACGACGCGATGCCGGCATCCCTGGCGAAGTCGCTGGCAATTTTTCAGCTTGGTGAATCCGGCGGTGGCACGGTAGTGGCGCAGGCTAGAGAGAGCCGCCTGCCGGGCGTCGATGCACACTACGGCGCGGCCATGGAGTTGTTTGTCGCCGAAGAACACCGGCACGCGACAATTCTTGCCAACTGCGTACACCTGCTCGGGGGAAGCCTGATTCGCTCGAACTGGACCGACCGCCTTTTCGTGGCGGGCCGGCGCCTGATGGGGCTCAGGCTAAAGGTGCTCGTGCTTCTCGCCGCCGAGGTCGTGGGCATTTGTTACTACCATCTGCTAGCCACCCGTTTACCGGACAGCGACATCAAACGCTGGCTGACAGAACTGGTCGCTGACGAGCAGTCGCACCTGCTGTTTCACTGTACGTTTCTGCGGAGCCAGACCAAAGCGCGCTGGCAACGGTGGGTCTTTGTCGGGGCGTGGCGCGGCACAATGCTGGCCGCTGCTGTCGTCGTTATGATGGACCACAGGCACGCCCTGCGTGACATGAAACTCGATCTCAAGTGCGTCTGGACGCGCTGGCGCTGCTACAGCCGGCGGGCAGAGCGACTGGTTACTGCGGGCCGTAGCGCCGCGGGCCTTGGCGGACCTGTGCCTTCAGAACGCCCGCTCTAGCCCCACGAAGGTGCCGTCGTTGCGCTCGCACAGGATGCGCATGAGCGTGGCGAACCGCATGCCGGTCGTCTGCAGGCTTGCCGGGCGCGCGAACTGCACCGGGAAGCCGATGGCGTGAATGCGTACGCGGCGGCGGCCAGTTGCCGGATCGACGCGGTTGATGCGGTCGACCGTGTCCACCACACGCTGGATTGAGCCACCGGTAAATTCGTCGCCGAACACGTACAGGCTGATCTTCTTGTCCGGTGCGTAAAAGGTGCTGATGGCCTGGTTGATGCCTTCGACCGGGCTACTGTTGCTGAACGGGTTCCACGTTCGCAGCCGGTCAACAATCGCCTTGCGGCGCGCCGGCGAGTCAGGAATCCAACGGCTCCTGTAGCGGGAGAACATGTAGTTACCCATGTCGTTCATCACCTGGATGCCCTTCACTTCCGGATGCACGCGAAGGGTTTCCTGGACTTTTTGCAGCACCATCGGCCAGCTGTAGTTAAACATCGACCCGGACGTGTCGATGATGAAGACGATGTACTCACTGTCGACCGGCACACCGCCGATCACCTGGTCTTCGTCGCTGCGCCGGTATTCGGAACCGAGCAGTCGCTGCATTTCCTCTGTGAGCTGCTGCTGCGCTGTGCTGAGCTTGCCTTCGATGATGTCGGTGACCGACGACTCGCGCTGCGACGCCGCGAACTCACCGAGAATTTTCGACAGATCACCTTCCAGGCGCGCCACCGTCAGCTTGCGCTTGGCAAGCTGCTCGTCTGTCTGCTTGATTTCCTGGGTAACGCGGCGCGTTTCACCGCGAATCTCAAACAGCTGCTTCTCAAGTTCGGCGATGACGCCCTCGAGATCGGGCGCGATTTCATCGAGGATGATCGGCTCGGCAGTCTTTGTGAGCACCAGCATAAGAATGATGGCGCCAAAGCCACAGCACACCGCGTCCAGGAAGGACATGGAAAACGCTTCAACTTCGCGGCGTTCCTTCTTCATGGCCAGTCTCTCGCCGGGCTCAGCATCGTACCGCCGGTGGCATGCGCAAAATTCCAGAACGTGCCCGAGGCCTTCGGGTCGCCCTCCATCGGGAACAGCACAACGTTGACCGGTACACCGTTCGGCAGGCGTTGAATGGCCTTGCCGAAGTGACGCAGGCGGGTGCGCTCGGTCACGGTCTTGCGCGTCAGCGGCGGTGATTCACCCTGCGTCGGCAGTCCGTCCGTTAGCAGGTAGATATTGTCTGGCGGTGGGTCAAGGTTGTTGGCTACTTCGATTGCGTTGTACAGGCTGGTGCCGTTCTCGGGCACGAGTTCGTAGAGCGAGGTGGCAACGTCGTTGAGCTCATCGCCGTTTTCCGCTTCCAGCCAGACGCTGTCGCTACCTTCCAGCAAGGATGCTGCCTTGACGTTGAAGGAAAACACCTGGTACCTGGAGTCCACCGGAATCTGGGTCATGAGCCAGTCAACCGTCGCCAGCGCGCGCTGCCACTTGGCCGCCTGCAGCTTTTGCTCGGTTGGCAGGTTGCGCCGCCGAATGATGTTGACGATGGTTTCGTCCAGCATGCTGGCGGACGCATCGAGAAGGATGAGAATGTGCTCGCCGCCAACCTTCATGCCAGTTAGGTACTGCCGGTCGCCGTCGCCGAGAAACGCGCGCACGGAATTGCCAGACTCGGAGTCCTCGGAAATTGCACCCTCGAGGCGCTTGTTCTCTTCCTCGATGCTCTGGATGTCGGCTTTGAGCTTCTCCAGCGATTCGCGGCGGGCCAGCGTGAGTTCCGTTTGCTTGGCCAGCGAGTCGCGGTTGCGGGCCACTTCCTCGACCAGCTGATCGGTCATGCGCTGCATGACTTCGTTGTCGTCGCTGATCTTCTCGAGGCGGTCCTGGATGCGCACGAGGTTGCGCTTGCCGATCAGTACTTCTTCTTCGAGCAGCAGCGCCTCGGCCATGAGGTCCGGCTCCTCTTCCGGGGTATCGAGGGCCGTCGAGTGGTTGATGATCAGGTAAAACAGCACGACCGCGCCAAAGCCACAGAACATTATGTCCAAAAAGCTTAAGGAGAAAACGTTAACGCGCCGTCGCATAGCGGACTGCCCTACTTCACCTCTGCCACGAGCGCGAGGCTTTGCGCCGGGCTGCCAATCGTGACGGCGTCGCCCGCCTTCACGTACATTTTTTCCTCCACCTGGGCGCCGTTGACGAACGTGCCGTAGGTGCTCGAGTCTGTCAGCAGAACACCGTCACCGTCCGCCTGCAGGGCAAAGTGCCGGCGGGAAACGCCCGGTGCCGGGCTGCGAACCGTAAAGCCGTTTTCATCGTCAGGCACTGATGCGCCGACGACCAGCGGCGAGTTGCCGATGCGGTAGATGCGTGAGCCGTAAACGATGTGGGTCGGCGGGGTGCCCCTGGGCGCCGGCGACGCGCCCGTCGGCGCGTTGAGCGTTGCCCGTGATCGCGACAGCGGCAGGCTGGTCACAAAGCTCAGCGCATCGCCAGAGGAGCGCAGGTAGCTGAGGTGTGCCAGCGCGCCGCGGGCCGACTCACCGGCATCCTGTTCAGTCGGCGGCTCGTCACCGAGCTGCGCCAGCTGGTCCTTCAGACCGGGGAACGCTGCAAGCCTGTGCGACAGCAGCAGCGTGATGCGGTCTCCCGGCCGGGTGCGACCGTTAATGAGCTGCACAATCTGCTGGTAGTAGTCAGCACTGGCCCGCGCCAGCCGCTCCGGCGCCACCGACACCGTGTGCGTCGACTTGTCGGTGCCGAGCGCAATCGGCGCCTGCGGATTGTCGTGCAGCTCGTTCAGCCAGTCCGGCAATTTGTCGTACAGCTGCTGCTCCGATGCCGCCATGTGCATGGGGTCGAAACGGGTGTTGCTCACGAATGCATCGGCAATCGTGTCTGCCCACGTTTCCCGAAGGTTCAGCAGACCGAACCGGTTGATCTCATGCAGGCCCACCCGGGCGAGACTCTGGCCGGACTCGAGCTCTGTCAGCACAATGCGATGCAGTTGCGCATCGAGGTGCAATACGCGCCCGCTCGCGCCGGCCTGCGACGCCGCCGCCACGGCGCTGTCGACAAGACCAACCACGTTCATTTTGCATTCCCGCGTGATGCCGAGGAGCAGCCCGAGCTGTTGCCGCGTGAAGCTGCCCGGCACGCACAGCACGTAGTCGTCCTGGTCGCCGTCGATTTCCCGGCGAATCGCGTCCAGGTGAAGATACGCAAGGTCTGCGTGGTTGTGGCTGCTGCCCGCAGGCACCGACGGCGAGTCGAGCGACAGGCCATCCCAGAAACGGTTGGCAACGGCGCCGGGCTTGACGCGCGCTCGCGCGCTCGCCTGGGTGCCTGTCAGAACCGTGCCGCCGTCAAAAAGCGCAATGCCGGGGCTTTCCAGCAACGTCGTGCCGTCCCGGACCGCGAGTATGCCGGCGTCATTGAGTTCGATCGCGGTAGTTGCCATTCCTGCAGTCCCTCAAGTCAGCGCGTTTGCAGACGGCTGATCAGCCGCTCGTCGCAGTAGTCCTGCGTTTCGATGACGAGGCGCTCCTGGAACAGTTGCAGCTGGTGCAGCAGGAACATCAGCAGAATGCTGTAGACCAGCGCGGTGAACGTACTGTTAAACGCGACACCCAGGCTTTCGGTAACGCCGGTGATGTCACCTTTCACTGCGTTGTGCGCCTGGCCGAGAGCTTCGCCGATACCACGCACGGTGCCGACGAACCCGATGGACGGAATGGCCCACGCGATGTAGCGCACCATGGACAGTTCCGAATCGAGCCGTTCCGCCTCGGCCTCGCACGCGGTGCGCACCGACGTCGACACGTCCTGAATATTTCGCGTGGAGCGAAAGCGGTGCAGCGCTGTCAGCAGGGTTCGCGGCAGCAGCAGTCCACGGTCGGTGATGCCGAGGGCCTGCACCGGCCGCGAAATCTCTCGCGTGTCTTCCGGCAAGATACTGATGCCCTCGGAAAGCGGTATCAGATCCTGCTGCAGCAGCGAACGCTCACGCGTCATGCGCCATGCCTTGAACGCCATGATCGACATAGCCCAGATCAGGAGAATCAGGCAGGCCTCCTGCTCGAAGTCACGAATAAGCACATAGAAGGATCGGTCGGGCACATAGGTTTCGTCAGCTTCCAGTGCGAGGCGTTGCTCGGTTATCGTGGCCTCGGCCTGGGGACGAACCACCGTCACGTAAAACGCGTGAACGATAATCGTCGCCAGCACCAGCGAGAACAGCTGGTACAGAAACTCTACTGGGATGTTCTCTCTCTTCATGCGCGCATCGATTCCTGTGTGACGCCGGTTCCCCTGGGGTCAGATGTCCACCGGCATGGAAATGGATTTGTCGACCGAGACTTCCTCGGTCGGTACGAATACGTCGGTGCTGGCATTGACGGGCCGATTTTCCTGCTCGCCGTCTTCGGCGTCGCCCGCCTCTTCTTTCGACACCGACACGGTGTCGTTGGTTTCAGTTTCAGCTGCCGACTCACCGTTGTCGGTGGTGTTTTCGTCGGCGGCATCCTGGGCGATGGCAGAGCCGAGCAGCAGCAAAGCCAACAGGCAGGCGGCAAAGCGAAAAGTTGTCATGTGCGTATACCTCCTTTGTCCCTCAACGGCGGTCCCGCGACAGCGGGGACCTCAACGGCGGGACCGTTAGCGCAGCGAGCGCGCTATGCGAAACCCGAGGTCCGGGCGGCGCACGTCGCTGTAGTCACGATACGAGAACCGCAGCTCGGTGGTGCTGCCGTGGCGCCAGCTCGACCCCCGCACAACGTTGTACTGGCCCTCGGCCGGCCCTGTCGGGTCGACGCTTGGGCCACCACCCCGGGACGGGTTCGGGGTGTAAATGTCATGCACCCATTCTGCCACGTTGCCGCCGAAATCGTGCAGACCGAGGCGGTTGGCCTCGAAGGTGCCAACCGGCGCGCTGGCGGCGAAGCCGTCGCGGTAGGACGCGATATGCTTCGAGATGAGCCGCGACGCGGATTTGTCAGCGAAGTTACCCGACCCTTCCTCCGGCGGCATGGTGTCGCCCCAGGGATAGCGAGAAGCCTCCGGCGACCCCGCGTAGCGCCCGGCCCAGACCCACTCCGCCTCGGTTGGCAGCCGGTAGCCCGTGGTCAGCGGCTGCTTGAGCGTCAGCGTGCCGTCGGTGTTTTCCGTGTACGCCAGCGGCAGCGAGTCCTTCTCGCTGAGCCAGTTGCAATACCGCGCGGCATCCGCCCAGGTGACTTCCACAACGGGCTGCAATTCACCATCGACGTCAACGGTGTTGACCTTGCCGGACTCATGCTTTGCCAGAAACTTGCGGTATTCCGCGTTGGTCACTTCGTGCACGCCGATGTAGTAAGGCCGCGTGAGCGAAACCGGGTGTAGCA
The DNA here is from genome assembly GCA_038533995.1 of Pseudomonadota bacterium. Lineage (GTDB taxonomy): Bacteria > Pseudomonadota > Gammaproteobacteria > Steroidobacterales > JBCAXP01 > JBCAXP01. The sequence continues at coordinate 8,997 of JBCAXP010000086.1, forward strand.
CCTCGTTGGCCCGCCGGCCCGGTTCGCGGCGAGAGGCGCCCATCATGAACTGGCCGGGCTGCACGAGCTTCATCTTCGATCCGACCGCCGTGGTAATGGTGAGCGGGTCGCGCGGTTTGATCGGCTTGACGACAGGGGTCTTCGAGAGCGACGCCCGGATCTGCTGGGGAAAGCCTGGCCGAGGCGTAATGCTGGCCGAGTACGTGTCGTAACCGTCCAGGCGAATCTCGATGCGGTGAGGCACCGAGGCAAGCTGCAGTTCCTGGTTCGCGCCACCGCGCGGCTGACCATTCACGTACAGCTGGGCGTCTGCGGGACTCGCGGCAACGCGGACAGTGCCGACGTTGGCCTTTAGCGTTACGGACAGGCTCGCGTCCTCGCCCGGGGTAACCTCGACCTGCCGCGACGCCGTCTGGTAGCCGGCACGGGTAAGCGCCACCCGGTACGTGTTACCAGGTGGCAGCGCGAGGCTAACAGGGGTCTGGCCGCGATACGTGCCGTCCACTGTTACCGCAGCGCCTGCCGGGCGGCTGGTAATCGCCACCATGCCGTCGAGCTTCTGCAATTCGACGGGAGGCAGATCCTGCGCTTCACCAGCCACTACGTCCAGGTCGACACGCCACGTCTTGAAGCCTGCGAGCCGCAGCGACAGTTCGCGGTCACCGCTGCCAACGTCGCCGAGGTACGGGGTTGTGCCGACTTCCACCTCGTCGATCAGTACTGCTGCACCGCTGGGTTCGGACGAGATCGTGACAGCCGCCCAGTCCGGCATCAGGGCCACGTCAAACTCCTGCTGGCGACGGGCACCGAAGATCTCAACGGTGCCGCTGAACGCCTGGTAACGATCGGCTTGCACGGCGATGTCGTGGCGCCCCGGCTCGACGTCCAGTCCGGTAAGCGGTGTAATGCCCACTGCCTCACCGTCGATCAGCACGGTCGCGCCGCTGACGTCACCGGTTGACACGTTCAACACGCCCGGCAACTTCGACAGCGTAAAGGTGAAGGTCTGGTTTTCCTCTTTGGAAACCTCGATGGTGTCGCCGCCGGTGCGGTAGCCGGCGAGATCGGCGGTTACCCGGTACACCCCCGGGCGCAGCAGGTAGCGGTCGCCAAACTTGAGTCGGAACAGCCCGCCAGACACCTCGACGCTCTCGGCCGCGGGCTGAATCTCGATGAAAACCGCGCGGGCAGTAAACATGTACCAGAACGTTACCGCCACCAGTGCCAGTGCACCGGCAATGAAAGCGGGCACCGGGCGGATGCGACGCCCGCCGCTGCTGGTCGCCGTCTGGGTCGGGCGGAACTCCACGGCATCGATGGCATCGACGGCTGCGCCCGACGCAGGCTGCGGTGCAACGGCGTCAGCCGCTGGCGCGGACAGCGTCGGCCGATTCGCGGGCTCGATTGGCTCCAGCTGCGGTGGCAGGGTCTCGTTGGCCGTCGTCTCGCCATGGGCGGCGAGCAGCAGGTCTGCGCCAACGCCCTCGACGGCGATGTTGTGCGTGCCGATGCGCAGCCGGTCGCCGTCGCTCAGCCACTGCGAGCCAGTGAGCGGCGCCTCATTCAGCGCCACGCCTTCCGAATCGCTCTGCACGAAAATGCCATCGTCGGCAGAGCCGAGCCAGACGACCGCGGCACCGCCGTTTACCAGCGGCAGCTCGACGTCAGCGCCACCGCCCTGACCGATGGACACCGGCAGGTCGCCAGCACCGAATGACTGCTCGCCTGCGCCCACGCGAATTGTTACCCGGCGCGTCAAATTCTCTCCTCGCACTGCACCCGAACGGTCTGGCCGCTCGCACCGGGCTCAAGGGTAAACTCCTCGCGCACGTCGCGGAAGCCATCGCGGATACCCACGGCGGTGTACTTGCCGGGGCGCAGCTTCAGATCGCGTGATTCAAAGCGGCCCAGCCGGTCCACACGCAGAAGGGTCACCTCGGTCACGTTATCCGACACCAGCTTTACCGGCACCGGAATGCGCGCCACCGCCAGCAGGCGGGCAAGCTGCTGCATCTGCTGGCTGAGTTTTGGCCCCTTGTCCGGAACCGTCTCGGCACGTCCGAGTGCCTGTTGCGCGCTGCTAAACACGGCGTCTTGCGACAGGCGCTGCGGATCATCGATGAAGCGCTGCAGCTGCTTGTCGAGCACGCCGCGGTCGCGCGCACGCTGTGCCCCTTCGCGGGCAAACACAACCGAGCTGTCGAGCTTGAGCACCGCCTGGAATTTCTCCAGCGCTGTATCCCAGTCCTCCGCGTCGGCCGCGGCCACGCCGGCCGACTGCAGCGACGACAGTTCACCGAGGCGAATCTCGAGGTTTGCCTGCGCCAGCGCGTCGCGGGCGGCGGCCGACCCGGGCATCATCTGCAGCGCCTCGGAGAACGCGGTGCGCGCCGTGCGAAACTGCTGCTGTTCAAGCGCCACAAAGCCGCGTGACATCGCCTCGTTGAAGTTTTGGTTGCCAAGTCTTTCCTGCATGCGCGCAACCGCGGCGGTGGCAGGTTCGTACTCGCCGTCGATTGCCGCTGCGGCCTGGTAGCTTGCAAGCGCAGCAGCGACGTCGCCGCCACGCTCGCTGTCGGCGCCTGCTTCCATGCTCGCCAGCACGTCTGGCAGCTTCGCGGTGCGCGCAAGGCCGCTGCGCGCATCCTCGCTGGTCTCGTCAATCTTTATCGCAAGCTCGAAACGCTCCGTGGCGCGCTGCGCGTCGCCTTCGTCGTAAGCAGCCCAGCCCTCGGCAAGCGTCGTCTCGAGCACCGTTTCAGAACGCGCTTCGAGATCGCGCAACAGCTCCAGGCTCTCCGTGAAGCTGCGGGCGGCTGCCGCGTAGTCGCGCGCAGAGTACGCCTGATCGCCCTCGCGAGCCATGGCGCGAGCCTCGTCGAACTGGCCGTCGGCCCAGACGCGTACGTCCTTTTCTTCCAGCTCGAATTGCAGCGCCAGCAGGTCCTCGAGCACCGCTTCGGCGGCTTCGCGGTCACGCGCGAGCTGCGCAGTGTCCCACGGCGTTAGCCCGGTCGGCGGCGGGCGCGCTGACCCTGAGTCCGTAGTGCCCTCGGCCGCCTGCGAAGCGCCGCTGCTTTCCGGCGCCTGCGCGGCCGTCGGTGCGCTGGTGTCCACCGTCTTTGGCAGGTAGAAAAACACCGCACCGGCGATCAGCATCAGCGCGCCAAGCGCGACCCAGGCGCCAAGCATCACGGTGTTGCGATCAACCGTGCGTTCGGGGGCTTCGCCCGCGGCGGCGGCTGGCGCCGAGTAGCCTCGAAACGTCTCCGGCTCGATCTGTTCGAAGCGGCTTGCACCAAGGCTGCCGCCGGCCACGGCAACGTCGGGCGGCACCGTCGCGTTGGTGTCCGCCGACAGGACGCCGCGCAACTTCGCCTGCACCTCACCCATGTTGGCAGGCCGCCCTTCCGGCGACTTGGCGAGCAACGCCATCACCAACTGCTTGAGCGATTCGGGCGCATCCCCTTCGGGCGGCCTCGGCGTTTCCGACATGACGGCTTCGTCGCTGATGTCCGGGTAGAACGGCGGATGCCCGTCGATCAGTTCGTACAGGAGCACGCCGAGGGCATACAGATCATCGGCCGGGCTTGGCGGCTCACCCTGAACCTGCTGCGGGCTACGGCTGTACGGCGAACCGCCGCCGACGGGCACGGCGTCACCAGCAGCCGGGCTCAACGCTGCAGAAATCCCGAAATCTGCCAGCTGTGCGTGGCCGGCGCGGTCACACAGGATGTTGGAGAGCTTCAGGTCGCGGTGAACCACGCCCTGGTCGTGCGCGTACTCGAGCGCGTCAACCACTGGCAGCAGCTGCGGTACAAAGCGCGACGGCGGAGTCTGCACGTACCGGCTGAAGTCGCCACCTGGCACGGCCTCCATTGAGATGAAGTGCAGCCCATCGACGCTGTGCCAGTCGTAGCTGCGCACAATGGCGGGGTGCACGAGGCGGCTGGCGTTGCGGTGCTCTCGCTCGAGCAGGTCAACCATGCCGGGCGACGCGGCGAGGCGCGGGTCAAGCAGCTTCAATGCGACCTGCTCGCCGAGCCCGTCGTCCTGCGCCAGCCATACCTCACTCATGCCGCCACTGCCGAGGCGGCGAACAAGAGTGAAGCGATTTGCGAGGCGCTGTCCCTGTTGCAGTTCAGCGGTCACGGATACCCGGAAAGCCTCCGGCGGTTCTGAGGGAGGTTCATGCCTACTGGCCGTCCGTGGTTGGCACAGCGGCCGTTTCCACGGGCGCGCGAGTCAGCGATGGCAGTCCGGTTTCTGTTTCGTAGATCTGGCGCAGCAGGTCGCGCCATTCCTCGTACTGCTCTTCGGCGGTACCGGTGAGCGTCACGGTCTTGCCCTGCACGTCTACAACCAGCGGCTCGACTTCGGAGTTGAATGAGCCGGCGAGTTCTCGCAGCGCCTCGGCATGAAGCTTGGATTCCGAACCCATGTCAAAGCCGCTCTTCAGCGTGTATGCGCCGAGAATCATGAGCGCATCCGCGGACG
>JBCAXP010000087.1:0-13442 GCA_038533995.1 Pseudomonadota bacterium
GGTCAATGCCAGCATCAGCGGTGACACCACCCGCGGCGGCCGCTCTCGCCTGCCCCGCGCGCTCCGCGTTCATGCACCCAGCATCGTCGTGCTGGAGCTGGGCGGCAACGACGGCCTGCGCGGCCTGCCGCTCGAGGCGATGCGAGAGAACCTCTCGGCCATGCTGGCCATGATCAACGACGCCGGCGCACGCGCGGTGCTGGTTGGCATGCACATTCCTCCAAACTACGGACCAGCCTACACCCGGGGCTTCCATGGAATGTATGAGGCCTTGTCTGAAGAATTCAATGCCGCGCACGTGCCGTTCCTGCTGGACGGCGTAGCCCTCGACCCGACCCTGATGCAGGCCGATGGCATTCACCCGAATGCTACCGCCCAGCCGCGCCTGCTGGACAACGTGTGGCCAGGTCTCGAGCCGCTGCTCCCCAACGACTGCGCCAGCCATGCTGCAGGTGACAGCCCCTGACGATGTGGCGGCCGCGCGCCCGTCTAACCGCTAACAACCCCTTCGCCAACCCCTGCCTATGCTATTATCCGGCGGCTTGGACTGGCGGTGATGGGGCATCGTTGTGGAAAAAATCTGGCTGAAAGAGTATCCACCCGGAGTACCGGAAAACATCGACATCAGCGAGTTCAGCTCGCTGAAAGACATCGTTGAAAAAAGCTGCGCGCGGTTCCAGGACCTGCCGGCGTTTTCCTGCATGGGCAAGGCGCTGTCCTTCGGAGAACTGGACCAGCTTAGCCGCTACTTCGCCACCTACCTGCAGAAGGTCGCGGGTCTGCAGAAGGGCGACCGCGTCGCCATCATGATGCCCAACGTGCTGCAGTATCCCGTCGCAGCCTTCGGCATCCTGCGCGCCGGCATGGTGGTGGTAAACACCAACCCGCTCTACACGCCCCGCGAGCTGGAGCACCAGCTCACCGACAGCGGCGCGAAGGCCATCGTTATCGTCGAGAACTTCATCGAGACACTCGAGAAAGTCATCGACAAGGTGCCGGTCGAGAAAGTCATCACCACGCAGGTGGGCGACATGCTCGGCTTCCCGAAGGCCCACGCGGTCAACTTCGCGCTCAAGTACGTGAAGAAGATGGTGCCGGCGTGGAGCCTGCCCGACACCACAACGTTCAAGCGCGCGCTTAACGAAGGCAAGTGGCAAACGCTGGACGACGTTGTGCTCAATCACGATGACCTGGCCTTTTTGCAGTACACCGGCGGCACGACTGGCGTGGCAAAGGGCGCCATGCTGAGCCACGGCAACATGGTGGCCAACCTGCAGCAATCCTCCGCGTGGATCGGCTCACTGACCGAAACCGGGCGGGAAAAGGTCATCACAGCGCTGCCGCTCTACCATATCTTTTCACTAACGGCGAACTGCCTGGTGTTCATGAAGTTTGGCGGCGAGAACATTCTCGTGACCAACCCCAGGGACATGCCGGGCTTCATCAAGCTGCTCGGCTCGGTGAAGTTCACCGCCATCACCGGCGTGAACACGCTGTTTGTCGGGCTGATGAACACCCCGGGCTTCGACAAGCTGGACTTCAGCAACTTAAAGCTCGGGCTCGGCGGCGGCACGGCCGTGCAAAAGGCGGTCGCAGAGCAGTGGGAAGAGGTCACGGGCAAGGCGATCGTCGAAGCGTACGGCCTCACGGAAACCTCGCCGGCCGCATGCATGAACCCGCTCGACAGCCGCGGCTTCAGCGGCTCCATTGGCCTGCCGATTTCCTCGACCAGCGTGTCGATCCGCGATGACGACGGCAACGAATTGCCCATCGGCGAAGAGGGCGAAATCTGCATCACCGGTCCGCAGGTCATGCAGGGCTACTGGAACAAGCCGGAGGAAACCGCCAAGGTCATGACCGACGACGGCGCGCTGCGCACCGGCGACGTCGGGCGCATGGACGAGCGTGGCTACGTCTACATCACCGACCGCAAGAAAGACATGATTCTTGTCTCGGGCTTCAACGTGTTTCCCAACGAGATCGAGTCCGTGGTGGTCGAGCATCCCGGTGTGCTGGAAGTCGCGGCCATCGGCGTGCCCAACGCCAAATCAGGCGAGGCGGTGAAACTGTTCGTGGTGCGCAAGGATCCGGCACTTACCGAGCAGGACGTCATCGACCACTGCCGCGAGCATCTCACCGGGTACAAGGTGCCCCGCCTCGTCGAATTCCGGGACGACCTGCCAAAGACCAACGTCGGCAAGATTTTGCGCCGCACGCTGCGCGACGAAGAGCTGGCGAAGAATTAACCCAGCATTTCCTCGATGCTGTCGAGCGTTTCGCTCAGGCGATTGGTCATGCGGTTCTTGTAGCGCCCCCGCCGGCGAACGTCAGTCGGCACGTGCAGCCCTGACTCGAAATTCCTGTGCGGGTCTTCCAGCACGTCCATACGCAGCTTGATGCCGTGCCGTGCCAGCACGGGCTTCAAATGCTTGGCCCGCACCAACAGGTCGCGGCGGGTCGTCTGGTACGCGTGCTCGCACACCCGCCGCCGCCGTGAGTAGCTGAACACGTTCGCGAAGAACATGCGCGAGTCCTGGCGGTTGGGCTCGAACAGCACCACGTCGCGATCCTCGTACGCCGTATCGTAGGCGTTCATGCCCACTTTCATCCGCGAGTGAATGACCGCGCGGAACGTCTGCGACATCACCGTTGGCAGACCGCCGTGCACGAGCTCGGAGTGCAGCTTTCCGGGGCCGGGCGGCGCGAGGTTGGCGTCGTAGGGCACCAGGGGGTTGATGCAAAATAGCAGCTCTACGCCGGTTTCAAGCGCCGCCGACGCGTGCAGCGTGCGCTGCAGGGCACCGTCGACGAAATACCGGTCGCCGATCTTCACCGGCGGATACAGCCCGGGCAGCGCCGTGCTGGCCTGCACTGCCTTTGAGATTGGCACGTCGTCATACGGCGGCGAGCCGAAGCGCACAGACTCCCCGGTGTCGAGGTCCGCGGCCACGACAAACAGCTTTTGCTTCAGCTCGCGAAAATCGTTGGTATGGCCCCGGGTCTGGTAGAGGTCGGCGAGGAAGCGGTGCACGGGCTCGTTATCAAACACGCCGGCCGGCAGCGCGGCACCCAGCGCCCAGACGGGCCCCATGAGACCGGTATCGAGCGGATTGCGCACAAAGCTCCCCGCAGCATTCATCAGCAGTTCGGGCAGCGAGGCCAGCCGCCGGGCAAACTCCCGATAGGCGGGAGTCACAAACACCGACGGGCTGATCGGGTGGTGCACCGACTCGTTGGAAATAAAAATGCGCGCGAGCTGCGCGATGGAAAAACGGTTGGCGAGACAGGCCGCCACGAAGGCGCCGGCGCTTACGCCAACGTAGGCCTGCAGGTTATGCAGGTCGACCCCGTCGAGTGCCTCGTCCAGCGCCATGAGCGCGCCGACTTCGTAAATGCCGCCCAGCGGACCGCCGCCGGCCAGTGCCAGGCCGACGCCGCCGCCACTCTGCGGCGCACTGCCGTTGCGCTTCACCGCCACCGGTCAGGCCTTTGCCGTGGCACTCGTGGCGCGCTTCTTTCGCGGCGCCGACTTCTTCTGTGGGCGGCGCGGCGCCGGCGCTTCGGCCTGCGCGGCCTTCAGCTGGGCCACCTGCGCCGTAAGGGACTCAACCCGCTGCGTGAGTTCGCGGATGTCATCGCTGGTGGGAATTTGCAGCGTGTGCAGCACGCGCGTCACGCGCTGGTCGAAGAAGCTCTCGAGCTGCCCCAGCGCGGTTTCCGGCATGTCGTCATCGCGCCGCGCGCTGCCATTGCCATTCGCCTCGCCGTTGCCGATGATGGCGTACAGGAGCGAGCTGCCCTGGCGCTCGGCGCCGGCCAGGGTTTCAAGGCCTGCCTTCACCACGGCTGCGGCGCTGCGAGAGAGCAGGTTTAGCGGATTCTGGGCCATTTATGGGCTCCCGTTGTGGAGTCTGTGTTGCGGTGCAGTATACTACAGCGTGCCCGCCGGATACCCTGTGGCGAACCGCAATGGGACCGCGAGCGCGCGAACAGGTACAATCCGGGCCGACCTCGAATCCACCCTGGCTTGCTTTTCACCCTGTAACTCTCTGTTTTAAGAATTAATCATGCCGAAAAGCCATGCTGAACGCCTGCGCGCAATTCTCGCGGAAAGCGCCAGGCTCCGGCGCATTCAAATCGACTCGCACGGCCTGACGGACGCGCAACGGTCGCTGAGCGCGTGGCAGTCGCAGCGGCTGGCACGCACCTACCGCGACCTGTCCGACACGCCGCGCTTCTCGGCCGCCGTGCAGTTCTTTCTGTCTGACCTCTACGGCGACCGCGACTTCAGCCAACGGGACAGCGACATCGAGCGGGTGTACCCGCTGATGATCAAGGTGCTGTCTGAACCTGCCATCGCGTCACTCACGGTGGCCTTTGAGCTGCATACGCTGTCGCAGTCGCTCGACACGCGAATGCTCGACGTCCTGACCAGGGACCTGGGGGTCAAACTCGACGGCACCGCGGAGGCTTTCACTGCTGCGCAGTACGGCGAGGCCTACCGGCTTTGCGACAACTCCCGCGAGCGCAAGCGCCAGATCGAGCTCGTGCTCGAGGCCGGCGAGCTGCTGGACAGCGTTGTGCGCAAACCGATGATCTACACCACGGTGAAACTCGCCCGCAAACCTGCCCGGATCGCAGGCTTCGGCGAGCTTCAGGATTTTATCGAACGCGGCTTCTCCGCGTTTCGGCGCATGAAGGACGCAACGCCGTTCCTGACCGCGGTCAAGGAGCGTGAAACCGCCATTTCAGAAGCCATCTTCGCCGGCCAGCCACCGGAGGAGTGGCTGGAGGCAGGACACTCTTAAGGAACGCCCGATGGACCTCGTCTACAAAAACGAAAAACCGCTCTTCAGGATCGCCGCCACGATCGCCACGCTTTTCTGGCTGGTGCTCATTGTCGGCACCATTGGCATTGCCCTGATCTACCTGCTACTGGGCTTCATCATTTATCTCTTTGCACAGTCCGCGTTCATCTCACACCTGAAAGGCAATGGCGTAAAGGTAACGAGCGAGCAGTATCCGGACCTCGACCAGAAGCTGCGCACCGCGTGTCAGACCGTCGGCGTGGAAGAGGTACCGGACATGTATCTGCTGCGCACGGACTTCTTTAACGCGCTGGCCACCAAGTTTCTTGGCCGAAATTTCATCGTGCTGTTCACCGACGTTGTCGATGCGCTAGACGAACAATCCGACGCGATCGACTTCTACATCGGCCATGAACTGGGCCACATCCACCGCAAGCACCTGAAGTGGGGTGTGTTCCTGTTTCCCGCCCTCGCCTTGCCGTACCTCGGCGCTGCCTATCGCCGAGCCGAGGAATACACCTGTGACCGTTACGGCGCGGCGTGCTGCAACCGGGAAAAGGACGTCCAGATTGCATTGGCCGCAATCTCGGCGGGCGACACCCGCTGGAAGACCTTCAGCCTTGATGGCTACCTGTCCCAGGTCGAGGCCACCCGCGGTTTCTGGATGTCGTTCCACGAACTCACGAGCGACTACCCGTGGCTCACCAAGCGCATGGCCGCCGCGACGGCGTTTCACCGCAAGGAGTCGGTGACCTTCCCGCGGCGTAGCAAGCGCGCCTGGCTGCTCGCGTTCTTCGTACCCCGCGTCGGGGGCGCCGGCGGCGGGGCCTCGTTGATATTGACCATTGCGATGATCGGCGTGCTGGCGGCGATCGCGATTCCTGCGTACCAGGACTACATGGTACGTGCCGACGTTGGCGTGGCCATGGAGGAGTCGGTCGCCTTTCAGGAAACCGTAGCCGAGTACATCCGGCAAACCGGTACGGTGCCCAATAGCATGGCGGACATTGGCGTTACCGAGGAAAGCGTGCCGGTGGTCGGGGGCAAGTACTCCCTTTCCATCTATGAAGGCGGGGTGATCGGTATCTACATGGGCGATGACGCCGTCGGCAATGAGCAGTACATCGTCATTGAACCACGCGAGACAGAAAACGGCGTCGCCTTTGACTGCTACGGGCAAAACTACGCCAACAAGTACCTGCCCAGGTCGTGCCATCGGTAGAACGACCCCGGTTTTTGGTCCGATGCCCCGCGTCGTCTATGCTTGATGGCAGATGAACAAGGCGGGTGACCAATGAACCAACCACGGCAGCAACAAGCGCGAAGCACAGCCTGCATTCTGTGTTCGATCAACTGTGGAATCACCGTCCAGGCGGACGATGCAGGAAATTTCACCCGCATCGTCGGCGACAAGGCGCACCCGATTTCGCAGGGCTACGTCTGTGAAAAGGCACAGCGCCTCAACTACTACCAGAACGGCGCCGACCGCATCACCTCGCCCATGCGCCGCAAGGCAGACGGCACCTTCGAGGCCGTCGACTGGGACACCGCCATCGCCGAGATCACCGAGCGCATGGTCACGGTGCGCGACACTCACGGAGGCGACAAGATTCTGTACTATGGCGGCGGCGGCCAGGGTAATCACCTGGGCGGTGCCTACGTCGAGGCGTGGCTCAAGGCGCTCGGCGTTCGCTATCGCTCCAACGCGCTGGCGCAGGAAAAGACCGGTGAATTCTGGGTCGCCGGCAAAATGCTCGGTGTCGGCGCGCACGGCGACTTCGAGCATTGCGAGGTTGCGGTGTTCCTCGGCAAGAACCCGTGGCAGTCGCACGGCTTTGCTCGAGCCCGCTCGGTCATTCAGCAGATCGCCAGGGATCCAAAGCGCAGCCTGATTGTCATCGACCCGCGGCGCAGTGAAACGGCGGCCAAGGCGGACATTCACCTTGCCGTAAAGCCCGGCACCGATGCGTGGCTGCTCGCCGCCATGCTGGGCCTCATGGTGCAACGTGGCTGGGTGAACGACGAGTGGATCGCGGCACACACGATGGGCTTTGAGCATATCGTCGGCACGCTGTCCGGCATCGACGTTGGTCGCTGCGCTGAGATTTGCGGTGTGGACGAAGCGCAGATTGCCGACGTTGCGAAGCGCATCGCCAACGCAAAGAGCGTTTCGTTCTTCGAGGACCTAGGCATACAGATGTCCGTGCACTCGACGCTCGTGAGTTACCTCGAGCGCCTCGTCTGGGTCCTCACTGGCCACTACGGTCGGGAGGGCACGGCAAACGCGTACGTACCCTTCCTGAGCCTCGGCAAGGCGAGCAAGGGCCAGGTCGGCGGCGGCGGCGCGCCGGTGGAACGGCAGAGCCCGGTCGCCGGCGCGAAGATCATTACCGGCCTGATTCCGTGCAACGTCATTCCCGAGGAGATCCTGACCGATCACCCGGACCGTTACCGGGCAATGATCATCCAGAGCGGCAACCCTGTGCACTCGCTCGCCGACAGCCAGCGCATGCGCGAAGCGATTCGCGCGCTGGAGTTTTCGGTGGCGATCGACGTTGCGATGACGGAGACCGCGCGTGAAGTCGACTACGTATTGCCATCGGCAAGCCAGTACGAGAAAGCGGAGGCGACCTTTTTCAATCTCGAGTTTCCTGACAACGCCTTTCACCTTCGGCAGCCGGTCCTTGAACCGCTGGAAGGCACGCTGACCGAGGCCGAAATCGTCAGCCGCCTGCTCGAGGCGATGGGCGAGCTGGACAAGGGCGACTATCGCACGCTGAAGCTGGCCGCCAAGGGTGGCCTCACCGCCTACGCTGCCGCCTTCATGGCCCAGGCCGCTGTGAAACCAAAGCTCATGAAGTACGTCGCGCCCATCCTCTACCGCACGCTCGGACCTACGTTGCCCAAGGGCATGGAAATGGCCGCCGTGGTGTGGGGCCTCAGCATGATGTACGTGCAGTCGTTTCCCGAGCCCGCGAAGCGCGCCGGCATTGGCGGCCCGTTGCCTATTGCGGCCAACCGGCTGTTCCGGGCAATCATGGAGTCACCGTCTGGCGTCATCTACGCGCGCAGCACGTTCGAAGAGAGCCAGCGCGCGATTCGCCGCGCCGGCAATCGTATCAACGTGCACATTCCCGAGTTGGCTGACACGCTGCTGCAGACGCTCGATGAGGCCCCGCAGAAAGATCCGGAGTACCCCTTCATTCTGTCAGCGGGCGAGCGCCGCAGCGAGACCGCCAACACCGCGATTCGTGATACGCAATGGCATTCGAAAGGCATCTACGGATCACTGCGCATGAGCCCGCAGGATGCCGAGGAGCTTGGTTGCGAATCCGGTGACACGCTTCGGCTTTCGACACGCCGTGGCACGGCAGAGGTCATCGTCGAGGTGAACGAAATGATGGCCAGGGGCCACGTCTCGCTGCCCAATGGCGCCGGGGTTGAGTACACGACAGAAGACGGCTCAACACAGCGCCGCGGCGTTGCGCCAAACGAGCTGACCGACTCCTACCGCCGCGACTTCCTGGCAGGCACGCCCTGGCACAAGCACGTGCCGGCTCGAGTGGAGAGAATTGCGAGTTAGCGGCGCGCCGTCTGGCGCGCCGCCGTGACGCGACTACGTATCAGTAGTCGCTGCTGTAAGACTTCATAAACGAGTACACCGACGAGTAGAAGCGCGTCGCTTCGTTGTAGTTGGTGTAGCCGGCGCGGTGCATGCCCACGAGGTAGGCGCCGTAGCCGCAACCAGAGCAACTCGGGTCAGCGTAGTGGTAGAACGCCGATCCGCTCTGTCCGCCGCTGGTGTCTGCCTGGTGGCGAATCGTGTAGGAGAACGCATCGTTCTCGCTGCCGTACGAGATGTCGCCCCACACGCGCACACCGCAGGACTGGCCGGGGTTGCCGCAAGTGCCGGTGCCCGGGTAGCCGCGCAGGTAGCCCGTGCGTGACTCGATGTCATTGGTGGAGGCGGTGTAAAAGCCAAGCCAGCCCACGGTCGATCCGGGCCGGTCGGAGTTCACGCCGTTGCGCACCGAGTTACAGCCAACGTCGAAGTCCAGCACGGCGTAGTCGTACGTGGAGTTCTCATAGATGGTGTACGCGGTCGGAATCGTCACCCAGTAGCAGGCGTACCAGTCGCCCCAGGGGCTCGAGTCGCCTTCCGCGCTATCGAAGCCCGGCGCCCAGCGGTGTGCGCTCTCCCAGGTGTTGGCCGACTCGTTCCAGAACACGTGTGCCACCGACATGGCGGTGGACGGCCCGATCAGCGTACCGGAACCCTGCGACCCGTTAATGGACGAGGTGTTGCCCGTGTTGTCGAACACGATGTGCGTGCGGTGCGGATAGCTGTGGTTGTTCATCACGGAGCGGTCGTCAGGACCGTGGGGAATTCTCGCGTTGCCACCGGCCGGTTTCGCATGCTCAACGGCGCTCAAGTCTACCGTGCGTTCGGCGGTGCCCTGTGAGGCTCCGGTGCCGGGTAGCAGGCGCTCGATGTCTGCGCGGCTCGCGCCGTCGCGTTCCATCGCATCGAGGCGCTTGATTCGGCGCGCGAGCTCGATGGGCGCTTCCGCCTCGACGAACTGGTGGCCGTTAAAGAACGCGATGCCGCGCAGGTTTTCGGCCAGTTCCTCGGCGCTGATGGCCGACACTGGCGGTGCGTTCTCGCGGCTGCCACCGGTCTCGTCTTCGGCAACCGTGTTCTCTACTTTGCCGGTCCATTCAAAGTGCTTACCGCGGAAGATCGCGGTGGTGCGCATGACGCGCCCGTCGCTCAGCGTTTCAACCGGATCGCCCTGGAAGCGCAAATGGGTCGAGAAGATGCTCTCCTGGGGCATCTGCTGCAGCGCCTGCTCCGCGGGGCCGGCCGTCGCCGTACCAGCGGCCAGGCAGACAGTGGCCATGGCGGCCGACAAAGAAATGATTCCCTTCGATTTGGTGTGATTCATGGTTCCCTCCAATGGTTGGCACCCGGGCTGCAGGAAAATGCAGAATTTGCCGGGTCCTATCCATTAGAGCGACAGACGGACGCGCACACCCTCAGCGCCGGCAGCGAGCTGGGGGTACTGATACCTCTGTTCAGCCTGTGATTTTATGCGTCCTAACCGATTAATTTAGATGATAATTTTGATTAAATTGTATATAATTACAGTATCCGAAACTCAACCAGGGAATGGTCATGAAAGCACCCAACACCGTCACCGAACGCCACCGCGCAATTGACGAACTAGACCGGGCAATCGTCAATCTGTCCTGCCAGATCAACGCCGCCAGCTATGAGCTGCTCGTGCTCATCCGCGAGTTCGACGAAAGGGCGGGTTGGCTCAAATGGGGCTTTGCCAACTGCACCGACTGGCTGCACTGGCGTTGCGATCTGAGCCGCAATGCGTGCCGCGAGAAGATACGCATCGCCCATGCGCTCAAAACTCTGCCCGCAATGTCGGAAGTCTTCAGCAAGGGCTTGCTCTCTTACTCCAAGGTTCGAGCACTAACCCGGGTTGCGACAGGGATGAATGAGGCATCGCTGGTGGACTTTGCGATGACGACCACGGCGGCGCGGGTCGAGGAGCGCTGCCGGCAAATGCGAAATGTGCATCCCGACGCCTCCGCGGAGGCGCAGCGGAGTTTCGACCGCCGGGACTTGAGCGTGTGGCGCAACCTCGACCGGGGCATGATGACCATCACTGTCCAACTGCCGATTGAGCAGGGCGAACTCATCGCGCAGGCGCTCGATAAGGAACTGGAGAACACTCCTGACAATCAGCCGGAAAACGTACAGGAGTCCTTTGGCGCCCAGCAGGCGGATGCCATGGTGAACATTGCGCGGGAGTACCTCGCTGGCGGGAGCGACTCAACGTCAACGCCCGCCGACAACTACCAGGTCGTCGTGCACGTTGACCACAGCGCGTTGACTCACAATGAGGGCCGCTCCGATCTGCCGGTGGAATCGGTGAAGCGCCTGACCTGCGACGGAAGCGTTATTCGGATGGTCGACGGACCTCAGGGCGAACCGTTAAGTGTCGGGCGCAAGCAGCGCACGATTCCAACTGCCATTGACCGTGCGCTTTGGGCCAGGGACAGGGGCTGCCGGTTTCCCGGTTGCTGCAACACGCGGTACGTGCACGCGCACCACGTCAAGCATTGGTCCCATGGCGGCGAGACGAGCCTGGATAATCTGGTGCTGCTGTGCTCACGTCATCACCGGCTCGTTCATGAGGGTGGCTATTCCCTTCGCACGGATTACAGAGGCGCCTGGTACTTCGCCAGACCGGATGGGCGAGCGGTGCCGGCCATGGGCTATCAGCCGCAAGACACGACTGACGATTGTCTCCACACCTCCGCGGAGGTGCGCGATCGGGCTGGTTGCCATGCAAGCCAATGCACTACGCTATAAATCAGTTATCCGGCAATGCCCCCAAAAGGCTGGCGGGCTGATTCCCCCGGGGCTTGCCGCATCGTGGGGCAATGCTGTTCCGGGAGCCGCCTCTTACTCTCAACACTCTGCAGGGAAACACTGAATGGGAGCACGGGAAACCAACGTTCGTCTTACCGCCGCTGTCGCACTCGTACTTTTTCTGATGCTGTGGCTGCCGCTAGGTCAGCTCGATTTCATGATCCAGCATTGGATGAAAGTCGGCACGTTCGCAGCTCCGTTTCTGCTGCTGGCGTACCTGGCGGCAGCGCCAAAGCGCCCGAGCCTTTCAGATCCGGTATTCATGTCGCTGGCTTTACTTGTCGCCTACATTGCCCACCAGTTCGAAGAGCACTGGATCGACCTGTACGGCAACCACTATGCGTTCTACGACTACGTGAATGCACTTGTGCGCAGCGTGCTTAATTCCGGAGACAACTCTGTGGCGCCCCTGACACCGCAGGCGATTTACGTGATCAATACGTCGCTGGTGTGGCTCGTTGGCGTTATCGCCATCGTTGTCGCACGACACCGTGTGTTCCCCGTGATGGCGCTCGCGGCAATCACGTTGGTCAACGGCATAACCCACATCCTTGCGGGCATCGTCAATGTGGCCTACAACCCGGGATTGCTCACATCGGTTGTCGTGTTCGTGCCCCTTTCCGTCGTGGTCTTTCGCCGCCTCATGAGGCATGAGGCAGCGTGGATAAGACCGGTAATCGCCAGCCTCGCCTGGGCAGTGCTAGCACACATTCTGATGGTAAGCGGTATGCTTGCTGCCAACCTGTACAGCGTTATCAGTGAGGCAACGTACTTCGTGCTCCTCGTGATCTGGTCGGCCTTGCCACTTGCTCTGTTCCGGGGCACAACCCGGACTTAACGCACGGGCTCCGCGGCCGCCCTACGCGAGCCAGTGCACGAGGCTGTAGATGACCAATCCGGCAACGCCGCCCACGAGCGTCCCATTGATGCGAATGAACTGGAGATCACGCCCCACCTGCAGCTCGACGCGGCGGCTGGTCTCCTCCGCGTCCCATGAACGCACGGTTTCGGAGATGACCGCCGCGATTTCCTCGCCGTAGTTGCGTACGGTGTAGAACATCACATCGCAGATCCAGCCGTTAACCTGAGTACGGATGTCATCGTTTTGTTCGAGCGCCTTGCCCAGAGTGATCGCGCCATCTGTCATCCGCAGGCTTAGCGGGGAATCGTTTTCGCGGGTCTGGTCAAGAATGAAACCGCTGATCTGGGACCATACTTCGCCGAGCCACTCCTGCACAACCGGCTGCGCGAGAATCTCCTCCTTGAAACGTTCACCGCTCGCGATCAGCTTCTCGTCGTTCCTGAGCGCGATGATGAGCCGCTGCACTTCCAGGTTGAACGCCTGCCTTGCCTGGTGATCCATGTCAGTGCCGACCCGCCGCAGCAGGCCCTCGATTTCCCCGACGATCTTGTCGTAAATTTCCCGGTCGACGAACTTGGGCATCCACCACGGACTCTCCTGCTCAATCTTCAGGCGAATGCGTACCTTGTTGCGCTGAAGCTGCTCGGCGCACACGCGCACCAGCAGGTCCATGAGGTGCTGGTGACGATCCGAGGTGAACACAAGGTTCAGCAGTCGACCCAGCAATGGCGTGATCTTGAGAACGGACACACCGCGCTGCAGGTGCTCACGCACGAACTCGCGCAGCGCGTCGTCATCAGCGGCCTTGAGTATCCAGGTCACCACAGCCGATGCGTCCCGGGAAATGCGCTGCGCGTTGTCCGGCCGTTGCAACCACTGGCCAACCTTTGACGAGAAGTCGATCTGCAGGAGACGCGGCTCCAGCGCGCTTCGCACCATGAAGTTTTCACGCACGAAGCGCGCAAGGCTTTCGCCGATCTGATCCTTGCGCGTCGGAATAATCGCCGTGTGCGGAATGGGAATGCCGAGCGGGTGGCGGAACAGCGCGGTAACCGCAAACCAGTCGGCCAGCGCGCCGACCATGGCCGCCTCGGTGAACGCGCGCAGGTAACCGAGCCACGCCGGATCGCTTGGCACGAAAAAGGTCGCGGTGAAAACGGACGCCATCAGCAGCAGCAGACCGGTGGCGACGAGTTTCATCTGGCGAAGGCCACGCGCCTTGACGCCGTCCGTATCGATGCTCGCCTTGAAGCTACCGGGCGACTGCCCGGCGGGAGGCTTGTTAGTCGGCGTTGCCATGGTATGGAGCGCTGAGCTGGTG
>JBCAXP010000088.1:0-13441 GCA_038533995.1 Pseudomonadota bacterium
GATCGCCTGCCGGTCCAGCCGGGCCTTCGGGTCCCTCTGGTCCAGCGGGACCTTCAGGTCCTTCCGGTCCGGGGTCACCTGCCGGTCCAGCCGGGCCTTCGGGTCCCTCTGGTCCAGCGGGACCTTCAGGTCCTTCCGGTCCGGGGTCGCCAGCCGGTCCGGGATCTCCCGGCGGTCCAGGAGGACCTTCCGGCCCCTCCGGTCCCGGAGGCCCAGCCGGCCCTTCAGGACCAGGATCGCCCATCGGACCCGGGTCACCCTGTGGCCCTGGCCCGCCGGCCGGTCCCTGGTCACCGCGAGGTCCTCGCGGCCCCTCGGGTCCCGGGTCGCCCTGAGGTCCGGGCGCTCCTGGAGGACCTTCCGGTCCAGGCGGTCCCTCGGGTCCGGGCGGTCCTTCTGCGCCGAGCGTCAGGTCGTAGACGATGAGGCATGGCTGCGGCCGTGGCCGCGGAAAGTCGGTAGAGCTCGTGTCGACCGTGTCGTAGTGGCCGTCCATGCCGCGCAGGGCAGGCAGCAGTGCGTCGTCGTCCGGGAGCGGGCCCCAGTCATCGCGACCGGCCGCCGTACCAGAGAGAAAGTCATTCGCGTCGAGCGCAGTCGATCGCGGAATGACCGGGCAGATCGCACCGCCAAACTTGCTGCGCGCACGTACGACGAAAAAGTCGTCGTACTGCTGTCCCGGCCCGATCGGCGAGGAGCAGCTCGTGTGAATGTCAGTGCGCATGGTGCCGTTAACGTGCAGGCGAATTTCGTCCCGCATCGTGCCGTCAGGCGCGGCGCCAACCAGTTCGAACTGATCACCCTGTCCCACCAGGCCGTTGAAGAGAACCCGTCGCGGCGACTTTTGCTCCGCGACAACGTACACCGGTTGCGCGCCGGTGTACCGCAGCGTCATGCGTGTGACTTTGCCGTCGCATTCGCTGCACTGGAAGACATGCTTGGAGCAGGAAGCACTGACCTTTCTCAGGTCGATAACCAGCCGATGGTCGCCGTCAAGAATGCTGGATGGCAGCGTGGTGCGCATGTAGCCATCGTCAAACTGCAACACATCAAGGCGCTGTGTGCCGAGCACAACGAGCGGCGCCCCCGTGGAATCGTCCGGCTGAAAGCCGGTACCGAGAATTGTCAGCTCTTCGACATCGCGATCCGGGAACACATCCGTGATGATCAGGCGGGGCCGCAGTCCCGGTGTCGTTGCGATGGCGACAATGGCCGTCAGCATGAGACCGAGACCCACGGCGGCGCGCCATGGAATAAACCTTTTCATAACTCCCCCCGGGCGCATTTGTGCCCGTAAGTCCGTCCCTAACGAGGTCGCCTTTTCAGACACTTGCTCGCTGCGTTGGCGGCAAGGAAACTGGCGACCGTCCCGGAAGGCGTTTGTTAATTGTTGTTGACACGTGGCAACGGACTGCCTTCCGGTTTCCTATCGTAGACGAGTTGGTGATTTTTCGCAGCAAATACAACACATAAAATTGTGCTTGTAACCCAGTTTACCATTGTCCTTGCGCTGCGGTTGACATAAGGTATCGGCCAAACTGTGTGTACAGGGCGGGGGCCCGTCGCACAGCTGCAATTAACCGGCCACCAATCCGCCCGCAACGGGGCCCCAAAAACAACAAGTGGGCGCGGGGGGGTAAAGCGACGCAAGGTTGCGTCGTAACGGCAACTGTCCAGCCGGTTTGGGGGAGAGACTGAATGCGCAGGTTACACCTTTTGTACGCCGCGGCCCGGCGTGGTTTCACCGGGCAGGGGCGGCTGTTCCTTCCGACATTCCTGGCACTGCTTTGCACAGTGCAGGCAGCTCACGCTGAAGTCGTCGACTGGGACAACCTTACGTGGGATCCCACGGGCACCGCCAACTTAAGTGAAACCTATTCCGGCGGAGACCTCGGCGTTGGTAGCGTCACGTTCTCGTTCTCCGGCAACACGGATGGTTTGTTCGAACAGCCGGGTGCTCCGGAGATTTCCTCACCGGGCATCAACGCCCTCAACACCGGCGGCCTGGTGCCACCGGAGTCGTCGCTGTACATGGCGACCAACTACGATGACCGCACGAACCCCGAGATCACCCTGACGATTGATTTCCAGGGCTACCCGGCGGGCGTCTCGGACGTGCGCTTTTCCATCTTCGACCTCGACGCGGCAGTCAGCTTCACGGATCGCGTGCAGGTCACCGCGCTGACGTTCGACGGCGTGGTTAACCCGACGCTGATCGTGTCGGGCACGGAGAACGGCATCCTGAATGACAACACCGTCGAGGGCCTTGGCGCACCCGGCGCACCCTCCGATTCGGCGGACGGCACGGCAACGTTTATCTTCGGCCAGGCGGGCATTCAGCGCATCACCATCGTCTACAGCAACCCAATCGCTATCGACAACCCCGGCTTCCAGTCGATGTCGCTGCATGACGTTACGTTCGAGGACTTCGGGGAAGCGGACCTGTCTATCGAAAAGACCGCCTCGTCTGCCATTCCCGTGGTCGGCGATTCGCAGGTGTTCACGCTGACGGTTAACAACGCCGGGCCGGACGACGCGAGCGGCATCGAGGTAACCGACCGCATACCTGCAGGCTTCTCTTTCCAGGGCGACAACGGTAACGGCGCCTACAGCCCGGCCACCGGCATCTGGTCCGTGCCGGACATTCCGGCGGGCGGCAGCGCAGCGCTCACCATTCTGACCGTGGTCAACGAAACCGGGCCGTGGGAGAACACGGCCGAGGTCACGCGCTCCGACCAGTTCGATCCGGATTCCACGCCGGGCAACAACGACCCTGACGAAGACGACCAGGACTCCATCGATACCCCGCCGCGGCAGATGCCCGGCGCGGTGGACGACTTTGTGCCTACCGATACGGACACCCCCGTGACTATCCCGGTGCTCGATAACGACACCGATCCCGAAGACCGGCCGCTTACCATTACAGGCTTCACCGATCCGCCAAACGGCACAGTGGTTCTTGACGACAACGGCACGCCGCTCGACCCGACTGACGACTTCCTCGTTTACACGCCGGATCCTGGCTTCGAAGGCACCGACACCTTTACCTACACCATCGAGAATCCGCTTGGCGGCACCGACATGGCCACGGTGACGGTGGTGGTTGGCCCCACGTCGATTCTTGTCGAGAAAAACGTAAGCCCCGTGACCGCCGTGCCGGGCGGCGTCGTCAGTTACAGCATTTCGCTAACGAACAACGGGGCGATCGACCTGGTCGGTGCGCAAATTCGAGACACGCAGCCCGCCGGCTTCACGTACCTCGACGGCTCCGTGCGCGTAAACGGCCAGCCGACGGACGTCACCGTCAGCGGCGGGCGGCCGCTGATTTTCGACGGCATCGAGATTGACCGCGGCGAAACGCTCATCGTCAGCTACGCGCTCGTTGCCGGCGCTGGCGTCACGCAGGGTGAATACGTCAACAGCGCCGAACCTCTTTTCGATGGCGTTGTTGTGGGTAACACCGGGTCGGCCACCGTCACCATCGTTTCCGACCCCGACTTCGACGAGACCACCATCGTCGGCAAGGTGTGGGCGGACGCGGATGGCGACGGCTGGCAGGACGAAGGCGAGGAAGGCATCCCGGGCGTGCGCCTGGCAACCGTCGAGGGCCTGCTCATCGAAACCGACCAGCACGGCCGTTACCACATCGCGGCCGTTGACGGCGGCTTCATGGAGCGCGGGCGCAACTTCATCGTGAAGGTCGACCCCTCGACGCTGCCGGCGGGTTCTGAGTTCACGACGGAGAACCCGCGTGTCAGGCGCATCACGCGCGGCCTGATGAACCGCTTCGACTTTGGCGTACGCCTGCCGTATGACGACGTGTGCTGCCAGACCGTCGAGGTCAAGCTGAGCGAAGTGTTCTTCAACAGCAACTCTGACCAGGTACGCCCGGAGTACCTGCGTGTCATGCAGCAGTTTGCCGATCGGCTGCGGGCGACCGGTGGCGGCATTATCCGCATCGAAGGTAACGCCGCGCTGAACGAGGGCGAGCGGCCGGCGCCGCCGCCTGAGGCTACGTTCAAGGACTACTCACTGACGCCGCGCTTCGACACGCGCAAGGCAACGCTCAAGGGCGGTGACCGCGAGGCGCTGGATCGCATCATTCGCGAATGGCGCGGTGTCGAGAACGTCGCTATCGAAGTGACCGGACACACAGACAACGTTCGCATCGCTCCGCAACATCGCAACGAGTACCGCGACAATTACGCGCTGTCACTGGCGCGTGCTTCAACGGTTGGCGAATACGTGGCACAGGCGCTCGGCGTGGATCAGTCGCGCGTTATCGTGCGCGGCGCCGGACCGGACGAGCCGGTGGCAACCAACGCCACGGCGGCCGGCCGCGCGCAGAACCGTCGCGTGGTGCTGACCATGCGCGGCGAGGGTGCGCCAGAAGCGGTGCCGGGTGCCGGCAGGGTGGCGTTTGCCGATGCGGTGTACAACCGTGAACTCGCCGAAAAACGCGCGCTGCGTGTGTATCTCGCGCTGAAGAGCTTCCTCGGTGAGGAAATGATCCGCGACGTCGACTTTGAAATTGTCGCCAGTCGCGATGCGCCGCCACCGGCTGATGAAGAGCGGGTATGCGGCCAGGAAGACTGCGAGGTCGAGGCCGGCTACGCGGTGCGCATGCTGACCGGCCTGGAAGCGCGACGCTCGTCGCCGGACGACACGCACTACGCCGCAGACGGCCGCCGCGTCGACGTCAGCGGCGAGTTCGTAGTGGGCTTGCAGGAGGGCGGCGCGCTGTGGGCCACCGAAGATCCTGCTGCCATGGATCCGCGCCTGTCGGTGACCGGTCCGGCGCAGGTGCGCGTAGTGGGCGGCCGCACGTCGTCGATCGAGTTCCACGTGTACACGAACTACTCCGCGTTCATGGATCGCATGGAACTGGTGATTTACCGCGACACCGACGAAGACCGCGTCACCCCGCTGGCGGTGCTGCCGGTCGACCTTGCCGGCTTTGCCCAAGTGCGCTGGCCGGGCGGTGAGAACCTCGCAGACGGCGAGGTGCTGCGCTACCACGTACGTGCCTACGACGCCGAGGGCCGCGTGGACGAAACGGCGTTCTCGCGTTTCACCCTGCTCGATGACGAAGATCTCGAGGACAACCGGGCAACGCCGCTCAGGCGTGCGGCCACGCCGCCCGCTGGGGAAGACGGCGATGGCACGATTGCGCTGCAGACCGGAACGGATGGCCCGCTACACGGCAACGTGCTGGTGTTCCGTCCGCCGGACAGGGACCGGCGTGAGCAAAGCCAGCAGTACACGCTGACGCCCAAGTTTGGCACCCGCCGCATTGATTTAAGCGCCGAAGATCGCGCCGAGCTGGAACGCATTGCGAACCAGTGGGTAGACGCCACCAACGTGCGCATCCACGCTGCTGGCCACACCGACAACGTGCGCATTGCGCCGAGGAACCGCCGCGAGTTTGCGAACAACCAGGTGCTTTCCGAGGCCCGCGCGCGCAGCGTTGCAAACTACGTCGCAGGCATTCTTGGGCTTCCGGAGTCGCAGGTGGATACGGTCGGCATGGCCGATCGCCAGCCGGTCGTCAGCAACGCCACGCCCGAGGGCCGCGCGCGCAACCGGCGGGTCGAGCTGCGCATCACCGGCGACCGCCAGGTGGTGTCCCTGGACGTGCCGGCTGACGTGCGCCTCGTTGACACCGAGCGCACGATGGAAGAAGAGGTCACGCTGTCCATCGACGAGGCCGAAAACTTCCTCGGCGTGCGCCAGGAAATCGAGGTGCCGGACGTCAGCCTGGAAACCGTCAGGGAATCCCGGGAGCTGGCTACCGCGTGGAACGCGCAGGATTCGGCGGAAGCGCTGCAGCAGATCTACGGCACCAACCAGCTCGTGCAGCAGAACATTCCCATGCGCGGCAGCCGGGTGCGCCTGCACGGCCGCGATGTGGGCAACCACGCGGGTCTCGTGATCGGCGGCAAGCCGATGCCGATGGATGTCAACGGTGACTTCACGGTCGAGTACCTGCTGCCGACCGGCCAGCACAACCTGCAGGTAGGCTTTACCGATACGAGCGGCCGCGTCGTCGAGCAGACTGACGTGCCCGCCAACGTTACCGGCAAGTACATGTTCATGGTGGCCCTTGCTGATCTCACGTGGAGCGAGAACGACCTGAGCGGCAGCGTCGAGCCGCTGTCGGCCGACGACCGTTATGCCGAGGACACGCTCACCGAGGGCCGCGTCGCGCTTTATCTCAAGGGCAAGATCAAGGGCAAATACCTCGTCACCGCGCAGCTCGACACGACCGAGGAAGAGCTCAGCGACCTGGTCAGCAACATCGACCAGAAGAATCCGCGCGAAGTGTTCCGCCGCCTCGATCCGGACCGCTATTACCCGGTGTACGGCGACGACTCCACGACCATTGCCGACACCAACAGCCAGGGGCGGCTTTACGTGCGCGCCGAGTGGGACAAGTCCGAAGCGCTGTGGGGCAACTACCACACCGACCTCACCGGTACCGAGTTTGCGCAGTACAACCGCAGCCTATACGGCGGCAAGGTGCACTACCGCAGCACGAAGACCACCGAGCTCGGCGCGCCGAAGCTCGATGCGATCGTGTTTGGTTCGGAAACGCAGACCGCCCTCGGACACACCGAGTTCACGGGCACCGGCGGCAGCCTGTTCTACTTGAGGCACCGCGACATTCTGCCGGGCTCGGAGAAAGCCAAAATCGAAGTGCGCGATCGCGACAGCAACCGCGTGATCGAGAACGTTGCACTCACGCGCGGCGTCGACTACGAGGTGGACGAAATCCAGGGCCGCATCATTCTTGCAAGGCCCCTGGCGCAGGTCGCCGACCTGTTCGGCGCGTCGCTCGTGAAAGACTCGCCGCTCGACGGCAACCGCGTATTCCTGCTGGTCGACTACGAGTACGTGCCGACCGGCTTTGATACCAACCAGCTCACGACGGGCGCGCGCGGCAAACTCTGGCTGGGTGACCACTTTGCCATTGGCGGTACGTACGTTGACGAAGCCCGCTCGGGCGAAGACTACGGCCTCACGGGTGTTGACGTGACCCTGCAGGCAGCGCGCGGCACCTATCTCAAGGCCGAGATCGCCTCCACCGAGGCGAACCAGGCGGCGCGCTTCCGCTCAGACGATGGCGGCCTGAGCTTTGTGGATACCGGCGCCGCGGTGCCCGACCGGGAAGGCGACGCGCTCGCCCTGGAGGGTCGTCTCAACTTCAAGGAGATGCTGAACACCAACAGCGAATGGATCGTGGGCGGCTGGTTCCGGGATTCCGACGCCGGCTACTCTACCTCGCGCCTCGACCGTAACCTCGACACCCAGGAACTTGGCGGCGAGATCATGGGCGAGATCGGCAGCCACCTGAACGTGGCCGGCCGCTACAGCAGCATCGAGCAGGACCTCGGTGCCGACGAAACGCGCGCGAGTGTGCAGGCCGATCTTTCGATCGGCGACAAGAGCGTCCTGTCGGCGGAGTACCGCTACAGCGAGACCGAGCTGAACACGGGCTCCGGCGCAAGCGGCGACATCAGCGTCGCGGCACTTCGCTACAGCTACGACCTGTCCGGCCGCACGCAGCTGTTTGCGACCGGCCAGTTCACGCTCGACAATTCGCTGGACGCCGGCACCGCCAGTGCGGCTGAGCGCGCCAGGCTCGAACGGCGCACCGACGACAACAACCTCTTCTCTGTGGGTGCCCGCTTCAACATCAGCGACCACACCAACCTGCAGGGTGAGGTGTCGAGTGGCGATCGTGGCGAAGGCGTCAGGATGACGCTGGATCACCAGATCAACGCTCGTCAGTCGATCTACGGTACGTACACCCACTCCACGGACCGCACCGCCAATCGCAGCGGCAGCCAGGTGTCCGTTGGCCAACGCCGGCAGATTTCCAACCAGGCCAGCCTGTTCAGCGAAATGCAGTTCGTCGAAGAGGAAGGCTATTCAGGTATTGGCCACGTGTTTGGCCTGGACTTCGCGCTGGAGCGCGGCTGGACCATCGGACTCGCCGCGCAGTCCGGCCTGCTCGAAGGCCTTGCCGGCCTGATCGATCGCGACGCGGGCAGTATCACCGTTGGCTATCACAACGACGACCTGCGCTGGTCCAGCAAGGTGGAGTACCGCAACGACAACGGCATCTCCGACCTTCGCCAGGTTCTCTCGTCGAACCGCTTCGACTGGAAGTTTGGCAACGGCTTCACGCTGTTGGCCAGGGCCAACTTCTCGGACACTGCCGACCAGCAGACGTCTGAGGGTGATGCTACGTTCTTCGAAACCGGCATCGGCATTGCGTACCGACCCATCGACAACGACCGGCTCAACCTGCTGGGCAAGGTCACGTATCTGTACGACCTACCGGGTCTGTACCAGATCAATACTGGCACAGACCAGCGGTCGCTCATCGCGTCGCTGGAAGGCATCTACCGCCTGAGCCGGCGCTGGGAGATAGGCGCCAAGCTCGCGCAGCGCCAGGGCGACCTGCGCGAAAGCCGCAGCAGCGGCGACTGGTACGAGAGCACGACATCGTTTGCCGCGATTCGGGCCCGCTATCACCTCATTCGGAAGTGGGATGGCATTCTCGAGTACCGCGCGCTGGAAGTCGACGAGGCCAAGAGCACGCGCCAGGGTTACCTCGCGGGCATCGAGCGTCACTTCGGCGACCACCTGAAGCTCGGCATTGGCTACAACTTCACCGACTTCTCCGACAACCTCGCGAACCTGGACTACGACCACAAGGGCTGGTTCCTGAACGCTGTCGGGAAATACTAGGGAATCGCGGCAGGATGCCGCTCCTACGGTATCGCGTCGCGGCCGGGGAATAGATGCCGCATCGGCGTGTGATTCCGTAGGAGCGGCATCCCTGCCGCGATTGGATTGAACGATGAGCGAGCCTGACCGGAAGCAACTGGAAGACGGCCTCGCTGCCCTCGGCATCGCCGGCGGCGAGGACCTCGCGGGCAGGCTGCTGGACTTCGTCGGCCTCCTGTCCAAGTGGAACCGGGTGTACAACCTCACGGCGGTACGCGACCCGGCAAAGATGGTGCCGCTGCACCTGCTGGACAGCCTGTCGGTGCATCCCTGGCTGCGTGGCGGCCGGGTCGTGGACGTCGGCACCGGCGCCGGCCTGCCAGGCATTCCGCTCGCGCTCTGCGACGCCTCGCGCCACTTCACGCTGCTCGATACCAACGGCAAGAAAACCCGCTTTGTGACCCACGCGGTGGGAGCACTCGGGCTTGGTAGCGTTGAGGTCGTGCAGTCCCGCGCCGAGGACTACGCCCCGGCGGAGCCCTTCGACACCGTGGTGTGCCGGGCCTACGCGCCGCTGGCGCGCATCGTGGCCACCAGCGGCCATCTGTGCGCGAAAGGCGGCAGCATCGTTGCCATGAAGGGCGCCCGCCCGGACGAGGAGCTGGCCGAATTGGCCGAGCAGGCCCCGGACTGGCGGGTCGACGAGGTTCAGCGGATCGTGGTGCCCGGCCTGGACTCGGAGCGGCACTTGGTCAGGCTGGTCAAAGCTTGATAACCTCAGTCGTCCGATGACAAGAATAATCGCAGTAGCCAACCAGAAGGGCGGCGTGGGCAAAACGACCACGGGCGTCAACCTCACCGCGTCGCTGGCCGCCACCCGGCGCCGGCTGCTGCTCATCGACATGGACCCGCAGGGCAACGCCACCATGGGCTGCGGCATCAACAAGCACGAGCTCACCCTGTCCACGTGCGAGGTGCTGCTCGGCGAGGCCGACGCTGACGCCGCCATCGTGCCGGTGGAGGAAGGCGGCTTCGAGCTGATGCCAGCCAACGACACGCTGACGGCCGCCGAGGTGGGGCTCATCAACGAGTTCGGCCGCGAGACGCGCCTGCGCCGCGCCCTTGAGCCGATTGCCGACCGCTACGATTACATCCTGATCGACTGCCCGCCAGCGCTGAACATGCTCACCGTGAACGCGCTCACCGCTGCCAACGGCGTGCTGATTCCCATGCAGTGCGAGTACTACGCGCTTGAGGGCCTGACCGGCCTTATCGACACGATCGAGCAGATACGCGCAGCGGTGAACCCCGAACTCGAACTGGCCGGCATCCTGCGGACCATGTTCGACCCGCGCAACAACCTCGCGAACGAGGTTTCCAACCAGCTGCTCCAGCATTTTCCGGGGCAGGTGTACTCCACGGTGATTCCGCGCAACGTGCGTCTCGCCGAGGCGCCGAGCTTCGGCAAGCCGGTGCTCCTGCATGACAAGAGCTCGCGCGGCGCGCTGGCCTATCTCGCGCTTGCCGGCGAAATCAACCGGCGCGACGGCGTGCCCGCCCGCGCCTCTGCCTGAGGTTCGCGCGCCGAACGCCTTCGGCACTACAACTCACGCTGACGGGAGCCACCGCCATGTCTGATAACGCCGCGATCGACGACATCCTGTACCCGCCCATCGAGCCGAACAGCGTCAACACGTTCAAGGTGTCGGACCTGCACACCATTGTGTACGAGGAGGCCGGCAACCCGGAGGGGCGCCCTGCCCTGTTTCTTCACGGCGGTCCCGGGGTTGGCATCATGCCTGGCTACCGGCGTTTCTTTGATCCGAAGCACTACCGACAGATTCTCGTGGACCAGCGCGGCGCCGGCCGCAGCACGCCGTACGCGGAGATTGCCGAGAACACGACCTGGGACATCGTCGAAGACCTGGAGAAGCTACGCGTGTCGCTCGGCTTCGACGACTGGATCGTGATGGGCGGCAGCTGGGGCAGCCTGCTCGCGCTGTGCTACGCAATCAAGCACCCGACGTCGGTCGCCGGCATGATCATTCGCGGCGTGTTCCTAGGCCGTCAGTCAGAGATCGACTGGATACACAAGCCGCACGGCGCCGCCAAGGTGTTCCCGGACGAATGGGAGCGGTACGTGGCGCCGGTGGCGGGCGCCGACGATATTCTGAAGGCGTACTGCGACCTGCTGGACAGCGATGACACCGAGGAGGCGCTGGCGGCGGCAAAGTCATGGAGCCGCTGGGAAGGATCGATGAACGTGTTTCTGCCAGATCCCGACGAGCCGGACCACATGCAGGACGACGGCCGCGTGCTGCCCCTGGCGCGCATCGAGTCGCACTTCACCCGCCACGGGTTCTTCCTGGAGTCCGACAACTTCGTGCTCGACAACGCCGACAAGATTGCCCACATCCCGTGCTACATGGTGAACGGCCGTTACGACCTGATCTGCCCGTCAGCCTACGCGTGGGATTTGCACAAGGCGCTGCCTGCCTCGACGCTCACGATTGTGCCCAACGGCGCACACTCGCCGCTCGATCCCGGCATGGCGCGGGAGCTGGTGCACGCAGCAAACCAGTTCCGAAAATATTAGAGCGATTGTGGGAACGGCGTCTCGCCGCGAATGAGACTAGAACGGTATCTGCAGCCAGGGATTGCGCTGGATGAACCGTTCGCGACCGCTGTCCACGTCGCAAGCGCCGACCTCAGCATCCGACAGGTCCACGTCAAGCGTGCCGCCACCGACGTCGTCGACGATGACGCTCAAATTCACCGTGCCGGACAACCCGGAGTTGGCAAGCAGCACGCGGTAGGTGCCGTCGCCCTGATCGGCGGCGAGGGCCGAGTCTGAGCCGGCCGGGCGCAGGGCAGTAATGCTGAGCACGGTTGTGCTTTGCCCGCCGGTGTAAAGTACTGCGACCTTGTGGCCCGGCCCAATGGGCTTGGCGCCCCAGCGCGGGCGAATAATCAGCGTCACGTTTTCGTCGATCCACACGTCGCGGCAGTAGGCGGTAACCATCTCCACGTTGTCGGCAATGCCGGTGGAGCGCTCCGTGTAGTGAAAGCCCTGGTCGAGCGTGCCGACGTCACCGCTCGCGGCAACGTCAGTGGTGTAAGGAGCATCAAGGCCAGCGGCTGCAGCCGTGGTGCTGCCGGCATCCACCGAGCCGGAGCTTGCCTGGTGCAGGTAGAAACTCTCGATGAACACCGGGTCCACGTCGATGTCGCCGTTCAGGCCCGCGCCTGCAAAGTCCTCGAAGTTGTTGCTCGCGGTGGAGGACGCGCCGCGCTGGATGAAATTGTCCGTGCTTTCCGGCGTGCCGTCGTCGTCAACGTTGTCCCACGCGATGTTGTTGGTGACGAGCACGTTGTCGGCATTGGTCCACAGGTCTATGCCGCCGGCGACCTGGTCGAAGCCACTCAGGTTGTTCACCGTCTGATTCAGGGCAACCGTGTTGGAACTGATGGTGAGAGTTGGCCCAAGGTTTATGCCGTCTGCGTGCAGTCCCGCGCCGAAACCATCGATGTTTGAGTTGCCCACGAACAGGTTGTTATGGATGAGTGTGTTGCCGTTGATCAGGTTTGCGTGGATGCCGCCGCCGTCTGCCACACTGAAGTTGGCCAGTATGAGATTGTCGCTGACTTCCGACGCGCTGTTGCCACGCAGGGCGAGGCCACCGCCACCGGGCTGTCCGCCGCCAGACCACTGGATGTTGTCGGCGATGATGCTGTTGCGCACCGTTAGCGCGCCCTGGGCGTAGCCACCACCACCGCCCTGGCCGTAAGCAGTATTGCTCGACACCATGGTGTCGGTCAGCGACAGGCTGGCGCCGGACAGCACCGAGAAGCCGCCGCCTTCCTGTCCGGCATCGTTGCCGGCCATGATGCTGTCATGAACGTACGCGTCGGCGGCGCCTTCCACGCGCAGGCCACCGCCTTGCCCTGCGGGCTGGCCGCCGGTCAGCAACACGTTAACCAGGTGCGCCGGAGCGGAGCCGCTGATCGTGAAGGCCGGCTGGTTGTTTCCCTGCGCATCGAAAGTAGCGAAGCCACGGCCCGGCACCAGGGCGCTGCCATCCGCGCGCGCACCGGCGACGACAATGTGATTTTGCGTAACCGTCAGTGGTGCGTAGCGCGCGTTGTCGTCAGCGCTCAGCAACACGTAAACCGGGTCAACGGCGGAGCCGCTGCTCAGCAGCGGCGCAATTTCGGCGCTGGTGCGCAGCGCCTGGCTCCAGCTCGAGCCGTCGCCGCCCGCCGGCGCGTTGGCGTTCACGAACAGCACCTGGCTCGCCGGGCTGTTCGCGAGCGAACCGTCGCCGGCCACCAGGATCTCGACGCGGTCTTCGACCCCGTCGCCGTCACTGTCGGCGCTGTTCGGATTGGTCAGGTAGATACCGGTTTCGTCGGCGTCGGAAATTCCGTCACCGTCACTGTCATGCACGCCGCCGACCGGGTTGGTGGCGCGCTGGGCGTAATCGTCTTCGCTGGCAAGACCATTGCCCGGTGTCGAATCCGGATCGTTCAGTAACGACACGCTGACCTCGGCGGTTGCCTGGAAGGCGCCGGTGTCCTTCACCTCTGCCTGCACTACGAGGCTGGCGCTGTCGCTCGCGGCGATGGGGCCGGGGTTCCAGGTGAAAGCGTCGAAGTCGAAGGCACCGCGTTCGAGGCGACCGGCTACCACCTGCTGTCGGCCAGC